>AXCX01000424.1 GCA_000767215.1 Actinotalea fermentans ATCC 43279 = JCM 9966 = DSM 3133
CTGCAGCCGGTCGTCGTGGAGGACGCGCTCGGCCGGGCCGAGTGGTGGCTGGCCTCCGACCCCGGCGAGCTGGCGACCGGGCGGCGCCTGCGGGCCGACCACGTGCTCGGCGTCGGGGGCGCGTCCCTCACGCTCGCCGGGGTGACGATGCGCAGCCCGCGCCGCCGGGTGCTCGACCTGGGCACCGGGTGCGGCATCCAGGCGCTCCTCGCCTCCCGGCACGCGCAGACCGTGGTGGCGACCGACCTCGCGCCGCGCGCCCTGGCCTACGCCGCGTTCAACGCCGCGCTCGCCGGGGTGACGCTCGACCTGCGCGAGGGCTCGATGCTCGAGCCGGTGCGGGGGTCGGGCGTCTTCGACCTCGTCGTGTCCAACCCGCCGTTCGTCATCACGCCGCGCTCGTCCGACGCCGCCGGGCCCGACCAGCGCTACGTGTACCGCGACGGCGGGGCGAGCGGGGACGACGTCGTGCGCGACCTGGTGCTCGGGGCCGGCGACGTGCTCGCGCCGGGCGGGGTGGCGCAGCTGCTCGGCAACTGGGAGCACCGGCGCGGGCAGGACTGGCGCGAGCGCGTGGGGGAGTGGGTGGACCGCGCGGGTCTGGACGCCTGGGTGGTCCAGCGCGAGGTGCAGGATCCCGCCGAGTACGCGGAGACCTGGCTGCGCGACGGCGGCACCTCGCCCGACCGCGACCCGGCGGCCTGGCGCGCGGGCGTCGACGCGTGGCTCGACGACTTCGCGACGCGCGACGTCGAGGCGGTCGGCTTCGGGCTGGTCGTGCTGCGCCGACCGACGCGCGGCGTGCCGACCCTGCGCCGGCTGGAGGAGCAGACCGGGCCGATGCACCAGCCGCTCGGCGCGCACCTGGCGGCGGCGCTCGCGGCGCACGACTGGCTCGCGGTGGCCGA
>AXCX01000425.1 GCA_000767215.1 Actinotalea fermentans ATCC 43279 = JCM 9966 = DSM 3133
ACGCCGAGCTCGCCGGGACCCGCCTGGTCCCGGCGCCCGACGTCGTCGAGGACCGGCACCACACCCCGGGCGCGGCCGAGCCGATGGTGGTCCGGCTGCGGCAGAACTCCGGGTTCGAGCGGGCGGTCACAGTGTCGCCGACGGTTGCCGCCCTGGTCGGGGCGCTGGACGGCGAGTTCGCAGTGGGCCAGGTGCTCGCGGCGATGACCGCCCTGCTCGACCTCCCGGCGGAGCTGGTCACCGCCGAGGTGACGGGCCCGCTGCGCGACCTCGTCCGCGACGGCCTGCTCGTGCGCGCCGACGACGCGGGGGCGCCCTGAGCGTCGTCGCCTAGCCCGCCGGGTCCTCCAGCCCGGCGCGGAGCCGTCCCAGCGCGCCGCGGACCCGGTCGTGGACCGACGCCGCGTCACCTGCCGCCTCGGTCCCGGCGGGACCATCGGCGCCGAGCCCGGCGCTGACCAGGCCGAACAGCGCGCCGACGACGAGGTCCACCGTCTCGGCGCGGCCGGCGTCCCGGGCACCCGTCGCCGCCCGGGCGCGCTCGCCGACGCCCTCCCAGACCTGCCACTGCGCCTCGTGCACGTACGGCCGCAGCTGGGGGTGCGCGACGGCGAGGCCGGCGACCTGCTGCAGCACCTCGAGCGTCCCCCGCTCGACCTGGTGGTCGACGAGGTGACCGACGACCTCCAGGACGTCCGCGCCGTCGGGCGGGACCCAGGAGTCCAGCGCGGCCCGCGCGCGGTGTCCGACGACCGCGGCGACGGCGGCCTCCTTGCAGGCGTAGTAGTTGGAGAAGGTCCGTCGGGAGACGACCGCCTCCTGCACGATGTCGTCGACGGTCACCTCGGCGAAGCCCCGCTCGCGGACGAGGTCGAACGCGATCGCCGCCAGGCGCTGCTCCATGGCGGCGCGCTTGGCCTCGCGCAGTCCCGGGCTCACGGCCTGAGCGTCTCACGTGCGGCGGGCAGGTCGAGGTGCGAGCCCTCGACGTCGACCTCGGGCAGCACGCGCGTGAGCCACCGCGGCAGCCACCACGCCCGCTCGCCGGCCAGGTGCAGCACGGCGGGGACGAGGGTCATCCGGACGAGGAACGCGTCGATGAGGATGCCGGCCGAGAGCGCGAAGCCGAACTGGCGGATCGTCGTGTCGGTGCTCAGCACGAAGCCGCCGAAGACCGCGATCATGATCACCGCCGCCGCGACGACGACCCTGCTGGCGTGGTGGAACCCCGCGACGACGGCACGGCGCGCGGGCGCGCCGTGCACGTGCTCCTCGCGGATGGAGGTGCCGAGGAACACCTGGTAGTCCATCGCGAGGCCGTACAGGATCCCGGTGGCCATGATCGGCAGGAAGCTGAGCATCGGCCCGGCGCGGTCGACGCCGACGAGCCGGGACAGGTCCGCGTGGCCGAACACGGCCACGACCAGACCCATCGTGGCGCCGATCGACAGCAGGAACCCGGCGGTGGCGGCCAGCGGCACGACGACGGAGCGGAACACCAGCAGCAGCACGACGAGCGAGAGCCCCGCGACGAGCACGACGTAGACCGGAATCGCCGCCGCGAGCGCCGACGACAGATCGATGTTCAGCGCGGTGAGCCCGGTCACGCCCACGGCGTCGGCGCCGGTCAGCTCGGCGTCGCGCAGGTCGGTGACGAGGTCCGCGGTGGCCTGGTCGGTGGGGCCGCCGTCCGGGACGACGGTGAACAGGACGAGGCCCGAGTCGGGCGAGCTGCCCATGAGCCGCACGTCGGCGACGTCCGCCCGGTCCCCGAGCTCGCCCTGCCACGTCTCGAGCTGGTCCAGGTTGCCGCCCGCGGGGTCGGCGGGGGTCACCGCGACGACGAGCGGGGCGTTCGCGCCCTCGCCGAGCGTGCGGGTGACGCCGTCGTAGGCGACGCGCGACGGCGAGCCGGGCTCCGCGGTGGCGCCCGACGGCATCCCGAGCTCCATGGCGGCCGCGGGCACCGCGAGCGCGCCGAGTGCGATGACGACGGCGGTGATCGTGGCGGCGGGCCGCGCCGTCACGGTCCTGACCCAGCGCTCGGCCG
>AXCX01000426.1 GCA_000767215.1 Actinotalea fermentans ATCC 43279 = JCM 9966 = DSM 3133
GGCGGCGACCGGGGCCGAGGTGATGCGCCGGGTGGCCGAGGACGTCGCCGCGCACCCCGGCCGCGTCCCGGTGGTGCTGGCCGGCAACTGCGGCGTGACGCTCGGCGTCGTGGCCGGGCTCCGCGCCGCGGCCCCCGAGCGGCGGGTCGCGGTGCTCTGGTTCGACGCGCACGGCGACCTGCAGAGCCCCAGCACGTCCGCGAGCGGCTTCTTCGACGGCATGGGCTTCGCGATGATGGGCGGCCGCTGCTGGCAGACGCTGGCCGCGTCCGTGCCCGGTTTCGTGCCGCTGCCCGACGAGCGCGCGGTCCTGGTGGGCGGGCACGACCTCGACGCGCCAGAGCGTGCGCTCCTCGACGAGGGCGGGCCCGCCTGGCTGAGCGTCGCCGACATCCGCGCAGGCCGCACGGGCGAGGTGCTCGACCGCGTCGCCGCGTACGCCGACGCCGTGCACATCCACGTCGACCTCGACGTCCACGACGTGTCGGTCGCCCCGGCGAACTCCTACGCGGCACCGGGCGGCCTCCTGCCGGAGGAGGTCCGCGAGACCGTCGCCGCGGCGCTCGCACGCCTGCCGCTCGCGTCGGCCACCATCGCCTCCTGGGACCCGACCTGCGACGTCGAGCACCGCATGCGGGACACCGGGCTGGCCCTGGTCGACCTCCTCGCGCGCCTGGCGGTGTAGGGCTCCGGCGAGCGGCGCGCCGTCGTCGTCGCCACCGCGGCCCGTGCGCCGAGCCCCGGAACCTTGACGCCCGTCCGCGCGCGTCCCTACGGTGCCCTCACCCCCCATGACGTCATTGGTGACGTCTTTTCCGGAGTTCTCCAACGTTGCAGATCGACGGGGAGGGGGTGAGGTGCCTGACCGGTCCGACGCCCACGCGTGAGCGCGAGGAGGCGTCGGAAGCACGACATGCATGCCGGCTGGGCGGGGTCGCCCTCCGTCCTGCCGGCTCCAGTTCGGACCGGGGAGGAACCGCATGATGGGGAGTACCGCACAACGACGTGACGGTGCGCTCGCGAGGACGACGCCACGCGCGGCGCGGTGGATCGCCACCGGCGCCGCGGCAGCGCTCGCGACAGCCGGGTTCGCCGGGCCGGCGTGGAGCGTCACGCCGGAGCCGGAGCCGGAGCCCACCGAGACCGCCACGGCCACCGCCGAGCCCGAGGTCACCGCCGAGCCCACCAGCGAGGCCACGAGCGGGGCCGTCGCCGAGGCCACCTACGAGGTCGAGATCCGCTCGACCGGCCGCGGCACCGTCTCCGGTGCCGGCAGCTATGCCCCCGGCGACACGGTCGAGCTGACCGCCGTGCCGGCCGCCCGGCACGTCTGGGGCGGCTGGACGTCCGCCGAGCTCGGCTGGATCGGCGCGCGCGTCAGCTCGTTCACGATGCCGGAGGGCGACGTCGTCCTCGACACGACGTTCCGCCACGAGATGGCGCCGCTCGCGCACGCCTACCGGGACTACTTCGACGTCGGCAACATCTGGTCGGGGTCGCAGACGTACGCGGAGGGCTCGCCCAACTCGGCGACGGTCGACCGGCACTACTCCGTGATGACCGCCGAGAACGCGATGAAGCCCGTCGAGCTGCTGCCGAACGCGAACATCGACCCCGCGACCGGGGCGTTCACGTTCCGGTGGGACGTCGCCGACCAGTTCGTGAACGAGACCCTGGCCCGCGGCATGGACGTGCACGGTCACGTGCTCGTCTGGCACGGGCAGTCCCCGGCGCGCATCAACAGCGGGACCACGGGTGGGACCCGCGCGCTCGCCAAGGCGAACATGGAGCGGTACATCCGCGAGGTGCTCACGCACTTCTCCGGCCGCGTCGTCTCGTGGGACGTGGTGAACGAGGCCTTCGTCGACGGGCTCGACGAGTTCGACCCTGCCACGCAGGACTGGCGTGACTTCCTGCGCGGTGGCCCGAACGGCGGGTTCTCGCCCTGGTACCGCGCCTACGCCAACGGCGCCGATGCGGCGGCCGGCGAGACGCCGTCGGACTTCCTGTACGACGCCTTCGTCTTCGCCCGGACCTACGGGCCCGAGGTGCGGCTGGAGTACAACGACTTCAACATCTTCCAGTCCGAGGGCAAGGCCCAGGCGGTCATCGCCATGGCCACCGACCTCAACGCGCGGTACGCCGCCGAGCATCCGCAGGACCCCCGCCCGCTGGTCGAGGCGATCGGGCTGCAGTCGCACAACTACATCAACCAGACGCCGGCCTTCGCCTGCTCCGACCTCACGCGCCTGCCGAACCTCGTGGACGACGACGCGGCGGAGTGGCAGCCGGGCGCCTGCTCGGACCACGCGTCCGTCGAGCGCTCGCTCCAGCTGATCACCGAGGCCGGCTTCACGGCGAGCATCAGCGAGCTGGACCTGCAGGTCTGGGAGGCGTGGAACGGCGAGCCCGAGGGGTCCAACCCCGCGGGGTACCGCGACCTGACGGACCCGAGCGTCGCGGACCGCATCTCCAAGGACGGGTTCACGTACTGGGTCGGCAAGATCACCAACCGGGCCGAGCTCGAGGCGATCCAGGCGCAGCGGTACGCCGAGTACTTCGCGGTCTACAAGAAGTACTCCGCGGACATCAACCGGGTGACCTTCTGGGGTCTGACCGACCAGCTCAACTGGCGGGCGACGCACAACCCGCAGCTGTTCAACAGCGACTTCTCCGAGAAGCTCGCCGCCGCTGCTGTCGCCGATCCCGAGCGCTGGCTCGGCGTGCGGGGGCAGATCACCGACACCTCGGCGCTCGAGGAGGTCGTCGCCTCCGCGCGGACCCTGGACCTGCGCGCCTACACCGGGCGCAGCGCAGCGCAGGTGCGGGCCGCCCTCGGGCACGCCGTCGGCGTCCTGCACCGGGGTGGGCCGCAGGCGCGGGTGAACGCGGCGACCGACGCCCTCGTGGCCGCGGTCGACGCGCTCGAGCTCCGGCAGCCGCCTCCGCCCAAGCC
>AXCX01000427.1 GCA_000767215.1 Actinotalea fermentans ATCC 43279 = JCM 9966 = DSM 3133
CCGGGTGCTCCGGGCGGGCGCCCGCCGCCTCGTCCTGCGGCACCTCCTCGGGCGTGCCCGCAGGGGCGCCGTCGGCCGCCGCGGCGGACCCGTTGCCGTCGCGCAGCTCCTTCGGGGTGCGCACCGGCGGCAGGTCGGAGACGGGCCGGTCGGGGCTCGACAGCCACACCTCGCGCGGCTCGCGCTTGACCACCGGCGCGAAGATCTCCGCGAGCTGCGCCTGGTTCAGCGTCTCCCGCTCCAGCAGCTCGGTGACCAGGGTGTCGAGGACCTCGCGGTACGCGTTGAGGATCTCCCACGCCTCGTCGTGCGCGAAGTCCACGAGGCGCCGCACCTCGCCGTCGACGACGGCCGCGATCTCCTCCGAGTAGTCGCGCGTGTGGCCCATGTCGCGGCCGAGGAACACCTCGCCGTCCCCCTGACCCACGCGGACCGCCCCGACGCGCTCGCTCATGCCGTACTGCGTGACCATCTTGCGCGCGACGGCGGTGGCCTTCTCGATGTCGTTCGAGGCGCCCGTGGTGGGGTCGTGGAAGACGACCTCCTCCGCCACGCGGCCGCCCATCGCGTAGGCGAGCTGGTCGAGCAGCTCGTTGCGGGTCGTGGAGTACTTGTCCTCGCTCGGCATGACCATCGTGTAGCCCAGCGCCCGGCCGCGCGGCAGGATCGTCACCTTCGTCACCGGGTCCGTGTACCGCAGCGCGGCCGCGACGAGCGCGTGCCCACCCTCGTGGTACGCGGTGATCTTCTTCTCCTTCTCGTTCATCAGCCGGGTCCGCTTCTGCGGGCCGGCGATGACGCGGTCGATCGCCTCGTCGAGGTGGTGGTTGGTGATGAGCTGACCGTTCGTGCGCGCGGTCAGCAACGCGGCCTCGTTGAGGACGTTCGCCAGGTCGGCGCCCGTGAAGCCCGGCGTGCGCTTGGCGACGGCGCGCAGGTCGACGTCGGAGGCCAGGGGCTTGCCCTTGCCGTGCACCTGGAGGATCTTCTCGCGCCCGAGGAGGTCCGGGGCGTCCACGGAGATCTGCCGGTCGAACCGGCCCGGGCGCAGCAGGGCGGGGTCGAGGATGTCGGGCCGGTTGGTCGCCGCGATGAGGATGACGGACGTGTTGACGTCGAAGCCGTCCATCTCGACGAGCATCTGGTTCAGCGTCTGCTCGCGCTCGTCGTGCCCGCCGCCCAGGCCCGCGCCGCGGTGCCGGCCGACGGCGTCGATCTCGTCCACGAAGATGATCGACGGCGCGTTCTGCTTGGCCTGCTCGAAGAGGTCCCGCACGCGCGAGGCGCCGACCCCGACGAACATCTCGACGAAGTCCGAGCCGGAGATCGAGTAGAACGGCACGCCCGCCTCGCCCGCGACCGCGCGGGCCAGCAGCGTCTTGCCCGTACCGGGCTGGCCGTACAGCAGCACGCCCTTGGGGATCTTGGCGCCGACCGCCTGGAACTTGCCCGGGTCGGCGAGGAAGTCCTTGATCTCCTCGAGCTCCTCGACGGCCTCGTCGACGCCCGCCACGTCGGCGAACGTGACCTGCGGCTTCTCCTTGCTGACGAGCTTCGCGCGCGACTTGCCGAACTGCATGACGCGCGAGCCGCCGCCCTGCATCCGGGACATCAGGAACCAGAACAGGCCCAGGATGATGACGAACGGCAGCAGCAGCGACAGCAGGCTGACCCACCACGACGTCTGCGGGACCTCGGAGTTGTAGCCCTTCTCGAGGTCCGCCGAGGCCAGCGCCTCCGCGACCATCGGGCCCTGCGGGGTCACGTAGTAGAACTGCACCCGCAGGCCCTTGTCCTCGAACTCCTCGCGCAGCACCAGGTCGACGCGCTGCTGGCCGTCGACGATCTTGGCCTGCTCCACGGTGTCGCCCGCGAGCAGGGCGAGGCCGTCGGAGGTGTCGATGCGCTGGACGCCCGACGTCATGAAGGACTGGGCCCCCAGCCAGAGGATGAGGACGGCGAGGGCGATCCAGATCACGGGGCCGCGGGCGAGGCGCTTGAGGTTCATCGGCGACGGGCCGGGGCCCGATCCCTTCTGGACGGTGGAGGCTCTCCCAGCACGCTACCGTGCGCCTCACCGCGGCCCGGCCGGTGTTCGCCCAGGGCGTCAGGTCCCCACAGGGCCCTCACATCCGGGGCCCTCGCCTCGCGTGCGTCAGTCCGCGTAGACGTGCGGGGCGAGCGTGCCGACGAACGGCAGGTTGCGGTACTTCTCGGCGTAGTCCAGGCCGTACCCGACGACGAACTCGCTCGGGATGTCGAAGCCCACGTACCGCACGGACACGTCGACCTTGGCGGCCTCGGGCTTGCGCAGCAGCGCCGCGATCTCCACGGACGCCGCCCCGCGCGTGCGCAGGTTCGACAGCAGCCACGACAGCGTGAGGCCGGAGTCGATGATGTCCTCGACGATGAGGACGTGCCGGCCCGTGAGGTCGGTGTCGAGGTCCTTGAGGATCCGCACGACGCCCGACGACGACGTGCCCGCGCCGTAGGACGACACGGCCATCCAGTCCATCTCCACCGCGGAGTGCAGGTGCCGCGACAGGTCTGCCATGACCATGACGGCGCCCTTGAGCACACCGACCAGCAGCAGGTCCCGGCCCGCGTAGTCGGCGTCGATCTGCGCGGCCATCTCGGCCAGGCGCGCGTCGATCTGCTCGCGGTCCAGGAGCACCCGCTCCAGGTCCTGACCCATGTCGTCGACGTCCACCGAATGCTCCTCCTCGTGTGATGCGAGGGTCAGCCTGCCATACCTTCGGGCCACCCGAACGCCGCCCGGAAGACTGACCGGCCCCTGCCCGCGCCAGTTCGTGACGAGCGCGTCGACGGCCGTCACGTGGCGCCGCGTCAGGGCCCCCGCGGGGGCCCCCGCCCGGACCAGGAAGGCCCGCAGCGCACGACGGCGGACGGCGGCCGGCGCGACGGCCAGCACGCCGACGTCCGG
>AXCX01000428.1 GCA_000767215.1 Actinotalea fermentans ATCC 43279 = JCM 9966 = DSM 3133
ACGGGTCGTCCCAGCGCTGGAGTGGCGTCGACGGCCCGAGCCGGCGCTCGGGCCGGGTCGCCGACGTCGAGCGGAACAGCGGCGTCGGGTCGAAGAGGGGGTCTGGGCGCTCCGGCTCGGCCCACGGCGGGAGCTCGAAGTCGCGCCGCGGCGGCGTCGGGCGGGCGACCGGCGACAGCTCGACCACGCGCTGGCCGTCGGGCTCGGTGACCACCTGCGCCCGCAGCACGTCCACCTGGTAGCGCGGCTGGAGCAGGAACTCGAGCACGTCGGCGGCGCCGGCCGACACGTGCGAGCAGACGAGCAGCAACCGGGCGCCGCCGCGCACGAACGTCGAGAGCAGCGCCGTCGCGGGCACGGTCAGGCGGAAGGCCGCCAGGTGCGACGCGAACCGGTCGGCGCCGCCGCTGTAGGCCTCCGCGAGGTCGCGCGTGGTCATCCGCGCCGCCCGGCCGGCGTGCCGCAGGGCGGCCATGACGGCGTCCTCGTCGAGGATCGCCACCACCTCCACGACGACGGGCTGGCCGGAGGCGTCCACGGCGAGCAGGTAGGGCTCGTCACGTCCCGGCGTGCGTGCGCGCAGCGGCATCAGGTGCTCGCCGAGCAGCGCGTCCAGCTGGTCGGCGACCATCGCCTGCGGTGGCGTCGTGCGTCCGCGGGGCTGCGGGGGCGCGACGGCGGGGTTCGTTGTCATGGCGTCTCTGCACAGTTCGACGAGGGGGTGTGTCTACCTGGCCAGGCGACTCTAGCCGCTGAGCGCCGTGTCCGGAATGCCCGGAGTAGTCCCGGCTCGCCCCGGACACCCGGACGGGTGACACGTGTCGGCCGAACGGGTGACCTGACCAGGGACGATGGGCCTGACCTCCGCCCGCCGCCCCCCGCAGCGGATCTCGCGCCGGTTCAGCGCGTGAGCAGCTGCGCCAGGTGCACGCCCTTGACGTTCGCGAGCTGGTCCGCCTGCGTCCGGCAGGAGAACCCGTCGGCGAGCAGGACCGTGCCCGGCTCGGCCTCGCGCAGGGCCGGGAGCAGCGCGTTCTCCGCCACCGCGACCGACACGTCGTAGTGCCCGGCCTCGTAGCCGAAGTTCCCCGCCAGGCCGCAGCAGCCGGCGAGCGTCGTCACCGTCGCCCCGGCGCGCCGCAGCAGCGCGAGGTCGGCCTCGTAGCCCATCACGGAGTGCTGGTGGCAGTGCGGCTGCGCGACGACGGTCGTCCCGGTCAGGTCCGCCGGCTCCCACGCCTGGTCCGGCCCGTCGGGCCCGTCGGACGTGAGGAGCTCGGCGAGCGTGCGGGTGGCGCGCGCGACGGCGACGGCGCGCGGGTCGTCGGGGTTGAGCTCCACGAGGTCGCTGCGCAGCAGCGCGGTGCAGGACGGCTCGACGCCGACGATCGGCACCCCGTTGACCGCGAAGGGCCCGAGGATCCCCAGCAGGTGCTGCTGGCGCTTGCGGGCCCCCTCGAGCTGGCCCGTGGACACCCAGGTCAGGCCGCAGCAGGCGTCCTCCTTGGGCACGATCACCTCGTACCCGGCGGACTCGAGCAGGTGCACGACGGCGCCCGGCACGTCCGGGTCGAACGCGTCGGAGAACGAGTCGTCCCAGACCACGACCCGGCGGACGGCGTCGGACGAGCCGCTCGCACCGGCCCGCGCGTGCCCGGTCGCCTCCCCCACGCCCTGCGGCCGGTGGTGCTGCGCGCGGTCGCGCGCCCAGCCGGCGCGGAACGACGTCGTCGCGAAGCGCGGGATGCCGCGCCGCGGGTCGAGCCCGGCCACCCGGAGCACCACCGAGGCGAGGGGTCGGATGCCGAGGAACCAGTTCGCCAGGCCCGCGAGGTGCAGCCTCGACACGAGCCGGGTCCAGCGCGGCAGCCAGCCGAGGGCGTAGTGGTTGCGCGGGCGCAGCCGGCGCCGGTACGCGCGGTGCAGCACCTCGGCCTTGTACTGCGCCATGTCGACGCCGGCCGGGCAGTCGGACGAGCACGCCTTGCAGGACAGGCACAGGTCGAGCACCTCGCGGAGCTCCTTGGCCCGCCAGCCGCCCGTGACGAGCGTGCCGTTGGCGAGCTCCTGCAGCACCCGGGCGCGGCCGCGCGTGACGTCCTTCTCCTCGCCGGTGGCCTGGTAGGAGGGGCACATGAAGCCGCCGTCGGCGGACGTGTCGGCGCGGCACTTGCCCACGCCGACGCAGCGGTGCACGGCCTTCGTGAAGTCGCCGTCGTCGTGCGGGAAGGAGAAGCCGGTCGCCTTGGGCAGGGGGCGCGCGTGCGGGCGCCGCAGGTCGGCGTCGAGCGGGCGCGGCGCCACGAGGATGCCCGGGTTGAGCAGGTCGGCCGGGTCGAACAGGTGCTTGACGCCCGCGAACACCTCGAGCGCCTGTGGGGAGTACATGACGGACAGCAGCTCGCTGCGCGCCCGCCCGTCACCGTGCTCACCCGACAGCGACCCGCCGTGCGAGGCCACCAGCTGCGCCGCCTCGGTCATGAAGGACCGGAACGCGGGCACCCCGGCCGGCGTCTCGAGCGGCAGCCCGACGCGCACGTGCACGCAGCCGTCGCCGAAGTGCCCGTACGTCAGGCCGTCCACGCCGTGCGCGGCCATCAGGGCCTCGAACTCGCGCAGGTAGGCACCCAGCTTCTCGGGGGGCACCGCCGCGTCCTCCCAGCCCGGCCACGCCTGCACGCCGTCGGGGGTGCGCCCGGCGAGCCCGACGCCGTCGGCCCGGATCTGCCACATCGCCGAGGCCTCCGGGCCCGGTGGGACGACGCGCGAGGCGAGCGCGCCGGCGTCGGCGACCAGGGCCTCCGCGG
>AXCX01000429.1 GCA_000767215.1 Actinotalea fermentans ATCC 43279 = JCM 9966 = DSM 3133
CGGCCCGGGGGCGGCGGACGGCGACACCGGCGCCGCGACGGCCGCGGACGCCGGGTCCGCGGACTCCGCGACGCCGACCCCGCGGACGGCCCCCAGCCTGCCGCCGACGGCGTCCGACCAGGCGAACGAGTCAGCGACCACCACCGGGAGCCAGCCCTCGGACGCCGGCGCCACGAGCGACCCGACGAAGGACCGCCCGAGCGCCGAGTAGGCCCCTGTCGCGACCTGCGTACCCGCGGTCGCGCTCAGGCGCGTTCCCGCGCGTCGGGCACGACGCCGATGCGCGGGAAGGGCCGCAGCGCGAACAGGACCTCCACCGGGACCTCGAAGTACTCGGCCATCCGCAGGGCGAGGTACAGGCTCGGGCTGTACTCGCCGCGCTCGAGGTAGCCGATGGTCTGGTAGTGGACCTCGAGGGCGTCGGCGAGCTGGCGGCGCGTGATGCCCCGCTCCGCGCGCAGCACGGCGATGCGGTTGTGGACCTGCTCGGCGGGCGTCCCGCTGCGCTCAACCAACCCGCTGCATCCGTTCCGCCATGCGGGCCTCGACGGCCGAGCCCGACTCCCGGCGCGCCATCCTACGGAGGACACGCGGCACGAGGACCAGGCCGACGACCGCCCAGGCCGCGAGGACCAGCAGCGCCGGGCCGAGCCGCCACTGCCCGCCCAGCTCGATCTGCTTCGCGGCGTCGGGCAGGAAGATCCAGCGCATGAGGTGGCCGAGCCAGTAGGTGGGGAAGCCCTGGACCAGGCCTTGCACCCAGCCGGCGTGGTTGGTCACCGGCCCGAAGACGCCCGAGAAGAGCGTGAGCCCGAGCACCGGCAGCATGCCCCACGTGGAGACGTGCGTCGGCTTGCGCGCCAGCGAGCCGATGATCATGCCGATCGGCATGGTGGCGAGGAAGCCGAGCACGAGCAGGCCCAGCACGACGAGCCAGCCCAGCGGACCGCGCGGCATGAGGTCGTCGATGATGAACGCGCTCGGCACCAGCAGGATCGCGAGCATCGGCAGCGCGCCGGACACCTGGTACACGACCTGGGCCGTGACGTAGCCGTCCATACCGTACGGCGCGGACTTGGCGCGCAGCAGGGTCCCGTCCTCGCGTTCCAGCACGAGCGAGAACGCCGGCCCGGCGATCCCGCCGAACACGAGCACCGCCGCGATGATGCCCGGCAGCGCGACGGCGGGCAGGCCGAGGTCGGTGCCCTCCATGACGACGTTCCGGTTGAGGATCAGGTAGACGGCCATCCCGCCCCCCCAGAGGAGGTAGAACACCAGGTCCTCGGGGTTGCGCAGGCTCAGGAGGCAGAGCCGCCAGCCTCGGCGCAGGCCCACGCGGACGGCGTGCAGGCGCAGGTCGGAGGGGCTGGGCTGGGTCGGGGCGCTCATCGCCGCACTCCCTCGGTCGACGTCCGGCTGAGGTCGTCCTCGCGGCCGCCCGGCTCGGGCCGGGACTCCTCGCCGAACTCGTGCTTGCGGACCAGGCTGATGTAGGTGTCCTCGAGGGTGGTGCGGCGGACCTCGAGGTCGGCGACGTCGTCGCCGTACTGCGCGAACAGCTGGCGGACGAACGCCGTGGCGTCGTCGGCGGCGTGCACGTAGCGCTCGCCACCGCGTGACCACGTGACCTGCGCCTTGCCCTGCACCTGGCGGGCGAGCGCGTCGGCGCTGCCGTCCGCGACGATGCGGCCGCCCGCCAGGACGAGGATCCGGTCGGCGAGCTTCTCCGCCTCGTCGAGGTCGTGCGTGGTGAGGACGACGGTCGTGTCCTCGCGGTCGACCAGCGCGTGCACGATGTCGTGGAAGTCGCGCCGCGCCTCGGGGTCGAAGCCCGCCGTCGGCTCGTCGAGGAAGAGCAGCTCGGGCCGGCCGACGATGCCGATCGCGACGTCGAGCCGCCGGCGCTGGCCGCCGGAGAGCTTGGACACCCGCTGGCCGGCCGCGTCGGCGAGCCCGACGGCCTCGAGCAGCTCGTCGACGTCGCGCGGCCGGGGCCGGCCGGGCGTCCCGTAGGGCTCGTAGTACTCGCCGAGGTGGCGCAGCAGGTCGCGCACCTTCCACAGCCCGTGGTCGCGCCAGGACTGCAGCACGATGCCGATGCCGGCGCGCCACGGCTCCGGGGCCAGGAGCGGGTCATGGCCGAGCACGGTGACGTCGCCGCCGGAGCGCTCGCGGAACCCCTCGAGGATCTCGATGGTCGTGGTCTTCCCGGCGCCGTTCGGGCCGAGCAGCGTGATCACCTCACCGCGGTGGACCTCGAAGTCGACCCCGTCGAGCACGTCCTTGGTGCCGTACCGCATCCGCAGGTCGCGGACCTTGATCACCGCGTCGTCCACCGCTCCCCCGCCCTCCACGTGCCGTCGTCGTTCACCGACAAGATGTAGTACATCTACTACATCCGGTCATGTCAAGACGACGGGATGGGGTTCCCGCGGCGTCAGAGGGTCACGGTGCCCGCCACGCACGTCACGGCGTCGCCGCCGATCCACGTCGCGTCGCCCGCGCGCTCCACGTGCACGCGACCCGCCCGGCGCAGCACGGTGCCCTGGGACACCACGTACCGCTCGGGCAGGACACCCGCCGGGATCAGCCACAGCGCCAGCCCTGCGTTGAGGCTCCCGGTCACCGGGTCCTCTGCGATCCCGATGCCGGGCACGAACGCCCGCACCTCGGCGTGCGCCCCCAGCTCCGCCCGGCGCGCGTCGTCGTAGAGCCCGACGACGCCGACCTTGAGCCCGTCCATCACGGCGAGGTCCGGCCGCAGGGCGAGCACCGTGTCGGCGTCGCGCAGCAGCAGGCCCAGCCACTCGGGCCCGTTGTCCACCCAGGCCGCGTCGAGGACGGCGTCGTCGGGGACGCCCAGCGCGGCCACCGCCTGGGCGCGCGTCGCCGCGTCGACCGGGCCCGAGCGGCGCAGGGGCGGCG
>AXCX01000430.1 GCA_000767215.1 Actinotalea fermentans ATCC 43279 = JCM 9966 = DSM 3133
TCGAGCACCTGCGCCTCGCCGGCTCCCCCGCCGGCACCGGGCCCGACGACGGGCGTCTCCCCCGTGACCACCGGCGCCGCCTCGTCGGCGAGCGCCTCGGCGAGGTCGGCCTCGAGACCGTCGGTGAGGTCCTCGACCTGCTCGGGAGCGAGGTCGGCCAGATGGGCACGGACCTGCGCCGCGTAGGCGCGCACGTGGTCCAGCACGGCGCTGCCGATCGTCGGAGCGGTCATCGGGGTCCTCCTTCGGCGTCGAGCAGGTCGGTGAGCGTGGTCGAGAACGCGTGCCAGTCCTTGCGCTGGGCCTCGAGCATCGCCCGGCCCTGCGCGTTGATCCCGTAGTACTTGCGGTGGGGGCCCTCGTCAGACGGCACGACGTACGTCGTCAGCACGCCGGAGGAGTAGAGCCGGCGCAGCGTGCCGTAGACGGACGCCTCGCCCACCTCCTCGAGCCCGGCGGCGCGCAGCCGGCGCACGACGTCGTAGCCGTAGCCGTCCTCCCGGGCCACCACGGCGAGCACCGCCAGGTCGAGCACCCCCTTGAGCAGCTGGGTGGTGTCCATCGCGCTCCTCCCCCGGCCGCAGCGCCCGCCGTGGCCCGTCGGCGCGGGAGCGCCCCTCCCGCGCTCCCGCGAACCGCACGCTACCGCGCACCGCGCAGTAGCGCAGGGACGCGAGTACCGCGTGTCGGGCACCCACCTCCACGGCTCCGGGACGCCTGTCGGCCCCGGGGCGCCCGAGCGCGGCAGCGCCGCGGGCTCAGCCGCGCTCGGCCGCGCTCAGCGCGATGCCGTCGAGGATGTCGTGCTCGGAGACCACGACGGACCGCAGCCGGCCCCCCGCGATGCCGACCTCCGACCGCACCCGCGAGACGACGTCGGACCACACGAGGGCGCCCGCGCCGATGACGTCGACGCGGCCCGGGTGCATGAACGGCAGCCGCGACCGCTTGGCCCGCGACATCGTCAGCAGCTCGCGCGAGGCCACCAGGACCTTGTCGACGGGCAGCACGGCGCCGTCGATCGCGTGCGGGTCGTACTCGTCGAGGTCGAGCACGTGGGCAGTCACCGTGGTCACCGAGCCCGCGAGCCCCACCAGCGTCGCCGTCCGCCCGAAGGGCACCTCGCGCGCGGCGGCGTCGAGAGCGGCGACGACGTCGGCGCTGGCCGCCGCGATCTCCTCCTGCGTCGGCGGGTCGGAGTGCAGGTGACGCTCCGTGAGCCGCACGCAGCCCATGTCCATCGAGTGCGACGCGACCACGGAGGTGGTGCCGAGCGCGAGCTCGGTCGAGCCGCCCCCGATGTCGACGACGAGGAACGGCCCGGGGTGCTTGCCGGCGAGCACGCTGGTCGCGCCGCGGAACGAGAGCGAGGCCTCCTCGACGCCCTCGATCACCTCCGGCTCGACGCCCAGCGCGTCGCGCACGCCGGCCACGAAGTCCGCGCGGTTCTCGGCGTCGCGGGTGGCCGACGTCGCCACGAACCTGATCCGCTCCGCGCCCAGCTCCGCGCAGATCGCGGCGTAGCGGCGGGCGGCGTCGAGCGTGCGCTCCAGGGCGTCCGGGGCGAGGCGACCCGTGCGGTCGACGCCCTGCCCGAGCCGGACGACCTCCATCCGGCGGTCGAGGTCGGTCAGCCTGCCCTGCTCGTCGACGTCCGCGACGAGGAGCCGGATGGAGTTGGTGCCACAGTCGATGCCTGCCACGCGAACCATGCGCGCAAGCCTGCCACCACCGCGACCGGCAGCTCGCCCGCGCTCACGCCCCGGGCGTGACCCTCAGCACCGGCAGACCGCCGGCGACCACTCGTCGGCGATCAGGGCGAGCGTCTCGTCGCCCAACGGGTTGACGCCCGTCCCACGCGCGAGCGCGTGACCCACCAGCACGTGCAGGCACTTGACCCGGTCCGGCATCCCGCCGGCCGAGATGCCCTCGATCTCCGCCACCGCGCCGAGCTCCGCGCGTCGGGCGAGGTAGTCCTCGTGCGCACGGCGGTGCGCCGCCGCCAGCTCGGGGTCCGCGGCGAGCCGCTCGTTCATCTCGCGCATGGTCCCCGTGGCCTCCAGCCGCGACACCGCCGCGACCGCGCCGGGTGCGGTGAGGTAGTACGTCGTCGGGAAGGGGGTGCCGTCGGGGAGCCGGGGCGCGGTGCGGACCGCGATCGGCCGCCCGCACACGCACCGGGCCGCGACCGCGACCACGCCGCGCGGCTCGCGCCCCAGCTGCTGGGCGACGACGGCGAGGTCGGCCGCCGTCGGCGGCTCCACGCCCTCCGGGAGGGACGCCCCGTCGGGCAGGCTCGGATCGCTCACGGCGTGGCCTCCGGTGCGTCCTCCGGCGCCGGGACCGGGGCGGTCCCGGCCACCTCGAGGGACTCCCACACGGTGGTGTACCAGGGGTTCACGGCGCCGCCGACCGGCAGGGTGGGCCCGGCCTCCGACGTCGGGTCGGCCGGGTCCTCCTCGGGCTCGACGACGACCTCCGGGTCGATCACGCGGTAGGCGGTCTCGCCCGGCAGCACGTACGACAGCCGCTCACGCGCCTGCGCCGCGACGTACGCCGGGTCCTCCCAGCGGTCCAGGTCACGCTGCAGCGACTGCTCGTCCGCCTCGGCCTGCGCGACCTGCGTGGCGAGCGCGTCGAGCTCGGCACGCTGGCCGAGGTAGGCGCGCACCGTCGGGAACAGGAGCGTGAACCCCGCGAGGAGCACGACACCGAGCACGATCGCCCGCACGGACAGCACGCGCGCCAGACGCACGGGACGCGACTCGGCGGCCACCGGCCGACGCGCGGGCCGGCCCGCTCCCCCGCCGCGCGCGCT
>AXCX01000431.1 GCA_000767215.1 Actinotalea fermentans ATCC 43279 = JCM 9966 = DSM 3133
AGAGTAAGACGTGGGGAATACTTTGATCCTCCTGGGGATGACGACCTACCTTTAACTCAGGCTGATGCGATTGATAACTTTGATTTGGATCTTTTAGGGTCACCCCAGGAGGCGGAACAACCCAGTCAGCAATCAGAAGACGGAGTAGACGATTTTATACAACAAGTAAGAGATAGACAAGATTTAAGAGACGCCGGACCAAGTAACGCACCACAACCAAACATGGCGGACATAGAAATGTCTCAAGTATCAAGTTCTAGCGGTGGATCGAAGCGAGGCAGTGATGGTAGTGGACCGCCGAGTAAGGTATCCAAGTCAGGGACGAGTCTCCCTGGAACTGGAGGCAACTTAGATGGCATGGTTAGAGGAGGTAGTGGGGAAGGCGGAGCTACAGCTATATTACGTCCAATTGGACTTCATGTTGAGAAGTTTCAACAAACTTATAGAAAGAAATGGAGGTTTCTGACTTCAGCAAATGCAAACGTCATATTGGCTGAAGCGGCCAGCGGAGAAAGACCAGCAAGATGGGCATTAACCACAGGAATGGCATCAATTCCATGGGAATACTTATTCTTCTATATGAGTCCAGCAGAATATAACAGAATGAAGAACTATCCTGGTACGTTTGCTAAGTCCGCTTCAGTACGTATTAGGACGTGGAACACAAGAGTTGCATTCCAAACTGGAGATACTCAAACAGCTAATGCTACACTAAATCAGAATAAATTCTTACAAGTGGCTAAGGGGATTAGAAGTATTCCTTTTATATGCTCTACAAACAGAAAGTATACATATTCTGATACTGAACCCATGCAACCTACTGGATTCGCAACCTTGACATCCTACCAATATCGAGATGGTCTCAAGATTGCTATGTACGGTTACGATAATGACAGTGCAGACTTTGCTAAGAAACCACCAGCAGATGCAACTGGCGCAGAGATATATCTACAGGACTATTTAACCATTTACACTAATGATGCAAGGGCTACTACTGGTACTAAGATATTGGCGGGGTTTCCACCATACAAAAACTTTATAGAAGAATTCGATGCAAGTGCATGTGTCAACACAGATGTAGTTGCTATGGATTACGATTTTAGCTACGCACCTCTGGTACCACAGTTTGCACCAGTACCAAACAACTTGATTACTCAAAATTATAATGGTAGTTATCCTGCAGGAACAAAGAATGAAGTGACGGCAGCGAAAACAACCGATTCCTCACAAGCTACAGCACCAACACAAGTACGTAATGCACCTCGCAAATATATACAGGGTCCCCATGCAGATACAACATTCTTTGATGAGGAACAGAACTATCTTCGAGTCCCTATTGAACAAGGTGGTATATTCGAGGAGGTAAATGTTGAGACAGTACATGACACTCAAATGCCATCTATAAATGTTGGCATAAGAGCTGTTCCCAAGTTAACTACCATTGATGAAACTACTCAAGCTAATTCCTGGCTAGACGCACAAGGCTACTTCGAAGTTGATTGTGTACTAACAACAGAGAGTGTCGACCCTTACACATACATTAAGGGCGGATGTTACTCGGCCAATACCAAATCTCAACTTCAATATTTTGCAAGTGATGGTCGTCCTATTGCTAAAGTATATGATAATCCTAATGTATATGGCAGGATGCAAATGATTAAAACTGTGAAACCATAATTATGATTTGTATATTTCATATAATAAATTCATTACAGAATCAGGACGTGGCTTTTTTATTACCTCTTTTAAGAAAGGAGCAGCATTCCAATAATATGTAATAACTCTGTCAGCAAATGCTTCATGATTAGCAAATCTGGGTACAACATTACTCATACATATTACTGGAGTACGCTTTACATTAGCTTGAGGTTTACACTTAACATTAGCAGACAAGTTATCCCCTCCAAATAACATCTTCAAATTCTCCGTTTCCCTAGGTTCGTAGTTTGGTTCATTCCAAATAAGAAGTCGTCTATTGTGACAATCCTGATACGCGAAGGTATTATATTTATTAGGGTTCTGCATTTGTCCAACATTAATATAGTAATCTTTAATAGCATCGCATAGAAAGTTCTTGCCAGCACTTGGAGGGCTAACAATTAGAAAGCAATTACACTTGGGAATATTCATGTCTGTTACATTAATCAAATCCGTTACAAACTGTTTCTTAGCTAACCCACATTGATAATCAAGCAGTTTATTAATAATATCTCTAGATTCATTATCAGTTAAATAATATAACTCCACCGAGTCAATATTACGTGCGCTCCAAATTTTAACAGTGTTTGGGTCCTCATAAAACTTAACATAATCCTCTCTATTCCAAGTATTAATAATAGCAGCATGGCAATCTATAGCGTTCTTTACATCCCTATCATCTAACCTTTTAACTGCAATGGGATTTTCCAAGTACTCGCGAGTATATACTATCTCAGATAATGGACAAACAGCATACCTCTTAATTAAATCAAGAATTACTCCTGTGTCCCCTCTGATTCCTCCATCTCCTCCTGCGTTGCCAACACCTCTTCTTTTGCGACTTCGAGTACCTCCATCACCTTTCGGTTCAATTCTTCGTTTTCGTTCATCGTTATTGTCAAGCGGGTCGTGGCAGTTCTCCAGGCCTGAGTGTGATCCTCCTTCAACTTGGCCTGATAGGATAATGTCGGATAGATTTGTAATTTCAAGAGGAAGTCTTTGTATGGCACCGTTGATTTTAGCGAACGTTGCTCGTCTCCCTTTCGTACAAAAATACTTTGTGATATTTTCCCAATCGCTTCGCTTGAACGTTTCGATGGGTGGAGGCTTTCGAAGAAGTCGTCTAGCGTCCTCTTGCGCTTCGGGGAACGCTTTGAAGTAGCACCTGCACGACCTGTTTGCGTAGGCGCAGCTGTGGATGGTGTGGA
>AXCX01000045.1 GCA_000767215.1 Actinotalea fermentans ATCC 43279 = JCM 9966 = DSM 3133
GCCCGCCGCGCACGGGCCGCCACGGCCGCCGGGTCCAGGTCGGCCGCGCGTCGCCGCACCCGCGCGACCAGGGCCTGGGTGCCGAGGCCCCCGAGCGACCGCTGGTCCGCGCACACCTCCTCGTCGATCCGCACCCGCACCTCGACCGGGAGGCACGCCGTCTCGCGCACGAGGACGGTCGCCCGCCACGGCGAGAGCACCCCTGCCCGCAGCG
>AXCX01000432.1 GCA_000767215.1 Actinotalea fermentans ATCC 43279 = JCM 9966 = DSM 3133
CCCGCGCACCCGGGGGCGGGTCGCCGCGGCGGCCGCGGGACACGGCCGCGACCTCGTGCCCGCGCGCGAGCGCCGCCCGCACCACCCACGTGGACAGGAACCCGGTGCCGCCGAGCACGACGATGCGCATCGGCTCACCCTGTCGGCCGCACCTGGGGCGCGTCGAGCCCCGTTCGCCGACGGCAGAGGGACCGACGTCCCCTGTCGGCGCGCCCACCTGGGCCGATGATCCGTTCGGCCGTCGCGAGACCCGCGTCCGGTCGCGCGACGACGCCCGCACACCAGCGGGGCACGAGGAGTTCGATGGACGCCGCCACCGAGGTCGTCGGGATGCTCGCATCCCTGTCGTCCTTCGTCATCTGGGTGCCGCAGGGCCGGCGCGTGTGGCAGGCGCGTCACGAGCCCGCGCAGCTGACCGGCATCGCCGTCAGCACCCAGGCCATCTCCCTCGTCGGGAACGTGCTGTGGTCGCTCTACGCGATCGGCATCGGCTCGTTCTGGCTGGGTGCGCCGGGCATCGTGAACATCCCGATCCTCACCATGACCGTCGTCGTCCTGCGCCGGCACGCCCGCGAGCGCGCGCTCGGGACGACAGCGACGTCGCCCGCCGGGGACGTGCCCGACGGCGCCCCGGCGGCACCCGAGGTCGTGCTCGCGGCCTGAGGTACCGCTCGCTCGCCGAGCGGCTCAGCCGCGCGACCACCACGGGCGACGGCGTCGCTCGTCCTCCTGCTCGGGGGTACCGAACAGGGACAGGTCGGTGGGCGGTTCCTCGGGCGTCTCGTGCCGGTCGTCGGCCGGCGGCGGGGGTGCCCACGGGTTGACCGGCTCGGGGGGCACGGGCAGGAGCGGCGGCGGCGTCCAGACGGAGGACTCCGCCGCGGGCTCCTGCGCACCGTCCTCGGCGCGGCCGGCGGCGGCATCGGCGGCGTCGCCGCCTTGGTCGGGGT
>AXCX01000433.1 GCA_000767215.1 Actinotalea fermentans ATCC 43279 = JCM 9966 = DSM 3133
CTCGTCGACGTCACCGGTGTCGCGGTGGTCCCCGACGGCGTCGGCCGGGCTCGCGTCGACGGCGTCCTCCTGCGGCTCCCCGAGCACGGGCGCCCAGGCAGGGCGCGCGATCGGGGCCGGCTGACCGGGGACGTCACGACCGGGCGTCTCCGGCGTGGCGGTGTCCGGGCCTGCGGCGTCGGGGCCAGCGGCGTCGGGGCCAACGGCGTCCTGGCCAGCGGTGTCCCCGCCGAAGGGCGGCGGGCTGCCGAGGACGGGACGGTCGAGGTCGGGGCCGGCAGACAGCTCGTCGAGCCAGCTGAGGGCTGCGGCGGCGTCGGGATCGAGGGACTCGGCACCGAGCGTCGGGCCATCCACGCTTGGGGCGTCGGCCACGGGGGCCCCGGCCATGGCGGGCGTGGGCGGCGGGGGCGGCGGGGTCCAGACCCACGCCGAGGCCGCCGGGACGACACCGCCGTCGGCGACGTCGAGCGGCCCCGCGTCGGACTCCGCTGCGTCCGGCAGCTCGGCGTCCGGCTGGTCGGCACCCGACAGCACCTCGGCCGGCTCCTCGGCGGTCGGCTCCTCGGCGGCCGGCTCCTCGACGGCCGGTCCGTCGCCGGCCGGCTCCTCGAAGGCCGGTCCGTCGCCGGCCGGTTCGTCGACGGCCGGTTCCGCGAACCCGGGCCGGTTCAGGGCCGCCGGCTCGGGGCGCCAGGGGATGGCCCACAGGTCGGCCGGTAGCACCGTGCCCACGGGCGCTGGCCGAGCCGCACTCGGGTCGCGCACCACCGTCCACTCCGGGAAGTCCTCGTCGACCGAGTGCGCCTCGTCGACCGGCTGCGCCTCGATGGCGGGCTCCGCGCCGTCCGAAGGTTCGCCGTCGGGCTCCACGGCGTCGGGTCCCGGGGGCGGTGGCACGGGCAGGAACACCGGGACGAACGGGGCGTCGACGGTCGGCGCAGGTGCGGGCGGCGGCGGGGGCGGCGGCACGGACGCGGCGCGCGCCCACGCGGACTGCCGCGTCGGCGCGGGTGCAGGGGCGGGCGGCGACGGCGGCAGGACCGGCTCCGCGTTCGCGTCAGCGCTCGACTCGTCGGCGTCGGTCCCTGCTCCGGCGTCGTCTGCCTCCGCCGCGGCACCGGCCGCGTCGTCAGCCGACCAGGGCTCCGCTGGCTCGACGCGCGGGTGCTCCGCCGTGACGGCGTCGACCGGCCCCGCCGGGGGCGGCGGCGGAGGCGTCCACGTCCACGTCTCCCCGAACGGCGACGGGAGCTCCTCGTCCGGCTCGTCCTCGGGCGGGACGGCCGGCAGCACGAGCGCATCCGCCTCGGGCTGCGGCTCCTCGGGCTGCGGCTCCTCGGACTGCGGCTGGCCGACCTGTTCCGGCGCACCGAGGTCCTCGACGGGCTCCGCCTCGGGCTGCTCCTCCGCCGGGACCTGGTCAGGCTCGGCATCGTCCACGGCAGGCTCGGCCTCGACCTCGAGCTCCGGCTCGGCTTCGACCTCGGCCTCCGGCTCCGGTTCCGGTTCCGGCTCCACCCCAGGCTCGAGTTCAGCCTCCGGGACGGGCTCCGGCTCCGGCTCCACCGCGGGCTCGAGTTCAGCCTCCGGCTCCGGCTCCACCGCAGGCTCGAGGTCAGCCGCCGGCTCCGACTCGACCTCGTCCTCCGCCGGCGCCTCGGGCTCGTCCGGGGTCTCCGGCTCGGCCTCCTGCGGCTCCTCCGCCTCCTCGGCCGACGCCTCGGCTCCGGGCTCGGGCTCCGCCGCTACGTCGGGCTCCACGAGGTCCGGCACCACGACGTCGGGCACCACGGCAGCGGGCACCGCAAGCGGCACCTGGGCGATGAGCGGCACAGCCACGGAGGTCGGCGCCACCGCCGCAGCAGGCGTCCCGGCGGCGTCCCGCTCATCCTCGGGCTCCGCCGGGCCCACCGGCGCGGCCACCACCGGCGCGGCGACCTGCGACG
>AXCX01000434.1 GCA_000767215.1 Actinotalea fermentans ATCC 43279 = JCM 9966 = DSM 3133
CGGCCGAGCTGCGCCTGGCCGCGCGCGGCCCCGACCGACGACCGCGTCTGCCGGGCCACCCACTCCGGGAACGTGCGGGCCGCGCCCACCCAACGACCGCCGTCCTCCACGCGCGCCAGAAGCCGCGCCGCCACGGACTGCAGCTGGTCGGTCGCCGCCCGGAGCTCGCGGTGCAGCGCCTCGGCGTCCCGTGGGGGCAGGGTCGCGACGTCGGCGCTCGCGAGCTCGCGGGCGAGCTGACGCAGCAGCGCCACGCTCTCACCCGTGCTCGTCATGCCCACCCTTCCGTCCCGAGTTAGCACAAGTGTACTATTCGGGACGGACAAGGATGATTCGGACGGCGGGGGCTGTTGACGACGCAGGCAGACGGCGATCACCGGATCGATGCCGCGACCAAGATCTCTCGATGTGAAGATATCTGGCGCGCGCGGTTACGATCAGGCGGCCGACGATGGTGACGACATCCCGGGCGACCGTGCCCGCGAGAGGGAGGACCGACCAGGTGGACCTGTTCGAGTACCAGGCCCGGGACATGTTCGAGAAGCACGGCGTCCCCGTGCTCGGGGGCATCGTCGCGACCACGCCCGAGGAGGCCCGCGCGGCCGCCGAGCGGCTGGGCGGCGGCACCGTCGTCGTGAAGGCGCAGGTGAAGACGGGCGGCCGCGGCAAGGCGGGCGGCGTCAAGCTCGCCCACTCGCCGCAGGAGGCTGCCGACCGCGCCGGTGAGATCCTCGGCATGGACATCAAGGGCCACACCGTGCACCGCGTCATGGTCGCCG
This sequence comes from Actinotalea fermentans ATCC 43279 = JCM 9966 = DSM 3133, assembly GCA_000767215.1. Lineage (GTDB taxonomy): Bacteria > Actinomycetota > Actinomycetes > Actinomycetales > Cellulomonadaceae > Actinotalea > Actinotalea fermentans. The sequence goes on from AXCX01000434.1 coordinate 780, forward strand.
CGGGCGCCCGCATCGCGGAGGAGTACTACTTCTCCGTCCTCCTCGACCGCGCCGAGCGCCGCTACCTCGCGATGTGCTCCGTCGAGGGTGGCATGGAGATCGAGCAGCTCGCGGTCGAGCGGCCCGAGGCCCTCGCCAAGGTCCCCGTCGACCCGCAGGTCGGCATCGACCGCGCCAAGGCCGAGGAGATCGTGGCGGCCGCGGGCTTCGCCGCCGACGTCGCCCCGCAGGTCGCCGACGTCATCGAGCGCCTGTGGACGGTCTACCGCGAGGAGGACGCGACGCTCGTCGAGGTCAACCCGCTGGTGCGCACGGAGGACGGCCGGATCGTCGCCCTGGACGGCAAGGTCACCCTGGACGCGAACGCGGACTTCCGGCACGCCGACCACGCCGAGCTGGAGGACGCCGCCGCGACCGACCCGCTCGAGGCGAAGGCCAAGGAGCACGACCTCAACTACGTCAAGCTCGACGGCTCGGTCGGGATCATCGGCAACGGCGCCGGCCTGGTCATGAGCACGCTCGACGTCGTCGCGTACGCGGGCGAGCGGCACGGCGGCGTGCGCCCGGCGAACTTCCTCGACATCGGCGGCGGCGCCTCCGCGGAGGTCATGGCCGCAGGCCTCGACGTCATCCTCGGCGACCCCCAGGTCGACGCGGTCTTCGTGAACGTCTTCGGCGGGATCACCGCGTGCGACGCCGTCGCGAACGGCATCGTCGCGGCCCTGGGCATGCTCGGGGACGCGGCGACCAAGCCGCTCGTCGTCCGCCTCGACGGCAACAACGTCGAGGAGGGCCGGCGGATCCTGCGCGAGGCCGCGCACCCGCTGGTGACCCTCGCCGACACGATGGACGGCGGCGCGGACAAGGCCGCCGAGCTCGCCCACGCGGCCCACGCGGCGCGCACCCCCCAGGCCTGAGACCTCGAGACGAGAGAGAGCGACAGCGACATGGCGATCTTCCTGACCGAGGCCTCCAAGGTCATCGTCCAGGGCATGACCGGCTCGGAGGGCATGAAGCACACGACGCGCATGCTCGCCGCGGGCACGCAGATCGTGGGCGGCGTCAACCCGCGCAAGGCGGGGACGTCGGTCACCTTCCCGGCGCCCGATGGCGACATCGACGTCCCGGTGTTCGGCACCGTCGCGGAGGCGATGGCCGCGACGGGCGCCGACGTCTCGGTGGTCTTCGTGCCCCCGGCCCACGCGAAGGGCGCGGTCCTCGAGGCCGTCGACGCGCGGATGCCGCTCGTGGTGATCATCACCGAGGGCATCCCGGTGGCCGACACCGCCGAGTTCTTCGCCGCCGCCCAGGCGGCCGACGTGCGGCTCATCGGCCCGAACTGCCCCGGCATCATCAGCCCGGCGCGCTCGAACGTCGGCATCACGCCCGCCGACATCACCGGCCCCGGCCCGATCGGCCTCGTGTCGAAGTCCGGCACGCTGACCTACCAGATGATGTACGAGCTGCGTGACCTGGGCTTCTCCACCTGCATCGGCATCGGCGGCGACCCGATCATCGGCACCACGCACATCGACGCGCTCGCCGCGTTCGAGGCGGACCCGGAGACGAAGGCGATCGTCCTCATCGGCGAGATCGGTGGCGACGCCGAGGAGCGGGCGGCGGCGTTCATCCGCGACAACGTCACCAAGCCGGTCGTCGGGTACGTCGCGGGGTTCACCGCCCCCGAGGGACGCACGATGGGCCACGCGGGTGCCATCGTCTCCGGCTCGTCGGGCACCGCCCAGGCGAAGAAGGAGGCGCTCGAGGCCGTCGGCGTCCGCGTCGGCAAGACCCCGAGCGAGACGGCGGCCCTCATGCGGGAGCTCCTCGCCACCCTCTGACCCGGCACCGCTGCCACGGTCGCGCCCACGGGGCCCGACCCGTGGCCCCGCGCGTGGAGTGTTCCGCCCAGGTGTGGAGCGTTCCACCCAGGTGTGGAGCGTTCCGCCCGCGCGTGGAGCGTTGGTGACCGACACGCCCGGCGAGTCCGTCACCAACGCTCCACACGGTGCGGCGTGTCACCGGCGGCCGACGCGCGGCGCGGCGGCGACGATGGAGCGGTGACCCGACCGCCCGCCCCGCGCCGCGCCCCCGACGGGCGGGCGCGCACCTC
>AXCX01000435.1 GCA_000767215.1 Actinotalea fermentans ATCC 43279 = JCM 9966 = DSM 3133
CCGGCTTGCCGCCCTTGGCGGCGGCGCGCTCGGCGGCGGCCTTGCGCTTGGCGGCCGCGTGGTACGGGCGGTCCTCCGCCTTGGGCGTGGGGCCCTTGCCCTCGAGCGCGCGACGGCCCTTGCCGCCCGTGCCGACGGTGGCGCCCTTCTTCGAGCCCGGCTTGCGCGTCGCGCCCCGCCGCTGCGAGTTCCCCGCCATCAGTCCTCGCCTCCCAGCGTCCAGCGCGGGCCCGTCGGCGAGTCCTCGACGACGATCCCCGCCTCGGCCAGCCGCGCCCGGACGGCGTCGGCGGTGGCCCAGTCCCGCTCGGCACGGGCCTTGGCCCGCGCCGCCAGCTCGGCGGTGACCAGGGCGTCGAGCGCACGGGTGGCCCGTGACTCGTCGCCCGCGCCCGCCCAGCGGACGGGGTCGAGGCCCAGCACGTCCAGCATCGCACGGACGGCGACCAGCTCCGTACGCACCTCGTCCGGCGTCCCGTCGGCCAGCGCGATGTTGCCCGCGCGCACGTGCTCGTGCACGACGGCGAGCGCCGCGGGCACGTTGAGGTCGTCGTCGAGCGCGGCGGCGAAGCCGGCCGGCAGCTCCGCCGCGGCGACCTCGGCGTCGGGCACCGTGCCCGTCCGCTCCGTGGCGCGCTCGACGAAGCCCGCGATCCGGGACCACGTCGCCTCCGCCTCGGGCAGCGTGTCCGCGTTCCACTCGAACGTCGAGCGGTAGTGGGCGGCCGTCAGGGCGTACCGCAGCACGACGGGCGTCGTCGTCGCGAGCACGTCCCAGACCAGCAGGAAGTTGCCGAGCGACTTGCTCATCTTGGCGCCGTCGACGTTCAGCAGCCCGGCGTGCAGCCAGATGCCCGCGAAGTCGTCGCCCGCCGCACGCGACTGCGCGAGCTCGTTCTCGTGATGGGGGAACCGCAGGTCGCGGCCGCCGCCGTGGATGTCGAAGGCGCTGCCGAGGTAGCGCCGCGCCATCGCCGAGCACTCGAGGTGCCAGCCCGGGCGCCCGCGCCCGTACGGCGTCGGCCACGACGCGTCGAGCGGCTCGCCCGGCTTCGGCGCCTTCCAGAGGGCGAAGTCCCGCGGGTCCCGCTTGCCGGCCTCCTCGGGGCCGCCGGCGGCGTCGTCAGACGCCGGCACGTCGTCGGGGCGCTGGTTCGTGAGCGCGCCGTACTCGGGCCAGGACCGGACGTCGAACCACACGTCGCCGGCCTCACCCGGATAGGCGTGGCCCTTGTCCAGGAGCCGGTCCATGAGCTCGATCATCTCGATCACGTGCCCGGTCGCACGCGGCTCGTAGGTGGGGGGCAGCACACCCACGGCGTCGTACGCCGCGGTGAACTCGCGCTCCCACCGGGCCGCCCAGGCCCACCAGGGCACGCCCTCCTCGGCGGAGCGCTGGAGGATCTTGTCGTCGATGTCGGTGACGTTGCGCACGAAGGTGACGTCCAGGCCGCTGCGGCGGAGCCACCGGACCAGCACGTCGAACCCGACGGCGGTCTTCACGTGGCCGATGTGCGGCGGTCCCTGCACGGTCGCTCCGCACACGTACAGCCCCACGTGGCCGGGGCGGAGCGGGACGAGCTCGCGCGTGGTCCGGGAGGCCGAGTCGTAGAGGTGGAGCGTCACCGCGCCAGGTTACCGGCGGCGCCCGGGGTGGGTGACCTGCTGTGTCGTGGCTGGACCTCGCACGTCTCGGCGGCAATGATCGGGTCATGGCGCACGCAGTGGTGGCGACCTCGTACGGCGGGCCCGAGGTCCTCGATGTCATCGAGCTGGACCCGGGGCACCCTGGCGCGGGGGAGGTCCTCCTCGACGTGCGGGCGTGCGGCGTGAACGCCTCGGACTGGAAGCGGTACTCGGGCGCCTGGGGTACGGACCCCGACGACCTGCCGATCCGCATCGGCCAGGAGTGCGCGGGCGTCGTGCTCGAGGTCGGGCCGGACGTCGAGGACGTCCAGGTGGGCGACGAGGTGATCGCCTACCGCGTCTCGGGCGCCTACACCGACCGGCTGGTCGCCCCGGTCACCGCACTCACCCCGAAGCCCGCCGCGCTGACGTGGCAGAAGGCGGCGGGCCTCATGGTCACGGGCGCGACCGCCGTGCACGCGCTGAGCGCGACGAAGGTCGGCGCCGGCGACACGGTGCTGGTGCACGGCGCCAGCGGCGGCGTCGGCTCGATGATCGTGCAGCTCGCGCACGCCAAGGGCGCACGCGTCATCGGCACGGCCGACCCGAGCAACCACGAGTACCTCGTCGACCTCGGCGCCACGCCCGTCGGCTACGGCCCCGGCCTCGTCGACCGCGTCCGCAAGGCCGCGCACGGCGAGCTCACCGCCGCGATCGACGTGTCCGGGACGCGCGAGGCGCTCGACGCCTCGGTGGCCCTCATCCGCGACCGCCGGCGGGTCGCGACCATCGTCGGGTTCAGCTACGGCGCGGCGCTGGGCATCAAGCTGCTCGGCAACGGTCCCGGTGCGGACCCCGGGGTCGAGATCCGTGCGGCGGCCCGGCCGCAGCTGGCCCGGCTCGTGGAGCAGGGACGCCTGGACGTGCGGGTCGGCGCGACCTACCCGCTGCACGAGGCGGCGCGGGCGCACCGGGCGGGCATCGAGATGCGCGTCCAGGGCAAGGTCATCCTCATCCCTGGTGAGGTGCCGGCACGAGCAACGCAGTCGCGATCGCGGCGACTCCTTCGCCGCGCCCGGTGAAGCCGAGCCCGTCCGTGGTCGTGGCGGCCACCGAGACGGGCGCCCCGCAGGCCGCGGACAGGGCGGCCTCCGCCTCCGCGCGCCGCGGGGACAGTCGCGGCCGGTTGCCGACGACCTGGACGGCGACGTTCCCGACCTCGTAGCCGGCCGCGCGCACGCGCGCCGCG
>AXCX01000436.1 GCA_000767215.1 Actinotalea fermentans ATCC 43279 = JCM 9966 = DSM 3133
CCGACGCTCGGCGCCGACGCGCTCACCGAGGTCCGCGCCGTCATCGCGCCGGCGCTGGCGGTCGACACCGACGGCGGCCGGCTGGGCCAGGGCGGCGGCTGGTACGACCGCGTGCTGCGGCACGCCCCCGCGGACGCCCTCGTCGTCGCCGTCGTCTTCGACGAGGAGGTCTACGACGCCGTGGTCCGGCCGCTCCCGCGCGAGCCGCACGACCGCCTCGTCGACATCGTCGCGACCCCGTCCGGGTGGCGCTGGCTCAGGACGCCGGCCGGAGCGTGAGCTCGCGGCCCGCGGCGTCGCGGACGGCGTCGGGCGTGAACGGCCAGGGGAAGGTGTCGCCGTGCGCCCAGGCGTCGAACTGGTCCGTGTAGTGCACGCTGCCGGGGTGCCCTGAGGTCCCGGTCACCGTGACCCAGGTGGACGCGTCGAGGTCGCCCAGGTCCACGACCATGCGCATCGCCGGACCCGCCGTGACCGCGAAGGAGCCGCTCGCCGCGTCCCACGCCGTGGCGTTCACGATGGACGACCCGCCGGGCACCGCGAGGGGCTGCGGGTTGACGAGTTCGCGCACGGGTGCGGGGATCCCGCCGCCGCCGAGGACGGCGTGCTGCGGCGCGGCCGTGTGCAGCCGCCCCCACTCCCAGTCCCGCACGTCCTTGCCCAGCTGCACGGTCAGCTCGAGGCGCGCCGTCTCGAGCGCGCGGGACAGCAGCTCGTCCCGGCTCTCGACGACGTTCACCGTCGTGCGGTCGTCCCACCAGGGGTTGTCGGGGTCGCCGAGGAGGTTCACCACCACCTGGAGCCACCGGCTGCCGCCGTTCGGCCAGACGCTCTCGGGCAGGTCGTCCTGGAAGGTGAGCTCCAGCAGCGTCGACCAGACCGCCGCGAAGTAGGCGGCCGCCGACGAGTCCGCCGTCTGCCGGCCGTCCCAGTCGCGCAGCAGGTCCACGGCCTCCTCGGTGAACTCGTCCGCGACCGGCGCACCGAGCAGCGCCGGCACCAGCTCGTCGGCGAACGGGCTCCAGGTGTCGAGCTGCATCTGGTTCGTGAGCTCGACGTCGATCGGCGTGCCCGCCTCGATCGCCTCGTCCAGCAGGGTCCGGATGCGCTGGGACCGGTAGCCGTAGTCCCAGTCGTTCGTCAGGAACGGGCCGGAGCCCGCCACGGCCTGGTTCGCGGCGACGACGTAGCCCTCGGGCGGGTCCTGAACGGCAGGCAGGTCCTGCGGGGTCACGAAGCCCTGCCAGTCGTAGCGCGAGTCCCAGCCGGGCCGCGGCCAGGAGCCGTCGGACGGCACCGGGCCGTCGGTGACCCGCTGGCGGATCGGGATCAGCCCCGGCGCCTGGTAGCCGATGTGGCCGTCGGTCGACGCCCAGACGATGTTCTGCGCGGGGACGGCGAACGCCGCGGCCGCCGCCGCGACGTCGGCGGCCCCGGCCGCGGTGTTGAGCCGGAACACGGCGTCCGCGGTCCGGCCGGGGGTCAGGGCGGTCCACGCGAGCGCGACCTCGGTGCGTCCGCCGCGCCCGCCGGTCGGCGTCGGCGACCCGGCCAGGGAGGCGATGTCGAGGACGTCGCTGACGAGGGGCCCGTGGTCGGTGGCGCGCACCTCGAGCTCGACGGGGTCGCCGCCGTTGACCTCGATCACCTCGGTGCGGACGTCGAGCGCCTTGCGCTCGCCGTCGTACAGGTAGGTGCCCGTCTCGTCGTCGACGCGCTCGAGGAAGAAGTCGGTGACGTCCGCGCCCATGTTCGTCAGACCCCAGGCGAGGTCGGCGTTGTGCCCGATGATGACGCCCGGGAACCCCGCGAACGTGAAGCCGGCCACGTCGAACGGGCACTGCGGGCCGACGTCGGCGCAGCGCAGGCCCATCTGCATGAAGACCCCCGGCGCGGAGATCGCCAGGTGCGGGTCGTTGGCGAGGATGGGCGCACCGCTCGCGGTCAGGTCGCCGGAGACGACCCACGAGTTGGAGCCGACGCCGTCGCCCTCCCCTACGAGGGTCGGGATCGCGTCGAGCGCCGCCTGGGCGTCGGCGAGCGCCCGCTCGAGGTCGGCCGGCAGCACGGCGTTGCCGGTCGACGCGACGTCGGACCCGTCCGCCTCCGCGGCCACGATCGACAGGTGCTCGTCCGCGGGGTAGCGCGGGAAGAGCTCGTCGACCCGGGCGACGTCGCGGACCGTCGTGTACGTGAGGCCGCGGGCGAGCTCGTCGTCGTAGTTGGCGCGCAGGTCCCAGGCCATGGCCTTGAGCCAGGCGAGGGAGTCGACCGCGTCCCACGGCTCGGGGTGCGCGACGTCGACCTGGAGCCCCAGCACCGTGTACTCGACGGCGAGCTCCTCGGCGCTCCTGCTGTCCAGGTAGGCGTTGACGCCCTCGGCGTAGGCCTGGAGGTAGCGGCGCGTCGACTCGTCGATCAGGCCCAGCTCCTGCTCGGCGACGTCGCGCCAGCCGAACGTGCGGATGACCTTGTCGGCCGCGAGCGCGTCCTCGTTCTCGCCGACCAGCTCCGACAGGCGACCGGCGGTGACGTGCCGGCGGTAGTCCATCTCGAAGAAGCGGTCCTGCGCGTGCACGTAGCCCTGCGCGCGGAACAGGTCCTCGGCCGTGGCCGCCTCGATGGTCGGCACGCCCCGCGCGTCGCGCAGCACCGACACCTCGGCGGTCAGGCCCGGCAGGTCGGCGCTGCCGGCGTGGTCGGGCAGGGGCCGGCGCACGACCGCGGCGGCCACGGCGACCAGCGCCACGAGGGCGAGCACCACGACCAGGGCGACGACGATGAGGACGCGCAGCGCACGGCTTCGGGGCACGCTGCGAGGGTAGCCG
>AXCX01000437.1 GCA_000767215.1 Actinotalea fermentans ATCC 43279 = JCM 9966 = DSM 3133
GCCCCCGCACGGCGCGAGCGCGAACGGCCTGCCGCGCCCGCGGCCCGCCGGGCAGCCGGCCGCCCCGCCGATCGAGCTCACCAAGCGCGAGATGGAGGTGCTCATCGGCATGAGCCACGGGCGCTCCAACGCGCAGATCGGCGCCGACCTCTTCCTCTCCGAGGACACGGTGAAGACCCACGCCCGCCGGCTGTTCCGCAAGCTCGACGCCGCGGACCGCGCCCAGGCCGTCGCCATCGGGCTCCGCCGCGGTCTCATCCGCTGACCGCTTCGCGGACGGCTCGGCTCACGACGCCGCCCTCGTCCCGGCCGTGCCCGCCGGGCGGTCTCAGCGACTGACGGGCCCACCCGGGGCTCCCGGGGCCGCGACTACTATCGCCGGATGAGCGTGCCGCCGCCCA
>AXCX01000438.1 GCA_000767215.1 Actinotalea fermentans ATCC 43279 = JCM 9966 = DSM 3133
TTTCGTCGGTCTGACGTTCGACGACGTCCTGCTCCTGCCGGGGCAGACCGACGTGATCCCCTCCGAGGTCGACACGACCTCGCGCCTGACGCGTGAGATCTCCGTCGCCGTCCCGCTGGTCTCGGCGGCGATGGACACCGTCACCGAGGCCCGGATGGCGGTCGCGATGGCCCGCCAGGGCGGCGTCGGCGTCCTGCACCGGAACCTGCCGATCGCCGACCAGGCGCACCAGGTGGACCTGGTCAAGCGCTCGGAGTCGGGCATGGTCTCCGACCCCGTGACCGTCGGCCCGGACGCCACCCTCGCCGAGCTCGACGCGCTGTGCGGCAAGTACCGCGTGTCGGGGCTGCCGGTGGTCGAGGAGGGCAACCGCCTCGTCGGCATCATCACCAACCGCGACCTGCGCTTCGTCGCGGCGGCGGACTACGCGAGCCTGCGGGTCCGCGACGTCATGACGACCCAGCCGCTGATCACGGGTCCCGTCGGCATCTCGCGTGACGACGCCGCGGCGCTGCTGGCCAAGCACAAGGTCGAGAAGCTGCCGCTGGTCGACGACGCGGGCCGCCTCGCCGGCCTCATCACGGTCAAGGACTTCGTCAAGACCCAGCAGTACCCGTCGGCCACCAAGGACGCCGAGGGGCGGCTCGTGGTCGCGGCGGCGGTCGGGTTCTTCGGCGACGCGTGGGACCGCGTGCTGGCGCTCGTCGAGGCGGGCGTCGACATCCTCGTGGTCGACACCGCGAACGGCCAGGCGCGCCTCATGCTCGACATGGTCCGCCGCCTGAAGTCGGACCCGGCGACGCGCGGGGTCCAGGTGATCGGCGGCAACATCGCCACGCGCGAGGGCGCCCAGGCGCTCGTGGACGCCGGCGTGGACGCGGTCAAGGTGGGCGTCGGCCCGGGTTCCATCTGCACGACGCGCGTCGTGGCGGGCGTCGGCGTGCCGCAGGTCACGGCGATCTACGAGGCCGCGAAGGCGTGCAAGCCCGCCGGTGTCCCGGTGATCGGCGACGGCGGCCTGCAGTACTCGGGCGACATCGCGAAGGCGCTCGTCGCCGGCGCGGACACCGTCATGCTGGGCGGGCTGCTCGCCGGCTGCGACGAGAGCCCGGGTGACCTGGTCTTCGTCAACGGCAAGCAGTACAAGCGCTACCGCGGCATGGCCTCGCTCGGCGCGATGCAGTCCCGCGGCGACCGGCGCTCGTACTCCAAGGACCGCTACTTCCAGGGCGACCTCGGCGACGACGAGATCATCACCGAGGGCATCGAGGGCCAGGTGCCCTACCGGGGCCCGCTCGGCGCCGTGGCCCACCAGCTCGTGGGCGGCCTGCACCAGTCGATGTTCTACGTCGGCGCCCGCACCATCCCCGAGCTGCAGGCGCGCGGGAAGTTCGTGCGGATCACCCCCGCGGGGCTCAAGGAGTCGCACCCGCACGACGTCCAGATGATCTCCGAGGCGCCGAACTACTCGAGCCGGTGAGACCCGCGGTCGACGTCGACGCCGTGACGGCGCTCGTGGAGCGCGTCGCGGCGACGGTGGTCGCCCCGCGCTTCCGGGACCTGGTCGCCGGCGAGGTCGGCGAGAAGGGCCCGGGCGACGTCGTGACGGTCGTCGACCACGCTGCCGAGGCGGCGATCGCGGACGGGCTCGCGCAGCTCGCCCCGGGCGTCCCGGTCGTGGGGGAGGAGGCCGCGTCGGCCGACCCCGCCCTGTTCGACCTGCTGGGCGCGCCCCTGGCCTGGGTGGTCGACCCGCTCGACGGGACCCGCGCGTTCGTCGAGGGCTCCCCGGACTACGCAGTCATGGTCGGCCTGGTCGCCGCCGGAGTGCCGGTCGCCGGCTGGATCTGCCTGCCGGAGCACCGCATCACCCTCGTGGCCGAGCGCGGCTCCGGGGCGTGGTGCAACGGCGCGCCGCTGGCCCCGGCGCCCCGCTCCGGCGCGCCGCGGATGCAGGTGGCGGCGCGCTACCTGCCACCCCCGACGCGCGGGCGCCTGGTCGACGGCCTGCGCACCCGCTCGGGGGCGGAGGGGATCACGGTGGCCGAGACGGTCTGGTCCGGCCACGAGTACACACGCATCGCGCTCGGCGACGTGGACGGGATGCTGGCGTGGCGGACCATGCCCTGGGACCACGTCCCGGGGGTCGCCATCGTGCGTGAGCTCGGCGGGACCGCGCGCCGCCTCGACGGGAGCGACTACCGCGCCGACGTCGCCGCCGAGGGCCTGCTGGTCGCGGCCGACGAGGAGCTCGCGGTGAGCTTCGCGCAGCTGCTGGACGTCGCGGCGCTCAGGCCGGCACCGGCAGCGCCGTCGTCGGGACCTGCGTCGTCGGCACCTGCGCGGGCGTAGCGGGCGCCGCGCCCACGGGCGCGGCCACGGTGCTGGGGGCGTCGGTGCTGAGGACGTCGGTG
>AXCX01000439.1 GCA_000767215.1 Actinotalea fermentans ATCC 43279 = JCM 9966 = DSM 3133
CGACCACCCGGGCGCTGGCCGGTGGCCGGCTGCGCCCCGAGCAGGCGGCCGCCCTGCTCGACGTCCTCGCCGACCCGCCCGGCGGCGCCGGCAGCACCCAGGAGGAGCGATGACGACCATGGACCCCCGGCCGACGACGGCCCCGCGCGTCGTGCGCACGCGTGCGGAGCTCGCCGAGGCGCTCGTGGCGCCGGTGGGGCGACGAGCCGTCGTGATGACGATGGGCGCCCTGCACGAGGGGCACCTGTCCCTGGTGCGGCGGGCACGCGAGCTGGCCGACCAGGTCGTGGTGACGATCTTCGTCAACCCGCTCCAGTTCGGGGCGGGGGAGGACCTGGAGAGCTACCCGCGCGACCTCGACGGCGACGTGCGCCTGCTCGCCGGCGCGGGCGCGGACCTGGTGTTCGCCCCGGACGTCGCCACGGTGTACCCGACCCAGCCGCTGGTCACCGTGCACGCGGGACCGGTCGCCGACGTGCTCGAGGGCGCCGTCCGGCCCGGCCACTTCGACGGCGTGCTCACCGTCGTGCTCAAGCTCATGCACCTGACGCGGCCCGACGTCGCGATCTTCGGCCAGAAGGACGCCCAGCAGCTCGCCGCGATCCGCCGCATGGTGCGCGACCTCGACGTCCCGGTCGAGGTCGTGGCCGCGCCCATCGTGCGGGACACCGACGGCGTCGCGCTCTCCTCGCGCAACGCCTACCTCGACGGGGAACAGCGGGAGCACGCGCGGGCGTTGTACGAGGCGGTGCTCGCCGCGCAGGCGGCCGCCGAGCAGGGCTCGGGTGCGGCCGGCGTGCGGCGCGCCGCCGAGGAGGTGCTGGCCGCCGAGCCGGGGGTGACGACCGACTACGTCGCCCTCGTCGACGCCGACACCATGACCGAGGTCGGGGACGACCATGCGGGGCCCGCGCTGCTCGCGCTCGCGGCCCGGGTGGGCAGCACCCGGCTGATCGACAATACGATGGTGGTGCTGTGACGCAGGCGAACCACACGAGCGGCACGACCCGCACGAGCCGGATCGGGAAGGAGGGGTGATGTCGGCACCGACGCAGGGCTGGCTGCGGACGATGATGGTGGGCAAGATCCACCGCGCCATCGTGACCGCCGCCGAGCTGGACTACGTGGGCTCGATCA
>AXCX01000440.1 GCA_000767215.1 Actinotalea fermentans ATCC 43279 = JCM 9966 = DSM 3133
CTCCGGCATCCTGCCGGGCCAGCAGGTCGACGTCGTCGACGTGACGAACGGCGCGCGCCTGACCACCTACGCCATCGCGGGCGACCCGGGCTCCGGCGTCGTGTGCGTCAACGGCGCGGCGGCGCACCTGATCCACCCGGGGGACATGGTCATCGTCATCGCGTACGCGATGCTGCCGGACCACGAGGCCCGCACGTACAACCCGAGCGTCGTGCACGTCGACGCCGCCAACCGCATCGTGAGCATCGACGGCGACCCCGGTGCGGCCCCCGAGGGCATGCACACGGCCGCCATCGCCTGGGCTCCCGGCCCCCGGTGAGGTTCGCGCGGCGTCTGCTCGCCCCCCAGCCAGGCTGGACGGCGACCGCGGACGTCGTCGTGGTGGGCTCCGGCATCGCCGGGCTGACGGCGGCCCTCGCGCTGCGTGCGCGCGGACCGCGCGTCCTGCTCATCACCAAGAGCGTGCTCGCGTCGGGCTCGACGATCTGGGCGCAGGGCGGCATCGCCGCGGCCCTCGACCCGCGCGACACCCCCGACGCGCACCTGGCGGACACGCTCGTCGCGGGCGCCGGCCTGTGCGACCCCGCCGCGGTCGAGGTGCTGGTCACCGAGGGGCCGGCGCGGGTGCGCGAGCTCGCCGGGCTGGGCGCGGCGTTCGACCTCGACGCGGCCGGGGAGATCTCGCTGACCCGCGAGGGCGGGCACGGCACGCGACGCATCGCGCACGCGGGCGGCGACGCGACGGGCGCGGAGATCAGCCGCGCGCTGGTCGCGCGCATCGAGGCCGTCCGCAACGACCCCGGCATCGAGGTCATCGAGCACGCCCTGGTCCTCGACCTGCTCACGGGTGCCCCCGGCCCCGACGGCGGCCCCGGCCCGATCTGCGGCGTCACCCTGCACGTCATGGGGGCCGGGTCGCGCGACGGCGTGGGCGCGGCCCTCGCGCCGGCGGTGCTGCTGGCGACGGGCGGCATCGGGCAGGTGTACCCGTCCTCGACGAACCCGTCGCTGGCCACGGGCGACGGCCTGGCCGCGGCCCTGCGCGCGGGCGCGACGGTCGCGGACATGGAGTTCGTCCAGTTCCACCCGACGGTGCTCTGGCTGGGGGCCGGCGCCAAGGGGCAGCTGCCGCTCGTGAGCGAGGCCGTCCGTGGTGAGGGCGCGCTGCTCGTGGACACCGACGGCGTGCGGTTCATGCCCGACATCCACCCGCTCGCCGAGCTCGCGCCGCGCGACGTCGTCGCGCACGCCATCGTGCGCCGGATGGCCGCCACGGGCGCCGACCACGTCTACCTCGACTGCCGGCACCTGGACGCGGACTTCGTGCACGAGCGCTTCCCGACGATCCACGCGCGGCTGCTGGCCGAGGGCATCGACCTCGCGTCCGACCTGGTGCCCGTGGCGCCGGCGCACCATTTCCACTCCGGCGGCGTGCTGACGGACCTCGTCGGTCGCTCGGACGTGCCCGGGCTCTACGCGGCGGGCGAGGTGGCCTGCACGGGCGTGCACGGGGCGAACCGGCTCGCGTCGAACTCGCTGCTGGAGGGCCTGGTCTTCGCGCACCGCGCTGCCGACGACGTCGCCACCCGGCTGGCCGCGGGGGAGCTGCCGCGCGTCGAGCCGGTCGAGCGGTCCGGGCCGGCGGGCCTGTGCGCCGCGGCGGCG
>AXCX01000441.1 GCA_000767215.1 Actinotalea fermentans ATCC 43279 = JCM 9966 = DSM 3133
CGCCGCTGCCGCCCGTCTCCGGCCACCCGCGGCCTGCCGCGGTGCTCGTGCTCTTCGGGGTGCTGGACGGCCGCCCGGCCGTGCACCCGTCGGCGGCCGTCCCGGCGGACCTCGACCTGCTGCTCGTGGGCCGCGCCGCATCGCTCGCCCACCACCCGGGCCAGGTCGCGTTCCCCGGCGGCCGGCTGGAGGAGGACGACGACGGCCCCGAGGCCGCCGCCCTGCGCGAGGCGGAGGAGGAGACCGGTCTCGACCCGGCCGGCGTCGAGGTCCTCGGCACGCTCGCCCAGCTGCCCGTGCACGTGAGCAACCACGTCGTCGTGCCCGTGCTCGCCTGGTGGGCGACGCCGTCGCCCGTCGCCGTC
>AXCX01000046.1 GCA_000767215.1 Actinotalea fermentans ATCC 43279 = JCM 9966 = DSM 3133
CAGGCCTTCGCCGCGCCGAGGAAGGACCGCGCCCGCACCGGCGACTCGCGCAGCGCGAGGCCCAGGCGCACGGGCACGTCACGGCCCCGGTGCTCGGCGGGCACGCCAGCGGCGGCCTCGACCTCGCGGGCCCGGGCGTCCACCGCGAGGGCCACCGAGGCCTGGACCGCCGTCGCGACCGACTTCAGCTCCTCGAGCGCACGAAGCAGGTCGATCCGCTCGCCGTCGGCAGCAGGAATCGCGCCGGTGCGCAGCCGCCGGCACACCCGGGCGACCTCGGCGGCTTCCATGCCCACATCGTATCGAACACCTGTTCGAATCGCAACAAACCGGACACGGATCGCCACGGCCCGGCCGGTCACCCCAGCCAGGACCGCCCGACGAAGGCCTTCGTGCCGTCGGGCGGGGCGACGTCCTCGCCGGCGGCCAGGCGCCGGCACACCTCCATGAGGGCGCGGAACTCATGCCGCTCCGCACCCCGGCTGTAAGCGCTGCCGCCGTTGGGCACCCACCGCCCGCCCCAGCCGGGCCCCTGCAGGACGACGCACGGCCCGCCGACGACCTCCCGTACCGAGCCGTCGACGGCCTCCAGCAGGTCCGCCGACCCCGAGTCGCACGCGTCGCAGCCGCAGTCCGGCCACTGCGCCAGCGTGACGTCCGTCCGCGCCACCGCCAGCACCAGCACGGGCAGGGGCGCGTCGCCCGGCCGGTCGCGCCCGTCGCGCTCGAGCAGGAGCAGCGGCAGCGTCCCGGGCCGCGACGACATGACCCGCACCCCGCGGTCGAACCCGTACCGCTGACCGTGGGCGACCGTCATCGGCTCGGCGGGCAGCCGGTCGACGCGCGCACCCAGCCGGTCCCGCAGCACCTGCGCCCACACGCGTGCGCGCTCGTGCACGACGACGTGGCGCCCGGGGTCCGTCAGACGCGAGTACTCGTCGTCGTGGGGCCGGCGGTCGGGGTGCGGGTCGGCCCACGAGGGCAGGCCGAGGCGGCCGAAGCGCGCGTCGACCTCGCCCTGCAGCGCGTCGATGGTGACCACGCGCCCGACCGTACGCAGGCCCGCCCCGGGGGCGCCACGGAGTTCTTCCGCCGCCGGGCCCTGCCCTCGGCGCCGTCGGCGCCCGGCGCTCTCGGGCGTCAGCGCCCGCCCACCGCCGCCTCCAGCAGCGCCGGCTGCACCTCGCCGTCGCGCACGAGCCACTCGTCGTCGACCCGCAGGGAGCCGCGCGGCGCACCGCCCGTCCCCCGCAGGTCCTTGACGATGTCCCAGTGCAGCGCGGACTCGTTGACCCCGCCGCACTCCGGGTACGCGCGCCCCGGCGCGATGTGCACCGTGCCGAGGATCTTCTCGTCGATGAGCAGGTCGCCCGTCATCGTGGTCAGCGCCGCGTTGGTCCCGATGCCGAGCTCGCCGACGCGCCGCGAGCCCTCGTCGGTGTCGAACAGCCGCGTGACGAAGTCGACCCCCTCGCTCGCCCGCTCGGCCACGATCAGCCCGCCGGAGAACTCGAGCTCGAGGTCGCGCACGAGCACCCCGCCGAACGAGAGCGCCCCCGGGAACCGGATGACCCCCTCGATGTCGTCCTCGCGCGGGGCGGTCGCGATCTCGCCGTCGGGCCAGTTCGCGTTGCCCGAGAAGGGGATCCAGACGCGCCCCTCGACGCCGATCTCCAGGCGCGACGTCGGGTCCTCGATGACCACCCGCCGCGCGCTGCCGAGCCGGTCGCACAGGCGCTGCATCCGACCCGCCGCCTCCGACCAGTCCGCGTCGAACGACGCGACCCACTCGCGCAGCAGCTGCTCGGCGTCCAGGCCCATGGCCGACGCCCAGCGCGGCGTGGGCACGCGCACCAGAGCCCACCGCGTCCCCTGCCAGCGCATGGTCGAGACGAGCCCGCGGCCGTGCCGCAGGGCCGCGATGCGCGCGGGGTCGGCGTCGAGCACCGGGCTGGTCATCGCGCGGAACGACACGTGCACGTCGGACCACTCCATGGCCGCCGCCTCGAGCGGGGGCGCCGCCGACAGCGCCGCCTCCGGCGCCCAGCGCAGCGCGGACGTGTCGAACCGCTCGTCCGTGGCCACGACCTGCGGGACCGCGCCGCGCCGCCATGCCTCGTCCACGAACGCCGCGACGGCGTCCATCGCGGCGGTGTCGGTGACGAAGACCGACACGCGGTCGCCCTCGCCCAGCGCGACGCCGTCGGCGACGAGTCGCACGACGGTCCTCCAGTCGATGTCGGTCACGCGCCGTCTCCTCTCGTGCTCATGTCCCGCTCGCGGTTCCAGGGCGCCAGCGCCCGGTAGAGGTCCACGAACGCTCGGTGGTCGGCCCGCAGCCGTTCGGCGCTGGCGGGGTCGGGTGGCACCGAACGGTCCACCGACCACCAGCGACGCCCGTCGGCCAGCTCCACGGCGCCCGTCCCGAGCGCCGCGAGGAACGCGTCGCCGTGGGAGGCGCCGGGGGTCGCGGCGACGTCCTGGGTGAGCCCGGTCAGGGTCGAGACCGTGCTCATGACCACGGGGTTCTTGGTGGCGCCGCCGATGGCGACGACGCGGCTCACGGGGACGCCGCACCGCGCGTAGGTGCCCACGGCCTCCGCGGTGGCGTGCCCGATGCCCTCCAGCACGGCGCGCGCGATGTCCGCCGGCGTGTGCTCGAGCCCGAGCCCGACGATCGCACCCCGGCTGTGCGGGTCCTGGAACGGGGTCCGCTCGCCGGCGAAGTGCGGCAGCACCAGCACGCCGCGGGCGCCGGCCGGCGAGCCCTCGGCGAGCTCGAGCAGCCGGGCGAAGGTCACCTCGTCGCGCTCGTCGGTGATGCCGAGCGCGTCGGCGACCCACCGGGTGGCCGTGCCGGTGGTGGCCGTGCCGGCCGCGAGCACGTAGGTGCCCTCGAGGACGAACGGCGCCGCCCACAGCGACGGGTCGGTGATCGGCGTCGAGCCGACCCGGATGAAGTACCCGCTCGAGCCGTACATCGCCATGAGCGAGCCGTCGTCGACGACCCCGGCCGCCACGGCCTCGGCGGGCGCGTCGGTCGTCCCGACGATGACGGGCGTGCCCTCGGGGATCCCGGTCTCGGCGGCGGCGCGCGCGTGCACGGTCCCGGCGAGGTCGGTGGTCCAGCCGAGCCGCGGCAGGCGGTCGGCGGTGACAACGTCCTCGCAGCCGGTCACGTCCCAGCGCGCGGCCTGCAGGTCGTACAGCGGGTGGAAGTAGCCGGCGGTCGCGTGGTCGATGACCACCTCGCCGGTGAGCTTCGCCACGAGCCACGACTGGCTCGTCATGAACCAGCGTGCCCGCGACCAGACGTCGGGCTCCTCGTCGCGCAGCCAGGCGATCTTCGGCCCCGCCGACTGGCTGGTCAGCGCGTTGCCGCAGCGCCGCTGGATCTCCTGCTCCCCGAGCGCGCCGACGAGCGCGTCGATCTGGCGCGCGGCCCGCGTGTCGACGCCGTAGAGGATGGCCGGCCGCAGGGGCGTCAGCTCCTCGTCGGTCGCCACCACGCACGGGCCGATGGCGCTGAGCCCCACCCCGCGCAGGTCGCGCGCGGCCGGGTGCGCCATCAGCTCGCGGGCGATGACGACGACGTCGGCCCACCAGTCGAGCTCGGGGTCCTGCTCCACGTGTCCCGGCCGCGGCGTCGAGATCTGATGTCGACGCCGCGACTGCGCCAGGACGGTGCCCTCGGCGTCGACGAGGACGCCCTTCGACTCGAAGGTGCCCACGTCGACGCCGAGGAAGGTCATGCCCGGACGCCCCGAACCACGCTCATCAGGTCGGCGACGCGCGCCGCCTCGACGTCGTTCTCGAACTTGCCGTCCTTCTTGAACCACGTGCCCACGATCGCAGCGTCCGCGTACTGCAGGCTCTCCGCGACCGTGTCGGGGCGCACGCCCGTGTTGACGAACACCGGCACGGCGCCCGCGTTCTCCTTGACCACCTTGAGGGTGGAGGTGTCCGTCGCGGCACCGGCCGTCAGGCCCGAGACGCACAGGCCGTCGGGCGCGCCGTTGAAGACCGTGGAGCGGGTCATCTGCGCGAGCTCGCGACCGCCCAGGTAGGCCGCGGCCTCGGGGACGATGTTGTAGAGCAGGCGGACGCCGGAGGCACCCATCCGCGCACGGTGCCGCGCCGCGCGGCCGACGTCGGTGTTCCACATGCCGAAGTCCGACGCGTACACGCCGGTGAACACCTCGCGGACGAAGGAGGCGCCCGTCGCGACGGCCAGGTCGATCGAGGCCACGCCGTCCCAGAGCACGTTCACGCCGAACGGCACGGACAGCTCCGAGCGGAGCTCGCCGATGACGCGGGCCATGGTGACCGCGGTCACCGGCTCCGTGTTCGTGAGGTAGGGGAGGCTGAACTCGTTCGAGATCAGGATGCCGTCGACCCCACCCTCCTGGAGGGCGGTGATCTCTCGACGTCCGTGCTCGAGCACGGCGGTCATGCCGCCCGCCGCGTCGTAGCCGGGGTCACCCGGCAGCGCGGGCAGGTGGCACATGCCGATGATCGGCTTCTTGACGTCGAAGACCTCGTCGAGCCAGGTGTTCATTGCAGTTGTCCGTTCGTTGTGATGGTTGGGGCTAGTGGGGGCGGGCGGACACGACCGCCCATGCCTCGAGGAAGCGCCAGAACGCCGTCGCGCCCGGGTCCGGGAGGCCGATGCTGCGCTCCTGGAGCCAGGAGGCGCGGCCACGGCGGGACTGCAGCTCGGTGGTCTCGCGCACCGCGCGCGCCGCGGCGTCGCAGGCGGACGTCATCCCCTCGGCCGGGTCGCCGGCCGAGGCGAGGGCGTCTGCCGCGGCGACGATGCCGTCGAGGATGGTCTTGTCGCCGACCTCGGTCTTGCCGCGGTGCGCGATGCTGGCCGCCGCGGCGGCGACGAACGCCGACGCCTCGGGCAGCCCGATCTCGTCCTTGCCCTCCCACGTCCGGGAACCGGACAGCAGGGCGCCGGCGACGAGCGCCGCCATCGTCGACGGGTTGGCGTTCGCGAAGGCCTTGGCGGCGGTCCGCGCGATCTCGGTCGGGGTCGCGGCGTCGCCGAGCTGCTCGAGCTCGGTGATCACCGCCCGCGAGCCGGCCGTGACCGTGATGCCGAGGTCGCCGTCGCCGAGCGCCTGGTCGAGGTCGCGCAGCTCGTCCGCGGACTCGATCAGGAGGGCCAGGCTCGCCCGGATGTGCTGGTTGAGCTCGATGCCGCGCACGTCTCAGCCCTCCCGGAAGAACGGCGAACGGGCCGGGGCCTCGAGGAGCTCCAGGCGGGCGTCGTCGAGCTCGAGCAGCGAGATCGACGCGCCGGCCATCTCGAGGCTCGTGGCGTACTCCCCGACGTACTTCTTGACGATCTCGATCCCGCGGTCCGCGAGGAACCGGTGCGTGCGGCGGTAGAGGACGTACAGCTCCTCCAGCGGCGTGGCACCGAGGCCGTTGACGAGCACCGCCACGCGCGAGCCCTCGCCGAGCCCGAGGTCGTCCACGAGGGCCGACGTGAGGTGGTCGGCGATCTCGTCCGCCGTCTCGAGCGGACCGCGCCGCGAGCCCGGCTCGCCGTGGATCCCGATGCCGATCTCCATCTCGCCGTCGGGCAGCTCGAACGAGGGCTTGCCCGTGGTCGGCATGATGGTCGGCGCGAGCCCGATGCCGATCGTCGCCGTGTGCTCGACGACGTCCTCGGTGACCGCCACGACCTGCTCGAGCGAGTCGCCGCGCTCGGCGGCCGCGCCCGCGGCCTTGTACGCGAAGAGGATGCCCGCGACGCCGCGCCGGTCGTGCTTGCGCTCGCGCGGCTGGCTCGCCACGTCGTCGCGGCCGAGCACGGTCGCCGTCGGGATGCCCTCGAGCTCGGCCAGGTCGCACGCGAGGTCGAAGTTGAAGACGTCGCCGCCGTAGTTGCCGTACAGGTAGAGGACGCCCGCGCCGCCGTCGACGGCCTTGGTCGCCTGCAGGATCTGGTCCGAGCTCGGCGAGCTGAAGACGTTCCCGATGGCGACGCCGGAGCACAGCCCGGCCCCGACGTACCCCTTGAACAGGGGCAGATGGCCGGAGCCACCGCCCGTGACGATGCCCACCTTGCCGGCGAGCGGCGCGTCCGCGCGCACCATCACCCGCAGGTCGTCGCCGGGTGTCCGGACGAGGTCCGGGTGGGCCAGGAGGATGCCCTCGACGAACTCGTCGACGAAGTCCTCGGGCGCGTTGATGATCTTCTTCATGATCGGTCCGTCCGTTCCGTCGGATCAGTGGGTGGGAGCGCTCGTGGCCGGTTCCGGGGCGGCCGTCCCCGACATCGCGCGACGCCCGCGTCGGCGCCGGAACTTCACCTGGTCGAGCACCATGACGCCGACGAGGATCACGCCCTGCGCGATGGCGTACTCGTAGGCGGACAGCCGGAGCGCGGTGAAGCCGCTGGAGACCACCTGGAGGGTGACGGCGGCGAGGAGCACGCCGAGCACCGTCGCGGAGCCGCCGTTCGGGTTCGTGCCGCCGAGCACCACGATCACGATGACCAGGAGCACGTAGCTCGAGCCGTAGTCGGCGCTCGCGGACGGGTTCCGGGCGAGGAACATGAGCCCGGCGACCCCGGCCAGCAGGCCGCTGGTGACGTACGTCGTCATGAGCGTGGCGCGCTTGCTGATGCCGGAGTACGTGCTCGCCACGGGGTTGGCCCCCTGGAGCTGCACCTTGCGACCGATCGGCGTGCGGTTCACGAGCACGGCCACGAGCGCGGCCGCGACGAGCAGCACCAGCGCGAGCACCGGTACCCCGGCGACGGCCGTCGACCCGAGCGAGCGGAGCGCCGCCGGCGCACCGGAGATCGTCACGCCACCGGTCCACACGAGCGCGAGCCCGTTGAAGACCTGCATCGTGCCGAGCGTCGCCAGGATCGGCGTGATGCCCACCATGCTGATGAGCACGCCGTTGACCGCACCGAGGAGCGCTCCGACGGCGAGCCCGGCGAGCAGCACCAGCGGCGTCATCGAGGCCGCCGCGTCCGCGCCCTGCGTCGTCGCGAAGTGCGTGTAGATCGAGGAGACGGTGATGGCGGCGCCGTTGGCGATGGAGACCACCGACAGGTCGATGCCGCCCGTGAGCATCGCGAGCATGAGGGCGAGCGCGAGCACGCCGATCTCGGGCGCGGCGATGCCGATGTTCTGCAGGTTGACGCTGTTGAGGAAGATCTCCGGCCGCAGGACCGCGAAGAACCCGAACGTCACGACGAGCAGCAGGGCCATCCGGCCCACGCCGTGGGCGACGTGGATGCGGTCGATCGCCGCGGAGAAGGCGTTGTCCACGCGGCCGTTCATCTCGGACAGCGCGCCACGGGTGCCGTTCACGCCGCCACCTCCTTCTGGACCGCGACGGGTCGGCTCCGGCCGCGCGTGGCGGCGAAGGCCTGGATGCTGACGCCCAGCAGGAGGAGCACGCCGACAGCAGCTCGCTGCCAGGTGCTCGGGATGCCGACGAGCACGAGGTTGTTGTTGATGAGCTGCACGAGCACGACGCCGAGCACCGTGCCGCCGACGGACCCGCGCCCGCCGAAGATCGACGCGCCGCCCAGGACGACCGCGGCGATGATGTCGAGCTCCGTGCCGACGAGGCTCTGGGGGTTGGCGTTCTTGCCGAGGATGACGTAGACGACGCCGCCGAACGCCGCGAGGGCACCGACGAGCATGTAGAGCCAGACCTGCGTGCGCACCACGCGGATGCCCACGCGCCGGGCGGCCTCGGTGTCGCCGCCGATGGCGTAGATGCTGCGCCCGAAGACGGTCCACTTCAGCATGGCCGCGACGAGCAGCACGATCACGACGACCGGGACGATCAGGAAGTGCAGGTACCCGCCACCGGCGACGTCGACGAGGTGCCGGTCGGAGGCCTCGGTGATCGCCGAGGGCAGGTCGCCCGCGGAGATGTAGGCCGAGCCGATGTAGGCGATGAGGACGCCCTTGAAGATCCCCTGCGTGCCGAGCGTCACGATCAGCGTCGGGAGCCGGAACCTCGCGATGACGACGCCGTTGAGCATGCCCAGGCCGGCGCCGATGAGCATCGCCACGGCGAAGATCACCAGGGCCGTCCCACCCGAGCCGTCCATGAAGAGCGTGACGGTGGTGTAGGCCGCGAAGATCGCGATGGCGGGGAACGAGACGTCGACGCCGCCCGAGATGAGCACGAGCAGCACGCCGAGCGCGAAGATCAGCGGCACCATCGAGCTGCGGACGAGGGCGAAGAACGTGCCCGCGGTGAAGAAGGCCGGGCTGGCCAGCGACATCGCGATGACGACGAGCACGATGACCGCGAGCAGCAGACCCTCGTTGTTGGGGCCGCGCAGACGGGCGAGCCGGGCGGTCATGCTGCCATCCTTCGCTGGATCTCGTCGGCATCGATGTCGTCGCCCGCGAGCTCGGCGACGACGTGGCCGTCGTGGATGATGAGGATCCGGTGGCAGCAGCTGACCAGCTCGGGGATGTCGTCCGAGATGACGACGATGCCCATGCCGGCCGCGGCCTGCTCCCGCAGGATCGTGACGATCTCCTCCTTCGAGCCCACGTCGACCCCGACGGTGGGGCCGTTGAGCAGGAGGATCGCGGGCTTGCGGTCGAGCCACTTGGCGAGGACGACGCGCTGCGCGTTGCCGCCCGACAGGCTCCGGACGACGGCCGAGGAGTTCGGGGCCTGGATGCGCAGGCGACCGAAGAGGTCCGCGATGGACCGCCGGATCCGCCGCCTGTCGAGCAGGCCGAACCGCGTGCGGTAGGCGTCGAGCGAGGCCGCGACCATGTTCTCGGCGATCGGGATGTCGAGGAACAGGCCCTGCGTGAGCCGGTCCTCGGGCACGTAGCCGATGCCCGCGTCGACGGCGTCGTGGATGGACGCGATCCGTCGGGGCTTGCCCTGGACGAGGATCCGGCCGGAGTCGGCCGGGTTGATGCCGAACACCGCCTCGGCGATCTCGGAGCGGCCCGAGCCGAGGAGCCCGGTGATGCCGAGGATCTCGCCGGCGCGGAGCGCGAAGGACACGTCGTCGAACCCGCCGGCCCGGCTGAGGTGCTCGACCTCGAGCAGCTGCGGGGCGTCGGGGGCGACGTCGTTGACCAGCCGGGTCTCGCTCACGTCGCGGCCGGTCATCGCCTTCGACACGGCGCGCCGGGTGTAGCCCGACGCGTCGCCCGACTCGACCACGCGGCCGTTGCGCAGGACGGTCAGCCGCTGGGAGATGGCGAGCACCTCGTCGAGCTTGTGGCTGACGAACACGATCGCGACGCCGCGCTGCTGCAGCCGGCGCACGATGACGAAGAGCCGCTGGACCTCGCTGTAGGTCAGCGCCGTCGTCGGCTCGTCCATGATGAGGACCTTCGCGTCGTTGACGAGCGCGCGGCAGATCGCGATGAGCTGGCGGTCGGCGACGGACAGCCGCTCCACCTCGGCGTCGAGGTCGAGGGACAGTCCCAGGTCGTCGACGACGCGCTGGGCGGCGGCGCGGATGCGCGACCGCGACGAGAGGACGCGGCGCTCGGCGAGCTCGCTCAGCATCGCGATGTTCTCGGCGGCGGAGAGGTTCGGGAAGAGGGAGAAGTCCTGGTAGATCACCTGGACGCCGCTGCGGATGGCCTCGTTGGGGGTGAGGTGCCCGTGCGTCGTGCCGTCGATGGTGATCGCACCGCTGTCGGCGCGCTCGACGCCGCTGATGATCTTGATGAGGGTCGACTTGCCGCTGCCGTTCTCACCGGCGAGGCAGTGCACCTCGCCCGGCGCGAGCGACAGGGAGACCCCGTCCAGCGCGTGCACACCGCCGTACGTCTTGACGATGTCGCGGACCTCGAGGACTGGTGTGGCAGTCACGGTCATGGGTTCCACCTGCATCCCTTGGCGCCCCCGCCTCCCGGGTGGGCCGGGCACGAGGCCCGGCCCACCCAGGAAGCGAACGGCTCAGCCGGTCAGAAGTCGTAGTCGGCCACGTTGGACAGGTCGACCGCGACGCCCGCGTTGCCGGCGAACGCGTTGTCAGCGCCCGCGAGCTTCACCAGGGACTCGTAGCCGGGGATACCGAGGTCGGTCCCCTCCTCGATCGTGCCGCCGTCGGCGAGGATCCGGGCGATGGCGAGCTGCGCCTTGCCGGCGAGAGCCGGGTCCCAGAAGAAGATCTTGTCGATCGCGCCGCTCTCGAGGTAGCTGCCACCCACGGACGGGATGCTCGTGCCCATGACGCACACGGAGTCGGACTTGCCGGCCTCCTCGACGGCCCGCGCGATGCCGACCACGTCGGTGCCCGCCGAGCCCTGGAAGCCCGCGATGTCCGGGTACTTCGCGAGGATCTCCTTCGCCTTGTTGTAGGCGACCTCCTCGTTCTCCTCCGACTCGATCGGGTCCTCGACCCGGACCATGTCGGGGAACTCGGCCTGCTGCAGGTCGTACGCGCCCTGGATCCACTCGGAGTGGGAGCCGTTGGTCAGGCGACCGACCATCTGCACGTACTGCCCGGTGCCGCCGGTGCACTCGCCCAGGTTCTCCATGATCTGGGCGCCGTACGCCTTGTTCTCGAAGGCCTCGATGTCGATGTCGACGTTCTCGATCCCGACGGCCTCGTGGCTGACGACGATGATCCCGGCCTCGCGGGCCTGGGCCAGGACGCTCTCGAGCCCGGCCAGGTCGTTCGGGACGACCGTGATGGCCACGGGCTTCTGCGCGATGAGGTCCTGGATGATCGACACCTGGCCCTCGTTGGTGGCCTCGGCGGGGCCCTCCTGGCGGGCGTCGAGGCCCGTCTCGGCGGCCCACTCGTCGACGCCGACCTCCATGCGGTCGAACCAGCCGATGCCCGTCGCCTTCACGACGGTCACGTACGCGCCGTCCTCGACCGGGGCGGACGACGAGTCGTCGCTGGCCCCGTCGCTCGGCTCGGCCTCGTCGACCGAGCTGCACGCGACCAGCGCCATCGCCATCGTGCCGACGAGGATCCCGCCGGCCAGCCTCCTGTGCTTCATAGGTTCACTCCCTTGTGATCTGGCATCGCCCTTGCCGTGCCGGCATCAGCGGTGAGCGCGACGGTACGGGTTTCCGCGCGCATCTGTCAACGAACTCGCGCATGCCTCTGCGCGGCTTCGCGAAGGGACATGCGCGATATCGCGCATACCGTGCGCTACGCTGTCGCGGAGCGAGAGGGGGTCGCAGTGTCGCGACAGGCTGAGACAGTCGAGCTACTGCTCGAGCGTGGCTTTGTGTCGGTGACGGACCTGGCGAAGCACTTCGGGGTCACCGAGTCGACGATCCGGCGCAACCTCGCCGAGCTCGAGGCGCGCGATCTCGTGCAGCGCACGCACGGAGGTGCGCTGCCGGTGCGCCAGACCGACGCGCCCATGGACCTCAAGCAGACGCTGCACCGGCCGCACAAGCGCGCCATCGGGCAGGCCATGGCGGACCGGATCCTCGACGGGCAGACGGTGCTCCTCGACAGCGGGAGCACGACGCTCGAGGTGGCCCGCCACCTGCACAGCAAGCACCTCACGGTCGTCACCAACGACCTGCTCATCGGGGCCGCCGTCGCGCAGAACCAGAGCGCGCACCTGGTCTTCATCGGGGGCGAGCTGCTGCCGAACGTCTACACGATGTGGGGCCCGACGTCGGTCCAGCAGCTGCAGAACCTGCGCGTGCACGTGGCGGTCTTCGGCGCCGACGCCGTGAACGAGGACGGGATCTACAACACGAACAGCTACGAGCTCGAGGTCAAGCGGACGATGCGCGCCATCGCGTCCGAGGCCTTCCTCGTCGCCGACAGCTCCAAGTTCGGGCGCGAGGCCCTCTTCAAGGTCTTCGACTTCGAGATGTTCACCGCCGGCATCACCGACGAGTACCTGGACCCGCTCCGCGCGGCACAGTTCCCGGTCCCCCTCATCCGGGCGACGCTCGACCCCCACGAGGACGGCGGCGACGACCATCGGCGACCGGGCCGCCCTCAGCCGCGCTCGGTGGACGCGCGGTCGTTGTAGAGCACCGCGCGCGAGCGCAGGCGCCCCCCGGCCAGGTCCGCGAGCGCACCCTGCGCCTGCGTCATCGGGTAGCGGTCGACGACCGTGCGGATCTTGCCCTCGGCGGCCAGGCGCAGCACCGCGCGCATCTGCTCGCGGTTGCCCAGGATCGACCCCTTGATCGTCTGGCCCCTGTTGAAGTGGAAGTCGCGCACGTCGATGGGGACGGCGTTGACCAGCGTCCCGCCCCAGGCGAGCGTCCGCATCGCCTGCTGCGTCACCTCGTCCGAGCCGGCGAAGGTGAGCACGGCGTCCGCGGAGTCCGCGATCGCCTCCATCGCCGCCGGGTCCCTCGAGTCGACGGTGCGCGCCGCGCCGAGCTCGCGCGCCACCTCCAGGTGCGCGGGCGTCCGTCCGACGGCCACCACCTCGGCCCCCGTCAGCGCGGCCATCTGCACGGCCATGTGCCCGACGCCGCCGAGCCCGAAGATCGCCACGACGTCACCGGGGCCGACGTCGACCTTGCTCACGACGCCGTACGCGGTGATCCCGGGGCAGAACAGGGGCGCGGCGTCGATCAGGTCGAGCTCGTCGGGGACGACGTACGTGTGGTGGGCCCAGGAGAGCATGAACTCCCCGTAGCCGCCGTCCACGTGCTCGCCCGTGATGATGCGGCGGTGGCAGAGCTGCTCCCGCCCCGTCCGGCAGAACCGGCACTCGCCGCACGCCCACCACAGCGGCTGCACGCCCACGCGGTCGCCGACGGCGAAGTCCGTCACGCCCTCGCCCAGGGCCGCGACGTAGCCGGTCACCTCGTGGCCCGGCACGATCGGGCTGATCGCAGGCACCCCGCCGTCGACCCAGTCGCCCTCGATCATGTGCAGGTTCGAGCGGCAGACGCCGCAGCCGGCCACCTCGATGAGCAGCTGGCCCGGCCCGGGCTCGGGCCGGGCGCGGTCGCGCCAGGCCAGCGGGCCGGTCGCGAGGGGGGCGGGCGTGGTCAGCTCGTTGGCGCGCATCATTGACACGGGGCCGACTGTGGACCTCGTCGGCCCCATGGTCAACTCGGTGGCCGTATCGATTCGACGGGAATGTACCGTGGGACCGCAACCATCGTGACGAACGTCACCCGCGGCTCAGCCGCCGGCGATCTCCGGCGTCGCGCCGGCGTCCTCACCCGGCCCGTCCAGGGCCCGCGGCCGCCGGTGCAGCACCTCGGCCGCGTGGTCGGCGAGCGCGTCGCCCGCCGAGCCGTACAGGTGGAACACCGCGTCCGCGCCGTGCCGCTGGAGCTCGAGCACGTCGTCGTCGTAGCGGGCGACCGCCGCGACGCGACCGGTGAAGCCGGCCGCGTGCAGCCGGGCGAGCGCGATGAGGTTGGCGCGGTGGAACGGCATGGCGAGCACCACGACGCGCACCTTGCCCGCGCGCTGCACCCGGTTCCAGAACTCCACGTCGGTGGCGTCCGCGCGCAGCACCTCGAAGCCGAGCGCGCGCAGGTCGTTCACCCGCACCTGGTCGTGCTCGACGCCGACCACGTGCAGCCCGTACTCGTCGCGCAGCTTGAGGTACGTCGCCGAGCCGATCCGCCCCAGTCCGAGCACCATCGCGTCGGCGTCCCCGACGTCGACCAGCCGGTCGTCGGGGTGCAGCTGCAGCGTGCTGTGGTGCGGCAGCAGCCGGACCATCCGCGTGGCCAGCTCCACGCCGCGCCGGTTGACCAGGGCGGACACCACGAAGCTGAACGCGACGGCCATCGAGATCGCCACCAGCCAGCGCTCGTCAAGAAACCCCGCCGACGAGCCCACGGACGCGACGATGATCCCGAACTCGGAGAAGTTCGCCAGCACGAGGCTCGCCAGGAACGCGGTCCGCCGGCGCAGCCGCAGCGCCCACAGCAGCACGGCGAAGATCGCCACCTGGAAGGGCAGCAGCGCCAGCACGAGCACGGCCAGCAGCAGCTCCTCCAGCCCCGGCGTCCCGTGGAGGCCGATCTGCAGGAAGAACGCGACGAGCATGAGGTCCTTGAACGTCATCAGCGAGCGCGACAGCTCCGGCGCGCTCGGGTGCCGCGCCAGCAGCACCCCCATGACGACGGCGCCCAGCTGCGGCTCGAGACCCACGGCGTCGAACAGCCCCCAGCCGAGCGCGACGGCGACCGTGACGCCGAAGAGCGCCTGCAGCTCGCCGTGGCCGATGTGGTCCCAGATGCGGTGCAGCACCCATGAGCCCGGGACGAGCAGGACGAGCGCGAGCGCCCACGGGCTCGGCGGCTCGTCCGCGACGAACGCCATGAAGAGGACCGCGACCACGTCCTGGAGCACCAGCACGCCGACGGCGATGCGCCCGTAGAGCGAGGTGGTGTCCGACCGGTCCTCGAGCACCTTCACGACGAACACCGTGGAGGAGAAGGACAGCGCGAACCCGATCAGCGCCAGCCCGCCGACCGGCTCGTCCGCGAGCAGCGGCGGGCCGACGAGCGCGACGAGCCCGAGGAACCCCATCCCGACGGCCGTCGCCAGGACGATGTGCACGCTCGTCGTCACCCAGATCTCGCGCCGCAGCAGCGTCCGGGCGTCGAACTTCAGGCCGATCGCGAAGAGCAGGAGCACGACGCCGAGGTCCGCGACGGCCTCGAGGCCGGCGGGCTCGGGCGCGCCGAACGCGCCGAGCGCGAACCCCGCGGCGAGGTACCCGACCAGCGGCGGGAGCCGCAGCCCGAGGGCGACGAGCCCGCCCACCACGGCGGCCACGAGGTACAGCCCGATGCCCACGTGCGCCTCCTCCCGCCGGTGGGGCGATCATCCCGCGTCCGGAGCACCCCGCGGGCACACCGCCCGAACCTTTCACCCCGGGCGCGCGGGCGCCGTCGCCCGGTGGTTGCATGAGCGCCAGGACGCGCCGCGCGACCGCACGGGGCCCGCCCGGACCGAGGGGAGGCTCCCGGATGGCGCTGCGGATCGAGGACTACGGGATCGTCGGCGACCTGCACACGGCCGCGCTCGTCGGGCGCGACGGCTCGATCGACTGGCTCTGCCTTCCCCGCTTCGACTCCCCCGCGTGCTTCGCGGCGCTGCTCGGCGACGAGGACGCCGGGCTGTGGCGCCTCGCCCCGGCGTCGGGCGGGCTCGCGACGAGCCGCCGCTACCGCGGCGACTCGCTGATCCTCGAGACGGAGTGGACGACGCCCGACGGCACCGTCCGGGTGGTCGACGCCATGCCGCCGCGGGGCGAGGCCGCCGACGTCGTGCGCGTCGTCGAGGGCGTCAGCGGGCGGGTGCCGATGGAGATGACCCTGCGCATCCGGTTCGACTACGGCCGCGTCGTCCCGTGGGTCCGCACGGTGGACGGCCAGCTGGAGGCCGTGGCCGGGCCCGACGCCGTGTGGCTGCGCTCGCCCGTGGAGCTCGAGGGCCGGGACCTGACGACGTACGCGCACTTCGCGGTCGCCGCCGGGGAGCAGGTCCCGTTCGTCCTCACCTACCGCCCGTCCCACGAGCCGCGCCCGACGCCCGCCGAAGCCGGGCGCGCGCTGGCGCAGACCGAGGAGTTCTGGGCGCGCTGGATGCACCACTTCCGCTACGACGGCGGCTGGCCCGACGCCGTCCGCCGCTCGCTGCTCACGGTCAAGGCCCTCACCTACGCGCCGACCGGCGGCATCGCCGCCGCCGCGACGACGTCGCTGCCCGAGCAGCTCGGCGGCCCGCGGAACTGGGACTACCGCTTCTGCTGGCTCCGCGACGCGACCTTCGCCCTCCAGGCACTGCTGGGCACCGGGTTCGTCGCCGAGGCCAAGGCGTGGCGCGAGTGGCTGCTGCGCGCGGTCGCGGGCGACCCGGCCGACCTGCAGATCATGTACGGGCTGGACGGCACCCGGCGCCTGCCGGAGTACCAGCTCGACTGGCTGGGCGGGTACGAGGGCTCCCGGCCGGTGCGTGTCGGCAACGCCGCGTCCGGGCAGCTGCAGCTGGACGTGTGGGGCGAGGTCCTCGACGGCCTGCACCTGTCCCGGGTCGCCGGCATCCAGTCGGAGGGCGGCGCCTGGGACCTCCAGCGCGCCCTGCTCGACTTCCTCGAGGGGCACTGGCACGAGCCGGACAACTCCCTGTGGGAGGTCCGTGGCCCGCGGCGGGACTTCGTGCACTCCAAGGTGCTCGCGTGGACGGGCGTCGACCGGGCCGTGCGCGCCGTCGAGCAGTTCGGGCTCGAGGGGCCGGTCGCCCGGTGGCGCGACCTGCGCGACCGCATCCACGCGGACGTCTGCGCACGCGGCTTCGACGCCGACCGGGGCACGTTCACGCAGTTCTACGGCTCGGCCGGCCTGGACGCCGCCCTCCTGCTCATCCCGCAGACGGGCTTCCTCCCGTGGGACGACCCGCGCGTCGTCGGCACGGTCGAGGCCGTCGAGCGCGAGCTGTACCGCGAGGGCTTCGTGCTCCGCTACGACCCGTTCGCCGACGGCGGCGTCGACGGCCTGCCCGGGGCCGAGGGCTCGTTCCTCGCGTGCACCTTCTGGTTCGCGGACGCCCTGCACGGCACCGGCCGGACCGCCCAGGCCCGGGAGGTCTTCGAGCGGCTCCTCGACCTGCGCAACGACCTGGGCCTGCTGGCCGAGGAGTACGACACCGCGACCGGTCGCCAGCTCGGCAACATGCCCCAGGCCTACTCCCACGTGGGCCTGGTGAACGCGGCCCGCCACCTGAGCGGGACCCGGCCGGCCCGCACCCCGGCCGCGCCCTGACGGCGACGGCCCCGCCCCCGAGGAGGAAGAGCACCATGCGCGCACTCACGGTGGTCCCCCAGCAGCCGGGTTCGCTCCAGGTCACCGAGATGCCCGACGCCATGGCGGGCGACGGCGACCTCCTCGTCGAGGGCCTGGCCGTCGGCGTATGCGGCACCGACCACGAGATCGTCGACGGCGACTACGGCTGGGCCCCGCCGGGCGAGGACCGGCTCGTCGTCGGGCACGAGTCGCTCGGTCGCGTGCGGACCGCCCCGCGCGGGAGCCGCTTCGCCGAGGGCGACCTCGTCGTCGGGGTGGTCCGCCGGCCGGACCCCGAGC
Source organism: Actinotalea fermentans ATCC 43279 = JCM 9966 = DSM 3133 (assembly GCA_000767215.1). GTDB lineage: Bacteria > Actinomycetota > Actinomycetes > Actinomycetales > Cellulomonadaceae > Actinotalea > Actinotalea fermentans. The sequence continues at coordinate 17,029 of AXCX01000046.1, forward strand.
CGTGCGGGGCGTGCGCGGCCGGGCAGTTCGACATGTGCCGCAATGGCCGGTATACCGAGCGCGGCATCAAGGCGATCCACGGCTACGCGAGCGACCTGTGGCGCGTCGAGGAGGACTACGCGGTGGTGCTCGACCCCGGGCTGGCCGACGTCGGCGTGCTCATGGAGCCGGCGAGCGTCGTGGCCAAGGCGTGGGAGCAGGTGGAGCACGTGGGCCGGCGGGCCTGGTTCGAGCCGCGCACGGCGCTTGTCACGGGCGCCGGACCGATCGGGCTGCGCGCGGCGCTCCTCGGTGTGCAGCGCGGCCTGGACGTGCACGTCCTCGACCGGGTGACCGACGGCCCGAAGCCGCGGCTCGTCAGGGACCTCGGCGCGACCTACCACCACGGCGACCTGGACGACGTCGCCCGCGAGACGAGCCCCGACGTCGTGATCGAGGCGACCGGTGTCCCGGCCCTCGTCTTCGGCGCGGTCGCCGCCACCGCCGCCTACGGCATCGTGTGCCTGACCGGGGTCTCCCCCACCGGGCGGCCGCTCCGGATCGACGGGGGCGGCCTGAACCGGGAGATGGTGCTGGAGAACGACGCGATCGTCGGGTCGGTGAACGCGAACCTTCACCACTACCGGCTCGCGGCGGACGCCCTGGCACGGGCCGACGTCGGCTGGCTGAGCCGCCTCGTCACGCGCCGCGTGCCCCTCGACCGGTTCGCGGAGGCCTTCGAGCGGCGCGCCGACGACGTCAAGGTGGTGCTCACGCTCGGGGGCGGGGCGTCCTGAACGCGGGACCAGGCGGGCCGCGCCGGGTGTCCGGGGCCGGCGCTACGGTCGCGACCTGCGCGAGAGAGGGGGAGGGCATGGAGATCCTGCTCGTCGGAGGGCTGTGGCTGGACGCGTCGGTGTGGGACGCCGTCGTCGGGGCGCTCGAGGCGCGCGGCCACCGGGGCGTCCCGGTCGCGCTGCCGGGCCAGGGCGACGGCGACACCGCCGCGACGCTCGCCGACCAGACGGCCGCGG
>AXCX01000442.1 GCA_000767215.1 Actinotalea fermentans ATCC 43279 = JCM 9966 = DSM 3133
TCTTCCGCGCACCCGTGGCGGACCTCGTGGACCCGGCGAACCGCCGCACCGCCGTGCTGCCCGCACGCTTCGCGGGCGGCCGCCCGCGCCCGGCCCGTCCCGACGCCGGCCCTGCCTTCCTCGTGCCGCACGCCGCGGGGACGCACCTGGTGTGGGGCTTCACGGCGCTCGTCCTCGACCGCCTCCTCACCGAACTCGGGTGGTCCGAGCCGTGGGACACCTCGCGGACGTTCCAGGTGCCGTTGTGAGGTCCGCGACGGTCCGCGGGAGGACGCTCCGCGACACGCCTACGGCCGCGCCGGGCTGCGTTTCTGCTCGTCAATGCCTACGGTGCAGCCATGGTCGATGACGCGAACGGCGTGACGCGCCGCGGCTGGGGCGTGGTCGGGGTGCCGTCGAGCGCGGCGGCCCACTGGCCCGGGATCGAGAAGGCCCCTCGCGCGCTGCGCGAGGCGGGCCTCGTCGAGGCGATGCGCTCCGCCGGCCTGAGCGTCGTGGACCACGGCGACCGGCCCGAGGCCCGGTTTCGTGCCGCCCGCTCCGCCGACGAGCCGAACGACCTCGCGCGCGTCGTCGACGTGGTGCAGGACGCGGCGACCGCGATCGGCGAGATCGTCGCGGCCCGCCGGCGCCCCCTCGTCCTCGGCGGCGAGTGCACGCTCGCCCTCTCCCTGGTCAGCGCCTACGCGCGGGCGGGCCAGGACGTCGGGATCGTCTACGTCGACGGCGGCCAGGACCTCATGCTCCCGGCCGACCGGCCCCAGGAGCCGATCCTGGACTCCATGGGCATGGCGCACATGCTCGACCTGCCCGGCGCGGCCGACGCGCTGGCCGGCATCGGGCCGCGCCGCCCGCTGCTCACGCCGGACCGCGTCTGCTTCTTCGGCTTCGACGACAGCGACGAGGACGTCCACGGCCTCGTGCCGTCGCTGCGGTTCACGGCCGCCCAGGTCACGGGTGACCCGGTCGGCACCGCCGTGCACGTGGCGGAGGCCGCGAGCAAGGCGGCCGACGGGTTCGTCATCCACCTCGACGTCGACGTGCTCGACTACCTGCTGCTGCCCGCCGCGGACGTGCCGCAGTACGGGCGCGGGCTGCGGGTCTCGACGCTCGTGCAGTCGCTCGGCATCCTCGCGGCCCGGCCGGAGTTCGCGGGCATGACGCTCGTCGAGTTCAACCCCGACCACGCGGCGGGCGACGGCTCGACCGCCCGAGAGCTGGTGCGCGCCGTCGTCTCGATCCTGGCGCACGCCCCCCGCTGAGGCGGGTCAGTCCTCGGCGTCGGAAGGGTCGGCGACGCGCCCGGCGAAGAGCACCAGTCCGGTGCCGGAGTGCACCACCTGGTACTCGAACGGCCGGTCGAACCGCACCTCGAGCGGCTGCGTCGGCGCGGCTCCCGCGTCGAGCGAGATCGCCGTCACGGCCGCGGCCACCGTGCCCTTCTCGGCCACCGTGATCGTCGCGCCCTGGGCGATCGCACTGACGAACGCGTCCGGGAACACGCCGTCCAGGTCGCCGTCCGGCTCGCGCAGGGAGCCCAGGCCGAGCTCCGCGAGGGCCTCGGTCAGGGCGAGCGTCGTGTCGGTCGTCCAGCTGGGCAGGGTGAGGAGCACCTCGGTGCCCGACGCGCGGGACAGCGCCGCATGGGCCTGCGCCCACGCGTCCGCCGCGAGCGCGCCCGCGTCAGGGAGCACGAGCCGCATCGCGAAACCCTCCGTGTACGGGAGCTCGACGGCCACCCAGCCGTCGCCCTCGGCGTACGGCACGACGGTCGTCTGGTGCATGAGCGGCACCTGGACGCTCGTACCGTCGGCACGCGTGAACGGGCCGTCGGCCGTGTTCTCGGCCGCGAACGGGCTCGCCCACGTCGCCCCGAACGTCACCGCGTCCATGAGCACCACGCGCGTCTGCGGCGTCGTCGGCGCTGGGCACTCGGTCAGGAGGCCGCCCGTCTCCTCGGCCACCCAGGCGTCCAGCGCGGGCTTCGGGTCACCCGTGCGGAAGTCGACCTCGTAGACCTCGGCGTCGTGGTACGCGGCCACCCGCTCGAGGAACGCGGGGACCACGCCGAAGTCCTGCTGCACGAACGCGCTGTCCGCGACGTGCAGCAGCGGCACCTCGGGCGGCTCGTCGGGGTCGATGCCCGCGACGTCGCCCTCGTACTGCGCGAGCAGCGCGCGCAGGTCGGCCACCGCCTGGCTCCCGGGGAGCCCGGCCGCCGCGTCGATCTCGGCGGCCGGGGTGCCCGTGGCACCCTCGCGCAGCAGCGCGAGCGCCAGCTGCAGGCTGAGCGGCGACACGACGGCGTCCTCCCCCGCCGGCGCGACGTCGAGCAGCTCGGTGGCCAGCCGCACCGACGCGTCCACCATCGGCTGCTCGGGCCGGGCGTCGTCGGCCACCCCGACGAACCGCGCGTCGGCC
>AXCX01000443.1 GCA_000767215.1 Actinotalea fermentans ATCC 43279 = JCM 9966 = DSM 3133
CCACGTCGCCTCCCTCCAGGGCTCGTCGCGCGCCCACCCCGCCGCAGACTGCTGGGAAGCATAGCGGCGCCGTCCGCGCGTACGGATCGGGACGGGGGAGCGGCGTCGAACGACGGCGGGAGGCGTTCCTTCCACGCGCCTCCGGTACGGCGCGCTTCCGGCGCGGGTGAAGTTCCCCGACGCGGCGTACCCGCGGACAGGGCCCCGGCTAGCGTGCCGTGCGTGACTGGGGGCGGGCACGAGGTAGACACCGAAGAGCTGCGCGCGTGTGGCAGCGGCATGGTCCGTGCTGGTGACGCGATCACCGGGACGGCGGCGCGGGGCGCGACGCCGGGGCGCGCAGGGTATGGCGGCGCGGACCTTACCCGGGCTGCGGACACGTTCGAGGCCCGGTTCACGTACCTGCTGCGTCGGCTCGGTGACGAGGCCGAGGACATCGGTGTCTCGATGCGGGGGTCGGCGTTCGCCTACGAGGAGTCCGACGCGATGATCGCCGCGTCCATGGACGACCTCGGCGGGATGCTCCATTGACCGGGTTCGGGCGGCTCGGGTCCACGACCGACCCGCACACTCTGGTCCCCGGGTCTGTGGACGCACTGCGGGCCGACGCCCAGGACCTGCGAACACGCGCGAACGAGCTGGAGTCGGAGTCCGAGGGTCCCGTCCGGCGGCCCGTGGCGTCGTGGACCGGGCAGGGCGCCGACCGTGCCACGGGCCGCCGCCTGAACCTCACCATGGCGATCGACGGTGTGGTGAGCGTGTACCGCACCGTCGCCACCGTCCTCGAGGCGCACGCACAGGTGCTCGCGTGGGCGCAGCAGCGGGCAGAGGTGGCGATCGACCTGTGGGAGGCCGGACTCGCCGCCGCGGCAGCCGCTGGCTCCCCGACGCTGGTGATGCGACCGCGGCAGACGAACCTCTTCGGTGTACCGGTCTCACCGTTCCCCGAGGTCGACGCCGGTGCCGGGCTACGTCGCCAAGCCGAGACCGTCCTTGCCCAGGCGCAACGGGAGGTTCGCCTCTCGCAGTCAGCAGCTGCGCAGGTACTCGACGAGTTCAACAACGGGCTGCCCGACGGCCAGTTCCACTTCGATCAGTTCCTCGCCGGCATCGGCGACTGGGTTGCTGGTCTGGCGGGCCTGGTGTGGAAGTTCAACGCGATCCGCGCCGTCGTCGACAACGACGCCATGAACGACGACGCCCGCGAGATCCGTGAAGGACTGCTGGACACGGGCGCCCACATCCTCGCCAACCCCGGCGACGCCGTCCCCCTGCTCTTCGACACCCAGACCATGCGCGACAACCCCGGCCGATGGTGGGGACGACTCGCCCCCGACATCGCCCTCACCGCCGCCGGCGGAGTCGGCGTCCTCACCAAGACCGGTGCAGTTGCTCGCATCGGCGACAACCTCAGCGACCTCGGCCGCCGCGTGCGCGCGATCGACTGGGCAGACGACTCGGGGGTCATCGACTTCCAAGCCTGGCTGCGTCGGGAACCGATCGACCTCACCGATGGAACCCAGCTTGTTGCCGCGACCGCCGAGGAACAGGCCGCCGCTGCTGCACGAATCGCTGACCTCCCTGAGGGCCCACTCCAGACGAGCGGCCCGCCTGCCGCCTACCAGAGCAGTGTGTACGGGGCGACCGAGCGAGTCGTGACTCTGCCCGGAGGCGCGACCCGATCGGTCGATGGCATCACGTCGCCATATGGGCTCATCCCGGGCGACGCGAAGCTCGTCTCGAACCCTGCGTCGTCGTTCTACATTCCTGGCACCCTCGATCCGGACCTGGGGGCGGTCGCGATCGCCAAGATGGATCGCACGCTCGAGACCCTCGTTGATGTCTCGGAGGCGCTCGGAGGGAACGGTGTTGTGGAGATCGTGACGAACAACGCGGCGTCAGCGGCCGCTTGGGAGGCGCGGATGGTTGCGGGCGACATTTCCGGCTACGTTCGGCTGCAGCCGTGAGGAGGAACCGTGCCTGAGGCAACACTCGCTGTCGCTCGAGGCGAGTTCACCATCGACCGTCTCGCCCTGGACGCCGTGATCGCCGCGCACTGGCCTGAGCGCCGGTACATCGAGATCAACACCGGTCGTCGGGCGCGCTCCCTCATCGGCCAATACCAGGTGCCAGCAGGTGCGGAGACGCCGCTTGTCGTCGATGTCGAGCGCACCGGCAAGGCTCTCGACATCATCGCGTCCAGTGACGTGATGGCAGCAGAGCTCATCGCCGCCGTAACGGCCCTGCCGGGCTTCCCCGCTGATGGCTCCGTCGTGCTGGCCGAGTGGTCCGGAGACGTCATCGCGCTCCATCCAGACACCACCGCCGAGGAGCTCCTCCATCAGCGCGACTGAGCCCCGGGCGTGACGAGCGCCCCGCCACCGAGAAGGGGCGGGGCGGTACGGGACGACGATGAGCGGTGGGGGCAAGAAGGTCTTTCCGGGGCAGTAGGGTCAGGCCCACTCCTGCGGGTGAACCTGTCCGGTTCGTCCCATCGCCGCGCCTGCACCGGCTAGCGTGCCGATCGTGACTGGGGGCGGGCGCGAGGTAGACACCGACGAGCTGCGCGCGTGCGGCAGGAAGTACGGGACGCAGCTCATGCCGGCGGTGGGTTGATGGCGTCGATCGTTGAACCCGAGCTTGCCGGTGGGCTCGGTGAAGGGACGGTCATGGACCGCACCGTCCATCCGCCGCGAATCACTCGACTGGAATATGCGTTCGAGGGGTGGCTGGGTGGCGACCTGGCGGATGTTCGGCCGCTCCGGCGGTG
>AXCX01000444.1 GCA_000767215.1 Actinotalea fermentans ATCC 43279 = JCM 9966 = DSM 3133
GCGGGCGCCGGCCCGCCGCGCCGCACCACGCGCACGATCGCCCCGGCGCCGCGCAGGAACGACGCCGCGCCGACGAGCGTCGACGCCACCGCCAGCACGAGAGCCACCCACTGCAGTGCTGTCACGCAGGGCACGCTACCGGGGCAGGTCGGGGGCTTGCCCCGGGAGAAGCCGGGTCATCCTCCGGGGTCATGATCAACCCGACCCTGTAGAATCCGTCCATCCCGCGGTGCACCGGCCAGCTCCGGTCGCCGTCGCCTACCCACCGACGGACCTCCTCCCGCCCACCGACGACCGCCCTCGACCCAGGACGGAGCCGGACATGCTGCCGCTTCTCGCCGCGCACCTCGTGGCCGCCCTCGGCGCGCCCCTGGCGGTGCGCTGGCTGGGCCGGCGGGCGTTCCTGCTCCTGGCGGCCGTCCCGGCGGCGGCGCTCGTCTGGGCGCTGCGCTGGAGCAGCGACGTCATGGACGGCCGCGGCCCGGCCGAGAGCACGCCGTGGGTGCCGCACCTCGACATGGCGCTCGACTTCCGCCTGGACACGCTCAGCTGGCTCATGGTGCTGCTGGTCACGGGCGTCGGCACGCTCGTGCTCGTCTACTCGGCGGGCTACTTCTCGTCGAAAGCTGCGGGGCTGGGCCGGTTCGCGGGCGTCCTCATGGCGTTCGCGGGCTCGATGCTGGGCCTGGTCACCACCGACGACGTCCTGCTCCTGTACGTCTTCTGGGAGCTGACGACCGTCACGTCGTACCTGCTCATCGGCCACTACTCGGACCGCAAGGCGTCCCGGCGCGCGGCCATGCAGGCGATCGTCGTGACGACGTTCGGCGGCCTCGCGATGCTCGTCGGGCTCATCGCGCTCGCGGAGTCGGCGGGCACGTACCGGATCTCGGAGCTGATCGCCGACCCGCCGTCGGGCACCGGGGCGGCCGTCGCCGTCGTGCTCGTGCTGGTGGGCGCGCTGACCAAGTCCGCACTGGTCCCCTTCCACTTCTGGCTGCCGTCCGCGATGGCGGCGCCGACGCCGGTCTCGGCCTACCTGCACGCGGCGGCCATGGTGAAAGCGGGCGTCTACCTGGTCGCCCGGTTCGCGCCCGGTTTCGCCGATGTCGGGGCCTGGCGCCTGATCGTCCTCGCGGTCGGCTCGTGGACCCTCGTGCACGGCGGCTACCGGGCCCTGCGCCAGTACGACCTCAAGCTCGTCCTCGCCTTCGGCACCGTGAGCCAGCTGGGCCTGCTGGTGCTCCTGGTCGGCTCGGGCAGCGAGGCGGCCGCGCTCGCGGGCCTGGCGATGATCGGCGCGCACGCGATGTTCAAGGCGTCGCTGTTCCTCACGGTCGGCGTGGTCGACGCCGCCACGGGCACCCGCGACCTGCGCCGGCTCGACGGCCTCGGGCGCGCGCTGCCCATCACCGCGACGGTGGGCGGCCTGGCCACCGCGTCGATGATCGGCCTGCCGCCCTTCGCGGGGTACGTCGCCAAAGAGGCAGCCCTGGAGGCCCTCTGGCACGGCGGCGGCACGGCGGCGGGCGTGGCGGTCCTGGTCGCGATGGTGGTCGGCTCCGCGCTCACGGTGGCCTACGGGCTGCGGTTCTGGTTCGGCGCGTTCGGGCCCGCGGTGCGCGGCGCGGTCCCGCTCCCCGAGCCCGACGAGGGCGTGTGGCCGCCGCTCGCGGTGTCCCGGCCGAGCCTGCTGCTCGTCGCGCCGGCCGCCGTCCTCGCGGTGCTGGGGCTGGCCGCGGCGCTCGTGCCTGGGTTCGGCGAGGACCTGCTGAGCCCGCACGCCACGCTCTACCCGGGCGACCCCGGCCACCTGACCCTGTGGGCCGGCGTCGGGCCCGCGCTGATCCTGACCGTCCTCGTGCTCACGGCCGGCGGGCTGCTGTTCTGGCAGCGCTCCCGCGTCGAGGGCTGGCAGCACCGGGTGCCCGTGCGCGCCGACGCCGACCTCCTGTACCGGCGGATGATGCGCCGGCTCGACGACGTCGCGGCCGACGTCACCGGTGTCACCCAGCGTGGTTCGCTGCCCTTCTACCTCGGCACGATCCTCGTGGTGCTGGTCGCGCTCGTCGCCGGGCCGCTGTTCGCGCAGCCGCCGATGGCCGGTGGCTGGCGGCTGTGGGACAGCCCCGTGCAGCTCGTCGCCGGCGCGCTGACCGCCGGCGCCGCCGTCCTCGCGGCCCGCTCCCGCCGCCGGCTCAAGGCGGTGCTCCTGACGGGCGTGAGCGGCTACGGCATGGCCGCGTTGTTCCTGCTGCACGGTGCGCCGGACCTCGCGCTCACCCAGGTGCTGGTGGAGACCGTCACGCTCGTCGTCCTCGTCCTGGTGCTGCGCCGGCTGCCCCCGTACTTCTCGGTGCGCCCGCTCGCGGCGAGCCGGTGGGTGCGGCTGGCCATCGGGCTCGCCGCGGGCCTGGCCGTCGGGGCGATGGCCGTGCTCGCGCCGGCCGCGCGCACCGCCGAGCCCGTGTCGGTGGACTTCCCCGAGGAGGCGTACGTCTACGGCGGTGGCCGCAACGTCGTCAACGTGACGCTGGTCGACATCCGGGCCTGGGACACGATGGGCGAGCTCTCGGTGCTCCTCGTGGCCGCCACGGGCGTCGCGTCGCTCATCTTCCTGCGGCGCCGCAGCGGCGAGATCCCCCGCGTGCGCGACGCGAGCGCGGACCAGCCCGTCTGGGGCGGCACGCGCGACCCGATGGCGGCGCTGCGCCGTCGGGCCGGCGAGCACGGGGACGCGGCGTC
>AXCX01000445.1 GCA_000767215.1 Actinotalea fermentans ATCC 43279 = JCM 9966 = DSM 3133
CCCGTCGCCAGGGCGGCGCCGAGGAAGACGGCGAGGAGCGCCGGCCGGTGGCGCGGCGCGCTGCGGACATGGCGCGGCACGCCGCGACACTACCGCGCGCCAGGGCGCGTACCGGCGCGCGCGTGGGCCGGGTCCGGCTCGGCGGACCGTAGGGTGGTGCCCGTGCCAGCTGTCGTCGCGTCCGTGTGGACCCCGGCCAACGTCGTCACCATGGTGCGGATCCTGCTCGTTCCGCTGGTGGTCGCGGCGCTGCTGGTGGACGACGACGGCGGGTGGCGGACCGTCGCGTGCGCCCTCTTCGTGCTCGCGGCGGCGACCGACAGGCTGGACGGCTGGCTGGCCCGC
>AXCX01000446.1 GCA_000767215.1 Actinotalea fermentans ATCC 43279 = JCM 9966 = DSM 3133
GCAAGCTCGTGGACCCGATCGCCGACAAGGCGCTCATGGGCGGCAGCCTGCTGGCGTTGTCCGCCCTGGGCGACCTGCCGTGGTGGGTGACCGTCGTGATCCTCGTCCGGGAGCTGGGGATCACGGCGCTGCGCCTGGCCGTGCTCCGCTTCGTCGTCATCCCGGCCTCGCGCGGCGGGAAGCTCAAGACGGTGCTGCAGTCCGTGGCGATCGGGTTGTTCCTGCTGCCGCTGGACCGCCTGCCGGACTGGGCGACCACGCTCGCCTGGGTGGTCATGAGCGCCGCCCTCGTCGCGACGGTGGTGACCGGGGTGGACTACCTGCGCCGCGGCTGGGCGGTGCGACGCGCGGCGCGCGAGGCGGTGTGAGCGCGGCGTGAGCGCGGACGGGGCGGCGGGCGAGGTCGTCCGGCTGCTGACGGCGGCCGGTCAGACGCTCGCGGTGGCGGAGTCCCTCACGGGGGGCGCCGTGGCCTCCGCGATCGTCGACGTGCCGGGTGCCTCGGCCGTGCTGCGTGGTGGGGTGGTCGCCTACGCGACGGACCTCAAGGCCGAGCTCCTCGGCGTCCCGCAGGACCTCCTCGACGCCCACGGCGCGGTCCACCCGCAGGTCGCGGGCGCGATGGCGTCGGGTGTGCGGGCGCGTCTCGGTGCGACGTGGGGGGCCGCGACCACGGGTGTCGCCGGTCCGGACCCGCAGGACGGCCGTCCCCCCGGTGAGTACCACGTGGCGGTCGCCGGACCGCGGGGCGTCCTCGTGCGGTCCTTCGCCCCGACCGGGACGCCGACGCGCGAACGGGTGCGCGCCGCCGCGCGCGAGGCAGTCCTCGCGCTGGTGCTCGACGCCGTCCGCGCCGACGCCACCGGGCCGGACGACCCCGGCGGCCCGGGTGCGCGACGGGCGGCCCCGGGGACCCCGGGAACAGGCCCGGCCCCCCGCGCGTTGCACTGACCGTGACGCACAAGTCAGGCCCCGGCGGGATCACCCGCGACGCTGTCCGCCCGGCGGGGTACGGTAGTCATCCAGCACGGTTGCGTCCCGTGTCGTCGGCCCCGGTCGTCGCTCACGTGGATCGGGCCATGACGAAGGGAGGTCGCCCCGTGGTCGTTCTTCGACGTGAGATCGGCGACGTCCTGCGTAGCGCGCGGCAGCGGCAGGGGCGCACCCTGCGCGAGGTCTCCTCGGCAGCCCGCGTCTCGCTCGGTTACCTGAGCGAGGTGGAGCGTGGTCAGAAGGAAGCCTCGTCCGAGCTGCTCGGCTCGATCTGCGAGGCCCTCGACGTGCCCCTGTGGCTCGTCCTGCGCGAGGTCAGCGACCGGGTCGCGCTCGCCGAAGGCCTGAGCATCCCCGACACGGTGCCCGCGGACCTCGAGTGGTCCGCACGCCGCGGCTGGTCGCACGACAGCCACGACGGGCTGTCCGCCGGAGCCGCCCTCGCGCCCGTCGGCTGACGGTCGCCTGTCTTCTCGAGGCGCCGGCCCCTCCGGGGGTCGGCGCCTCGTGACGTGCTCGGGCACCGTCAGCCGACCGGCGCCACCTGGCACGTCGGGCACCAGAAGATCGGGCGCTCCATCGGCGGCCGCCTCGCCGTGCCCACGGCGATCGGTGTGCCGCAGCGGCGGCACGGCTGCCCCGCGCGACCGTGCACGAGCGTGCCGCGGCCGGGAGTGGTCTCCCCGGTCGCCGTCGGGCTCGGCGCCGCCACGCTGCGCTGCATCAGCGTGCGCGCGACCATGAGGAGAGTGGCGGCGTCGGTCCGGTCGACGGGCGTCCACGGCCACACGCGCCGCACGAAGAGCGTCTCTGCCGTGTAGATGGTCCCGAGGCCGGCGGCCACCGTCTGGTCCAGCAGGACCTCGGCGACCGGCGTCGCGCCCTGCGCGGCCACCCGGTCGAGCGCCTCCGGCAGCCCGTGCTCGGGGAAGTCGTCCGCGAGCACGTCCGGCCCCAGGTGCGCCACCAGGGAACCCTCGTCGCGCGTGGGCACCACGTCCAGCATGCCGAGTCGGTGCCCGACGGCCGTCCACTCCTGGGCGCCGATGACGGCGCGCACGAACGGGTCGCGCGCGCGGGCCTGCGGCGAGACGCTCGCGGGCGTGCGCCAGAACCCGTCCATGCGCAGGTGGGTGTGCAGGGTTCGGCCGTCGTCGAACCGCGTGAACAGGTGCTTGCCGTACGCGTGGGTGCCGAGCACGGTGCGCCCGTCGAACGTCGTGCCCGCCGCGGACGGCCAGCGCAGCTCCGTCCGCAGGACGACGGCGCCGGCCAGTGCGCGGTCGAGCGCTGCGGCGGTGCGCCGGAGGATGTCGCCCTCGGGCACGGCTCAGGTCCGGTCCCGCAGGCGCAGGCCGCGCGGCGTGACGCCGAACCCAGCCTCGGCGAGCGCGCGGGCGAGCG
>AXCX01000447.1 GCA_000767215.1 Actinotalea fermentans ATCC 43279 = JCM 9966 = DSM 3133
TGGCCGGTTGCGCCCGTCCGCCGGGCGGCCGGCGACCTCGGCGCCGACGGCTCCGGCCGCCGCCATGAGCCCCGGCCACCCCGAGCCGGTGCACCCGACCCAGAGCGTCCGCCGGTCGAACACGCCCGCGCCGGCGAGCGACGCCTCGAAGGGCTCGGCCTCGCCCGCGACGGCGTCCAGACCGGCCGCCAGGTCCTCCAGGTAGCCCTCCGGCACCTCGCCGTAGAAGGCCAGCGTGACGTGCCGGTCGGCCGGCGCGGTCCAGCGCAGACCACCCTGACCGGCCCGGGCCCGGGCGGCGGATCCTCCGCGGACGGAGCTCAGCGCGCCCTCGAGGTGCTCCAGGGCGGCGTCCGGCGGGCGGACCGCAGCGAACAGGCGCATGCCGTCCAGGATGCCGCAGCCACGCCGCGGCGGACCCCAGGGCCCCTCCGGGTGCTCTGGGGCGCCGCGTCCTCAGGGCGAGAGCCACGCGCGCTCCGGGTCGCCTCCGGGTCCGTTCGGGGCTGGATCCGGCGACTCACCGATACCGCTCGACGCGGCTCGGGACCAGGCTGGAGGCACACACCGACGAAGGAGAGAGCTTCGATGTCCACGCTCCACGAGAGCATGACCCGCGACGGTCTGGTGCGTCCCCTGGACGGGAGGCTGCTGGGCGGCGTCTGCGCCGGCCTCGGCCGCCGCTTCGGCATCGACCCGTGGCCGGCGCGGCTGCTGTTCGTGCTGGTGCTGATGGTCCTGCCGGGCAGCCAGCTGCTCATCTACCCGATCCTGTGGATCCTCATGCCCTCGGAGACGAGGCCGCCGTACCCGTACGGCTACCCGGGCCAGACCGCGTTCATGCCGGCACCGGGGTACCAGGCCCCCGCCGCGAACGCCCCGCAGCCGCCGGACCCGCCCAGCCCGTCGGCCGCCTGAGGCGCACGACGGTCGACGCCGGCAGCGGGCCGGCCGCGCCCGGGCTCAGCTCCCACCCCTGCGCTGAGCCCGGGCGCTCGCGTACAGGCAGACGGCCGCCGCGGT
>AXCX01000448.1 GCA_000767215.1 Actinotalea fermentans ATCC 43279 = JCM 9966 = DSM 3133
CCATGGATCGGCACCCGGACCACGGCGTCCGCCAGCTCACGGTCCTGCGGTGGCAGGCCCCAGGCCTCGTTGCCGAAGAGCCAGGCCGTCGGCCGCCCCAGGTCGGGCATCCCGGAGTGGCGGCCACCGCCCGGTCCGGCGGCGTCGAGCAGGTCGTCCAGGTCCCACTCGCCCGCGCCGTCGGCCGCCAGGACCGTCAGGCCGGCCTCCCGCAGCGGCGCGAGGACGTCCGCCAGGTCCCCGCCGCGGACCACCGGCAGGTGGAACAACGACCCGGCGCTCGCGCGCACGGTCTTCGGGTTGTGCAGGTCGACGCTCGCCTCCGTCAGCACGACGGCGTCCGCGCCTGCGGCGTCGGCCGAGCGGATCACGGTCCCGGCGTTCCCCGGGTCCCGCACGTGGGAGAGCACAGCCACGAGCCGGGGACCGGCGACCGCGACGTCCGCCGGCGCACCGCCCAGCCGGTCGGCGACCGCGACGACACCCTGCCCGTCCGGGCTCATCGCCTCGAGCACCTCGACGGTGCCGTAGCGCACGCGGAGCCCGGCCGCGGCCGCCTCGTCCGCCAGCTCGGGATGGCGGACGGCGGTCTCCGGCGACAGGTACAGCTCGCGCACGCGGCCCGCCTCGAAGCGGACGAGCTCACGGACGGCCTGGGGCCCCTCGACGAGGAACCGGCCCTGGCGGGAACGCACAGGACGCCCGGACAGCGCCCGGACCGACCGCACCCGCTCAGCGCGGGGGTTGGTCAGCTCGGGCGTCGTCCGGGCGTCCACGTCGTGCGTCACGACCAGGGCGCGTCAGGCCGCGGGGGTACCGGCAGCGTTGACGTCCTCGGGCAGCGCCTCGCGGGCCAGCTCGACGAGCTTGGCGAAGGCACCCGGGTCGTTGACCGCGAGGTCGGCGAGCACACGGCGGTCGACGCCGATGCCCGCGATCTTCAGGCCCTGGATGAAGCGGTTGTAGGTCATGCCGTTCTCACGGGCCGCCGCGTTGATCCGCTGGATCCACAGCTTGCGGAAGTCGCCCTTGCGCGCCTTGCGGTCGCGGTAGGCGTAGACGAGCGAGTGGGTGACCTGCTCCTTGGCCTTGCGGTACAGCCGCGACCGCTGGCCACGGTAGCCGGCGGCCCGCTCGAGGGTCGTCCGGCGCTTCTTCTGGGCGTTGACCGCCCGCTTCACGCGTGCCACGTGATGCTCCTTGGGGTTTCGGGGCTCGTGCGACCGGCGCGCTGGGCGCGCCGAGACGTCACTTGCCGAGCAGCTTCTTGACGGTGCGGGTGTCCGGCTTGGACAGGACCTGGTCGGTCGCCAGACGGCGGGTACGCCGGCTCGACTTGTGCTCGAACAGGTGGCGGGCGTTCGCCTGCTCGCGCATGACCTTGCCGGTCCCGGTGATCCGGAACCGCTTCTTCGCACCGCTGTGCGTCTTGTTCTTCGGCACTGTGTGCTCTCTTCTCGTCGGTCGCCCGGGTGGGGCGACGGGGCGGCGGATGGGGTCGGGGGCCGATCGTCAGGACTCGGCTGGCGGCTTCGGCTTCGTGGCCCGCGGCTTGGCGGCCGGGGCAGCGGGCTTCGGCGCACTGGGCTTGGGCGGCATGGGCTTCGGCGTGGCCGCCGGCTTGGGCGCAGCTGCGGGCTTCGCCTCCGCAGCCGGCTTGGGCGCGGCTGCCGGCTTGGCCGCAGCCG
>AXCX01000449.1 GCA_000767215.1 Actinotalea fermentans ATCC 43279 = JCM 9966 = DSM 3133
CGGCTGACCCGCGCGTCGGCGGTCACGGTCCCGCGGGGCCGGGCCGCCGCCCCGGAAGCCCGCCTGGGGACGCGCGCGGCAGCGCCCGGCCGACCCTGTACGATGGGCGGTCGCTGCCTGGGTAGTGCGGTGCCGATCACCGCGGGCCCCAGGCACGACGACGCACGACCCTCCTGTCACGGAAAGACCGTGACCGCCTAGACCAGAGGAGGTGGGTACCCGCATGCGTCAGTACGAGATGATGGTGATCCTCGACCCTGAGATCGAGGAGCGCACCGTCGCCCCGTCCCTCGACAAGTACCTCTCGGTGGTGACCACTGCCGGCGGCTCCGTCGACAAGGTGGACATCTGGGGACGCCGGCGCCTTGCCTTCGACATCAAGAAGAAGTCCGAGGGCATCTACGCGGTGGTCGACTTCACCGCAACGCCGGACACCGCCAAGGAGCTCGACCGTCAGCTGCGCCTCAACGAGGCCGTGCTGCGGACGAAGATCCTGCGCCCCGACGCTCGCTGACCTCAGCCGAGCCACAGATCAGAACTCCACCAACGCCTCACCGAACCGAGGAGAGCCGCAATGGCTGGTGACACCGTCATCACGGTGGTCGGGAACCTCACTGGGGACCCCGAGCTGCGTTTCACGCCGTCGGGCGCCGCGGTCGCGAACTTCACCGTCGCGTCCACGCCGCGCACGTTTGACCGCCAGAGCAACGAGTGGAAGGACGGCGACACGCTGTTCATGCGCTGCTCGATCTGGCGCGAGGCGGCCGAGAACGTGGCCGAGTCCCTGACCAAGGGGACCCGCGTCATCGTCCAGGGCCGGCTCGTCCAGCGGTCGTACGAGACGCGTGAGGGCGAGAAGCGCACCGTCGTCGAGCTCCAGGTCGACGAGGTCGGCCCCTCGCTGCGGTACGCCTCCGCGAAGGTCACCCGGGCCCAGCGCTCGGGCGGCGGCGGCGGTGGCGGCTTCGGCGGCGGCGCGTCCTCCGGTGGTGGCGGCGGCTTCGACAACGACCCGTGGGCCACGCCCGCCCCTGGCGGCGGCGCGGCCATGGACGAGCCCCCGTTCTGATCGAGCCTCGACGGGCGTCCGACGGACGCCCGATCGACACCTACTGACTGAGCCGGGACGGCCCGAGCGGCCGACCCGCAGTACCCCGAGGAGTACTCACGATGGCCAAGCCGGTCGTCCGCAAGCCCAAGAAGAAGCAGAACCCGCTGAAGGTCGCGAAGATCGAGGCGGTCGACTACAAGGACACCGCGCTGCTGCGGAAGTTCATCTCGGACCGCGGCAAGATCCGCGCGCGCCGGGTGACCGGTGTCTCCGTGCAGGAGCAGCGCGCGATCGCGCGGGCCGTGAAGAACGCCCGCGAGATGGCGCTCCTCCCCTACTCGAGCTCCGCTCGCTGATCGGGGGCCCCTGACATGGCAACGAAGATCATCCTGACGCACGAGGTCACCGGCCTCGGCGCCCCCGGCGACATCGTCGAGGTCAAGGACGGCTACGCCCGCAACTACCTGTTCCCCCGCGGCCTGGCCACGGCGTGGACCAAGGGTGCGGCCAAGCAGGTCGAGGCGATCCGCCGGGCGCGCAAGTCCCGCGAGATCGCGACCCTCGACGACGCCAAGGCCGTCAAGGACCGCCTCCAGGCCGCCCCGGTCGTCGTCCCGGCCAAGGCCGGCGCGTCGGGCCGCCTGTTCGGTGCGGTGACGACGGCGGACATCGCGGAGGCCGTGGCCGCCGCCGGTGGGCCGAAGCTCGACCGCCGCAAGATCGAGATCGCCCAGGCGATCAAGTCGCTCGGCGACCACACGGTGCAGGTCCGCCTGCACGAGGACGTGACCGCGCAGATCGACGTCCGCGTGGTGCCCCAGGCCTGAGCCTGGCGAGACTGACGGAGGCCCGGTCCCCGAGGGGACCGGGCCTCCGCGCATCTGCGGCTCCCCGTCCTGCCGCGAGAACGAGGGATTGGCGCCAGTACGAGGGGTCCGAACCCTCGTCGTCGCGGCAAACCCTCGTTCTCGGCGGAGGGGCGCGGCTGGGCGGGCTGGCCGGCGGTCAGGCGCCGAGGCGGGCCCAGGCGTCCGTGCGGGAGCGCAGGCCCGTCGTCAGGGCCCTCGCGCCCATGAAGATCCCTGCGTAGGCCAGCCAGGCCCACGTGAGGCCCCGGGCGCCGTCGGGGGCCAGGGCGCGGACGGCGAGAGCCGCCGGCGCGTACGCCGCCACCGTGGCCACGCCCGCCCAGGCGAGGAAGCGCCCGTCCCCGGCGCCGATGAGCACACCGTCGAGCACGAACGTCCAGCCGGCCATCGGCAGCCCGACGGCGACGACCAGCAGCGCGGGGGCGACGGCGTCGTGCACCGCGGCGTCGGGCGAGAAGAGCGGCCCGACCACGCCCGACCCGGCCGCGAGGACCAGACCCAGGACCGCGCCCGCACCCACGCCCCAGGTGAGGGTGCGGCGCAGCACCACCCGGGCGGTCGCCCGGTCCCCCGCACCCAGCGCCTGCCCGACGAGCGCCTGCGCGGCGATCGCCAGCGCGTCCAGCGCGAACGCGGCGAAGCTCCAGACGGCCATCACCACCTGGTGCCCGGCGAGGGCGGCCGTGCCCAGGCCGGCGGCCACCCACGCGGCCAGCAGGATGCCCGCGCGCAGCGAGACGGTGCGCAGCAGGAGCGGGACGCCCGCCCGGGTCGCCGACCGCAG
>AXCX01000450.1 GCA_000767215.1 Actinotalea fermentans ATCC 43279 = JCM 9966 = DSM 3133
CTGGCCGCGCGGGACCTGGCCGGCGTCGTCGACCGGCTGGCCCGGGCCTGCGCGGAGCCGGACCCGGCGACCCACCTGGTCGTCGGGGACTTCGTGGCGCGCAGCGCCGAGTACTACACGACGCTCGAGGAGCTCGCGCCGCGCGCCGGGCAGTCGGCCGCGACGTACGGGCGGATCGCCGCCGACCTCGCCGAGCGCGTCGCCGCCCACCCGCTCGACGTCGCGCGGCTGCGCGTCTCCCTGCGCGGGTACCAGGCGTTCGGCGCGCGCTTCGCGCTCAACCAGGGGCGGGTGCTGCTCGGCGACGAGATGGGCCTCGGCAAGACGATCCAGGCCCTGGCGGCGATGGCGCACCTGGCCGGGCAGGGGGAGGAGCGGTTCCTCGTCGTGTGCCCGGCCGGCGTGCTCGTCGGCTGGCTGCGGGAGATCGGGGCGCGCACCGACCTGGTGGCCCACCGCCTGCACGGTCCGGGCCGCGAGGAGGCGATCGAGCGCTGGCTGGCCGAGGGTGGCGTCGGCGTCACGACGTTCGAGGGGCTCGAGCACGTCCCGTTCCCGGCTGCGCCGCCCGCGCCTCCGGTGGCCGGCGGCCCCGCGGGCCCGCCGCCATCGTCGGGCCTGGGGCTGCTGGTGGTCGACGAGGCGCACTACGTGAAGAACCCCGACGCGCAGCGCTCGCAGCTGGTGGCCCGGTGGTCGGCGGCGACGCTGCGCGTGCTGCTGATGTCCGGCACCCCGATGGAGAACCACCTCGACGAGTTCCTCGAGCTGGTGCGCCTGCTCGACGCGCGGGTCGCCGGGCTCGTGCCGCGGCACGTGCGCCTGGTCGGCCCCGACGCGTTCCGGCACACCGTCTCGCCGGTCTACCTGCGGCGGAACCAGGAGGACGTGCTCGTCGAGCTGCCCGACCTTGTCCGCGTCGACCACTGGCTGCCCCCGACGCCCGACGGCGAGCGCACCTACCGGGACGCCGTCGTGAGCGGGAGCCTCATGCGGATGCGGCGCGCGGCGTACGCGACGCCCGACCCCGCGGACTCCGCCAAGCTCGGCCGGCTGCTGGAGATCGTCGAGGACGCCGCCGAGAACGGCCACCGCGTGGTCGTCTTCTCCTACTTCCGCGACGTGCTCGACGTCGTCGCGGCCGCCGTCGGGCGCAGCGCCCTGGGTGAGCCGTTCGGGCCCCTCACGGGGGACACCGCGCCGGACGAGCGGCAGAGGCTGGTCGACGCGTTCTCGGCGGCGACGCCGGGCGCCGTCCTCGTGGCGCAGGTGAAGGCGGGCGGCGTGGGCCTGAACATCCAGGCCGCGAGCGTGGTGGTCCTGTGCGAGCCGCAGGTGACGCCGACCTGGGAGGCCCAGGCGATCGCGCGGGTGCACCGGATGGGCCAGGTGCGCACCGTCGTCGCGCACCGCCTGCTCGGCGAGGACGACGTCGACGAGCGCCTCGTCGCGCTGCTGGAGCGCAAGGCGGCCGAGTTCGAGGACTACGTCGCCGACTCCGCGCTGGCCGACGTCGCGCCGGACGCCGTGGACGTCTCCGAGGCGGACCTGGTGCGCGAGGTCGTGGCGTTCGAGCAGGCGCGGCTCGGCTACGGCCCGGTCTGGGCCGGCCTCGCCGACGAGGGCCTGCTGCGGGAGCCCGACGGCGGTGCTCAGGCCGCCAGGTAGGGCTCGAGCACCGCGAGGACGAGGGCCTCGCCGTGCGCCGGGTCGGTGGCGCCGTCGTGCAGGACGGCGTAGGCCAGCCACGTCTCGGTGAGCGTCCAGAGCGCCGCCACGAGCGCGTCGAGCCGCGCGTCGTCGACCGGGCGCAGGAGGCCGTCCGCGCGCCAGGTGCGGGCGAGCGCGCCGACGATGCCGAGCGTGCGCTCGCGGGAGGCGACGACCAGGGCGCGCAGCTGCGGATCCTCGTGGGCCAGGGCGAGCCCGTCGCGCGCGACGAACAGGTACTCGTGGGTCAGGTCCGTGAGCGCGCCGAGGCGGCCGACCATCTCGCGCGGGGTGGGCAGGTCGTCGCCGGCCCCCTCCCACAGCGCGGCCTGCTGTGCGGCGTAGCGCGCCCACAGCGCACGCACGATCGCCTGCTTGTCCGGGTACCAGTAGTAGAGGTTGCCGGGGCTGATGCGCAGGTGGGCGGCGATGTGGTTGGTGGTCACGCGTCCGGTGCCGTCGCGGTTGAACAGCTCGAGGGCCGCGTCGAGGATGCGCGCGCCGGTGCGGCCGCGGCGCTTGTCCGCGGTCCGAACGCCCTCCTCCGCCATGCTCTAGAGCATATGCTCTAGAGGGTCGACGGTGCCGACGTGGAGGGGGACGTCATGCGCAGGCAGTGGTGGGTGGCGCTGGCGTTCATCGCACCCCCGGCGGCCGTCGCGATCCTGGTCGCGGCGGGGAACGACTGGGCCGGCTGGGCGGTCTACGCCGTCTGGCTCCTGCTCGGCGTCGCGCTGGTGGTGCGGCTCGTGCGCCGCCGCCGCAGCGGGCTCGCGGACGCCCTCGCGCCCGTCGGTGGGGCCGGCGAGACGTACCAGGGCATCATGCTCGGGCGCCCGCAGATCGACCCGGAGCGGCTGGGCCCCGAGGACGACGTCGTCCCGACCGTGTTCGTCGACCTCCCCGAGCGCGACCCGGGGGACCTCACCGCCCGCTGACGCGGCGCGGGGCCGGCGGGCGGCGCGGGGTCGGCG
>AXCX01000451.1 GCA_000767215.1 Actinotalea fermentans ATCC 43279 = JCM 9966 = DSM 3133
CCCCCGACGCGCGGCCGCCTGCGGTGGCGGCACGCGCCGCGGTGGTGGACATGCGCCGACGGTACCGACCCCCGCCGACACCCCCGGGCCGCCACGCACAGCCCCCGGCCGGACCGGCCGCCGTCCCGCTCGGGGGAGAGCGAGCTCCCCGGCGACGCCCTCGCTCTAGGCTGACGCTCATGGTGGACCCGGAGCCCAGCGCCCCGGAACGCGAGGCGGCGCAGCGCCCGCGGGGCCGTCGTGCCCGCGGCGAGGACACCCGCGAGTCGATCATCGAGGCGGCCCGGGCCGAGTTCCTCGAGCGGGGGTACGCGGCGGGCAGCATGCGCGCGGTGGCGCGGCGGGCCGGCGTCGACCCGGCCCTGGTGCGGTACTGGTTCGACGACAAGCCGTCCCTGTTCGCGGCGTCGCTCATGGACGCGCGGATCAACCCGGCCCGCCTGGCCGAGCGCGTCGCGGCCGGCCCGATCGAGACCATCGGGACGCGGCTCCTGGAGACGGTTCTCAGCGTCTGGGAGTTCCCGGACGGCCAGGAGAAGATGCAGCTGCTGCTGCAGAGCGTCGCGACGGGGCACGACCTGCCGAGCTCGATCCGCGAGTACCTCATGACCGAGGTGTTCGCGCGCGTGCGGCCGATCGTCCCCGGCCCGGACGCGGACCTGCGCGTGAACCTCGCGATGTCGCACGTCGTCGGCCTCCTGCTGGCCCGGTACGTGGTCCGCCTGGAGCCGCTCGCGTCGGCCCCGGTCGCGGACGTCGTCGCCCAGGCGGGCCCGGTCATCTAGCGCTACTTCACCCCCGACGGGCCCTGATCCCTCACTCACGTGGTGCACTGTGGCGCCACCGTGCACCAGTTGGGCTGATTCGCCGCCACCGTGCACCACTCGAGTGGGTGTGGGCTCGCCGAGTGGGTGCGGGCTCGCCGTCGGCGTGGGGGGGTCCTAGGTCCTTTCGCCCGGCGCGGTCCCGGCGTAGATTTCCTCACATGAGGAATAACGACGACGGCGCACCAGCCGTCCGCGCCCGTGGCCTGCGCGTGGTGCGCGGCGGCCGTAAGGGCGTCGTGATCATCGACGGCATGGACCTCGACGTCCCCGCGGGGCAGCTCGTCGGCCTGCTCGGCCCGAGCGGCAGCGGCAAGACGACCCTGATGCGCGCCGTCGTCGGCGGCCAGGCGAACGTCACCGGCACGCTCGAGGTGCTCGGCCTCCCGGCCGGCGACGCGCGGCTGCGGCACCGCGTCGGCTACGTCACGCAGGCACCGAGCGTCTACGGCGACCTCACCATCCGCGAGAACCTGCGCTACTTCGCGCGCCTCATCGGGGCCCCGGAGGACGACGTCGCCCGGGTGCTCGCCGAGGTGGACCTCGCGCCCATCGCGGACCGCCGGGTGAGCGTGCTGTCGGGTGGTGAGCTCTCCCGCGTCTCCCTCGGCGCCGCCCTGCTGGGCCGGCCCGAGCTGCTCGTGCTCGACGAGCCCACCGTCGGCCTGGACCCGGTGCTGCGGCGCGACCTGTGGAAGCTCTTCCGCGGCCTCGCCGAGCGCGGGACCTCGTTGCTGGTGTCGAGCCACGTCATGGACGAGGCGACGCGCTGCGACCGGCTGGTCCTCATGCGCCAGGGCCGGGTGCTCGCGGACGCGACGCTCCCCGAGCTGCTCGAGCGCACGGGCGCCGAGGACGCCGACGGCGCGTTCCTCGCCCTGGTCGACGCGGCCGGGAAGGAGGCGGCGGCGTGATCACCACCCTGACCCTCTCGACGGCGGCCCGAGTGCTGCGCCACGACCGCCGGACCATCGCGCTGATCCTCGTCGTGCCCTGCTTCCTCATGGGCATCGTCGCGTGGATGTTCTCCGACACCCCGATGGTCATCGACCAGTTCGGCCCGCTGCTGCTCGGCGTCTTCCCGATGTTTGTGATGTTCCTCATCACCAGCGTCGCGACCCTGCGCGAGCGCCAGAGCGGCACGCTCGAGCGCCTCATGACGACGCCGATCCGGCGGGCCGACTTCGTGCTCGGCTACGCGCTCGCGTTCGCCGTGCTGGCCACGCTCCAGGGCCTCGTCCTGACGGGCTTCGCCATCTGGGTGTGCGGCATGGACGCCCAGGGCGACCTGTGGCTCATCGTCGCGGTCGCGGTGCTCGACGCGGTGCTCGGCTGCGTCCTGGGCCTGGCGGCCTCCGCGCTCGCGAACACCGAGTTCCAGGCCGTGCAGATGATGCCGCTGTTCATCATCCCGCAGCTGCTCACGGGCGGGCTGCTGATGCCCCGCGACCAGATGCCGCAGGCGATCGAGTGGTTCTCCCGCGCGATGCCGCTGACCTACGGCATGGAGTCGCTACAGGACCTCGCCCGCGGGGCCGAGCTCGGCGACATCGCCGGCGCCGTCGGCGCGATCGGTGCGTTCATCGTCGCCTCGCTCGCCCTCGCCATCACCACGCTGCGCCGTCGGACGCCCTGACGCGCGGCGGCCGTGCTCGCGCGGCACGCGCCCACGCGCCCCGGTCCGCACGGGAGCAGGCCCTAGGCTGGCGCCCAGGATCGGTGGGGGAGGACGCATGAGCAGCACCGGTGGCGGCGAGGGCCGTTGGCCGTTCGACCGGGTCAGCGACGGCACGGGCGGCACGCCGCAGTGGTCGGCGCAGCCGCCGCAGCCCGCGCAGAGCCCGCAGCCCGCGCAG
>AXCX01000047.1 GCA_000767215.1 Actinotalea fermentans ATCC 43279 = JCM 9966 = DSM 3133
CGAGCGCCGCCGCCGCCGAGGCGCCCGCGTGCTCGAGCCCGGTCACGACGGGGCCGATGACCACGGGACCCGGGCCGAAGCGCGGGACGAGCGACGTCGCGCCCGCGCGCAGGTCGCCCTCGCCCCCCAGGACCACCACCACGCGGTCACCGTGGATGCCGACGAGCGCGTCGTCCGCCGCGCGGCGCGTCGCCCGCCGAAGCTCGGCCGCCCGGACGTCGTCGAACGGCTGGGCCACGGTGCCGACCATGACGAGCGACTGACCGTGGCCGCTCCAGCCGAGTGCGGCGACGCGCGACCGCAGGGCGTCGTCCGCGTCGCCGCGGACGATGGCGTCCACGACGAGGGCCTCGAGGCGGGCGTCCCACGCGCCGCGGGCCTCGGCCGCGCGGGCGTACACCTCGGCCGCGGAGAAGGCCACCTCGCGGGAGTAGCGCAGGACGGCCTCCCGGAGGTCGCGCTCGCTGCCCGGAGCCGCGAGCCGGTCGCTGTGGTCCTCCACCACCTCGACGAGGATCCGGACCAGCTGCAGGGTCTGCTGGAGCGAGACCGACCGCGTGAGCTCGGGCGGGGCGGCCGCGAAGATCTCGTTCGCCCCCGTCGGCGGGCTGCTCGGGTCCGCGAACCACGTGATGAAGCTGGAGATGCCCGCCTGGACGACCAGGCCGACCCAGGACCGGTCCTCAGCAGGCAGTGCCCGGTACCAGGGCAGTCCCTCGTCCAGCTTGCGCGAGGCTGCCGCGGAGAGCAGTCCGCTCCCGTCGTGCAGCCGACGCAGGGTGTGGGCCTGATCACGCGTGGGCGCTGGCATGTCGACGAGGATAGGGGGACCGGGGGCCTCGGGCACAGCGCGCCGTTGTAGGGACCCCACAAGGTTCCGGTCTGGCCTCCTGCCTGGCCGGCATCGGGGTCCCGCTGAGCCGGTGCGGTTTGGTCACGGGCGGCTATCGTCGGGGTATGGACTTCCTCCCACGCTTGCGACGACTCGTGCGCCGTCCGGCGTCGGGCTACAAGGTCGGTCTGCGACGGCCGACCTCGATCGGTCGCCGGGACAGCGTCCGCGAGGACGCCGTGCGCATCAAGCTGAGCGAGGACCCCAACGACGCCAAGGCGTTCGGGGCACTGGCCGAGATGGTGCGCCGTCGCGCCGCGGAGGTCGGCACGGACGGGGACCCGCTGACCGCACCGCAGGACGAGATGGAGAAGCAGCGCGCGGCGGACCTCGCCGTGTGGTCGCTGGCCGAGGAGCTGGCCGGGCACCCGCGCGCCTGGTACCCGCTCATCGAGCTCGCTCGGCTGTCGATCCACGACGACCACGAGGGCGCGCTGCGCAGGCTGGCGACGGCCGCCGAGCGCGACCCCGCCGGCCACGCGCTCGTGGAGGGCCTCCAGATGCTGCGTGACGCCGGGATGCCCGTGGAGGCGCTCGGCCTCGGCGTGGGCCACTGGCGCGTCAAGGAGCAGCCGGTCGAGATCGCCCGGCAGCTCGTGCTCGCCGCGGTCGAGGCGGACCGGCCGCTGGATGCCAAGCAGCACCTCGCCGCCCTCGAGCTGCACCCGGACCACGCCGCCGTCGCCGCGCTGCGCCCCGAGCTCGAGGCGATGGTCGCGCACGCCGAGCAGCGGATCGCGGGCACCTGAGGCCGACGCGCCGACGACGAACGGCGGGGGCCCCGGACGATGCGTCCGGGGCCCCCGCCGTTGCTCGTGCGGTGCGTCAGGAATCGCCGCCGGCGGTGCCGGAGCGGCCGGCCCGCGCGTCGTGCAGCTGGTAGCGCTCGATCGCCTGGGCGACGGCCTCCGCGGGGACCTCGCCGCGGCGCGCGAGGAGCTGGAGCACCTTCGCAGCCGTCGTCGGGCCGTCGATGTGGAAGTGCCGCCGTGCCGCCGCGCGGGTGTCGGAGAAGCCGAAGCCGTCCGCACCGAGCGTGGCGTACTCACCGGGGATCCAGGCCCGGACCTGGTCGGCCAGCAGGTGGTTGTAGTCGCTCGTCGCCACGAACGGCCCCTGCGCACCCTGCAGCTTCGCGGTGAGGTACGGCACGCGCGCCTCGGCCTCGGGGTGCAGGAAGTTGTGCTCGTCCGCCGCCAGCCCGTCGCGCCGCAGCTCGTTCCACGACGTCACCGACCACACGTCGGCCTGAACGCCCCAGTCCTGCGCCAGCAGCTCGGAGGCCTCGAGCGCCCACGGCACGCCCACGCCGGACGCGAGGATCTGGGCGCGCGGGCCCTCGCCCTCGGCGCGGTGGACGCGGTGGATGCCGCGCAGGATGCCCTCGACGTCGACGTCCTCCGGCTCCGCCGGCTGCGGCATCGGCTCGTTGTAGACCGTGAGGTAGTACATGACGTCCGGGTCGCGGGGGTCGTCGGTGCCGTACATCCGCTGGATGCCGTCACGGACGATGTGCCGGATCTCGTACGCCCACGCCGGGTCGTAGTGCACGACGGCAGGGTTGGTCTGCGCGAGCAGCGGCGAGTGGCCGTCCGCGTGCTGCAGGCCCTCGCCGGCGAGCGTGGTCCGGCCTGCGGTGGCACCGATGATGAAGCCGCGCGTCATCTGGTCGCCGGCCGCCCAGAACTGGTCGCCGGTCCGCTGGAAGCCGAACATCGAGTAGAAGATGTAGAACGGCACCAGCGCCTGGCCGTGCGTGGCGTACGACGTGCCGACGGCCTGGAACGCCGACGCCGACCCCGCCTCGTTGATGCCGGTGTGCAGCACCTGGCCGCTCTCCGACTCCTTGTAGGAGAGCATCAGCTCGCGGTCGACGGCGAGGTAGTTCTGCCCGAGCGTGTTGAAGATCTTCGCCGTCGGGAAGACCGCGTCGAGACCGAACGTGCGGGCCTCGTCGGGGATGATCGGCACGATCCGCTGGCCGAACTCCTTGTCCTTCATGAGCTCCTTGAGGAGCCGGACGAAGGCCATGGTGGTCGCGACCTGCTGGGCGCCCGAGCCCTTCTTGATGACCTCGTACGGCTTCTCGTCGGGCAGGGCGAGCGGCGCGAAGGTGCTGCGGCGCTCCGGGAGGAACCCGCCCAGGGCCTTGCGGCGCTCGATCATGTACCGGATCTCGGGGGCGTCCGCGCCGGGGTGGTAGTACGGCGCGTTGAACGGGTCCTCGAGCTGGGCGTCGTCCAGCGGGATGTGCAGGAAGTCGCGCAGCGCCTTCAGGTCGTCCGTCTTCAGCTTCTTCATCTGGTGCGTCGCGTTGCGCCCCGCGAAGTGGCTGCCGAGGCCGTAGCCCTTGATGGTCTTGGCGAGGATGACCGTCGGCTGGCCGGTGGCCTGCGTGGCGGCCGCGTAGGCCGCGTAGACCTTGCGGTAGTCGTGGCCGCCGCGCTTGAGGGCCCAGATCTCGTCGTCGGTCATCCGCTCGACGAGCGCCTTGGTGCGCGGGTCGCGCCCGAAGAAGTGCTCACGGACGAACGCGCCGTTCTCGGCCTTGTAGGTCTGGTAGTCGCCGTCGGGCGTGACGTTCATGAGGTTGACCAGGGCGCGGTCCTTGTCCGCGTTGAGCAGCGCGTCCCACTCGCGGCCCCAGACCACCTTGATGACGTTCCAGCCGGCACCGCGGAAGAACGCCTCGAGCTCCTGGATGATCTTGCCGTTGCCGCGCACGGGGCCGTCCAGGCGCTGCAGGTTGCAGTTGACGACGAACGTCAGGTTGTCGAGCTGCTGCTGCGCGGCGAGCTGCAGCATGCCGCGGCTCTCCGGCTCGTCCATCTCGCCGTCGCCGAGGAACGCCCACACGCGCTGGGCGGAGGTGTCCTTGATCCCGCGGTTGTGCAGGTACTTGTTGACCCACGCCTGGTAGATCGCCGACGACGGGCCGAGGCCCATCGACACGGTCGGGAACTCCCAGAAGTCCGGCATGAGCCGCGGGTGCGGGTAGGAGGACAGGCCGCCGCCCGGCTTGGAGACCTCCTGGCGGAACGCGTCGAGCTGGTCCGGGGACAGCCGGCCCTCGAGGAACGCCCGCGCGTAGATGCCGGGGGAGGCGTGACCCTGGAAGTAGACCTGGTCGCCGCCGCCCGGGTGGTCCTTGCCGCGGAAGAAGTGGTTGAAGCCGACCTCGTAGAGCGTCGCGACCGACGCGTAGGACGAGATGTGACCGCCGACGCTGATCTCGGGTCGCTGCGCGCGGGTGACCATGACGGCCGCGTTCCACCGGATCAGGCGGCGGTACGCGCGCTCGAGGGTCTCGTCGCCGGGGAAGTACGGCTCCTCGTGCACGCCGATCGTGTTGACGTACGGCGTCGTCAGGTAGCTGGGCACGGGCACGTTCCGCTCGCGCGCCCGCTTGAGGAGGCTCAGGAGCACGTAGCGGGCCCGGGGGCCGCCGCGCTCGTCGAGCAGGCCGTCGAACGACTCGACCCACTCGTCCGTCTCGCTGGGGTCGATGTCCGGCACCTGGCTCAGGAGTCCGTTGATGAGCGGGCCGGTCGTGTCGCGTGCTGCCACCGAGATCCTCACCTCTGTCGTCGCACCGGCCGGTCGCCGCGGTGCGTGTCCCGTACCCGGCCCCCGCCGGTGGGTGCCGGGTACGGGACCTTGGTCGTAGGACCATTGTCGCCCTCTTCCCCCCGCGAAGTCACACCGCGACCCGTCGGTTCGCCTCCGGCGTAGCGCGACGTCGGTCACACCTGCGGCGGCGTCACCGACCGGAACTCGGCGCCGCTCCGCGCGGCACGGCTTGCCACGGACCGCCCCCATGCGGTGGGCTTACCGCCAGGGACGCGGGCGAGGGCCCGCGAACGGGGACGAAGGGAACGGGCAGACACAGTGGGCGGGACCGAGGAGCTCGGTAGCAGCGCGGGCGCTGCGCGGCTGGGCTTCACCGCAGGACAGGTGATCCAGGAGTTCGGCTACGGCGACGACGTGGACGGCGACCTGCGGGACGCGATCGAGGGCGTCGTCGGGGGCGAGCTGGTCGACGAGGACTACGACGACATCGCTGACGGCGTCATCCTCTGGTGGCGCGACGGCGACGGCGACCTCACCGACGCCCTCGTCGACGTGCACGCGAGCCTCGACGACGGTCGCGGCCTGATCTGGCTGCTCACCCGCAAGGCGGGACGCAGCGGCCACGTCGACCACATGGACATCGAGGAGGCCGCCACGACGGCCGGTCTGCACGCCACCAGCACCCTGTCGATCGCGCCGGACTGGTCCGCCACCCGGCTGGGAACCCGCAGCCGCGGCAAGTGAGCGCGCCGACGCCGGTCCCGCGCCCGGGCGACCCCGCCCCGGAGTTCGTCCTGCCCGACGCCCACGGCACGCCCGTGTCCCTGGTGGGGCTGCGCGGCACGCCGGTGGTCCTGGTCTTCTTCCCCTTCGCGTTCTCGGGCATCTGCACGTCCGAGCTGGCGGAGCTGCGCGACAACATCGAGGACTTCGAGGCGGTCGGCGTCCGTCTGCTCGGCGTCTCGTGCGACCCGCGGTACGCGTTGCGGGCGTGGAGCGAGGAGGAGGGGTTCGGCTTCGACCTCCTCTCGGACTTCTGGCCCCACGGCGCCGCGGCCCGCTCGTACGGGGTCTTCGACGACGCCGCCGGGATGGCGCTGCGCGGCAGCTTCCTGGTCGACGCCGACGGCATCGTCCGCTGGCGCATCGTCAACGGCCCGGGCGAGGCGCGGGAGCTCGGCGCCTACCGAGCCGCGCTGGCCGGCCTGTAGCAGCACCGGGCGTGGCGGTCTGGCCGGCAGCCCTAGGGCAGCGGCGTCGGCACCGGTAGGCTGACCCGCCGGGCCTGTAGCTCAGGTGGTCAGAGCGCCGCGCTTACACCGCGGAGGTCGTCGGTTCGAGGCCGGCCGGGCCCACCCCTTCGTCAGCGCGCCAGGATCGTCAGCGCCCCGCCAGGCCGTGCTCCCGCACCGCCCGCGCCAGCTCCTGAGCGAACCCGTCGGCCCGCACCAGCGCCTCCGCGTCCCACGGGTCCAGCGTCTCGGCGTACAGGTTCAGTGCGAGGGTGACGCCGTCCTGCACGTACGCGGGCAGGGCGGCGCCGGACCGGAAGCCGCCGGCCTGCGCGGCCGCGACCCACCCCGCCCAGCGGGTCTCGAGCGAGACGTCCGGCACGATGACGCCCGAGAGCTGGTCCATCGCGAGGACGCAGGGACCGCCGCGCTCGGCGACCTCGGCGTCGTCGCACGCCGCGGCCCGCGGGTCCGAGCTGGCGACCCGCCGTAGCCCGAGCTCCATGCGCAGGATCACGCTGCAGGACGTCGCGCCGCCGATGCGCTCCGCGGCCTCGTCCAGGATCTGCTGCACGTCTGCGGTCATCTCCTCACCCCCGCGCGCACGGTGTCACGCACCCGTCTCCTCGGGCAAACCCCGTGGTCGCGTCGGCGCCGGCGACCGGTCGGCGGTGGACCGGCGCCCGGTACCGTGGCCACGTGAGCCGTGCCGCTGAGCCTGTGCCCGAGCCGGCGTCCGCCGCCGGCGCCGCGCGCCTGTCCGACGTCGTCCGCCTGCTCGAGCGCCGCTACCCGCCGGGGCTCGCCGAGTCCTGGGATGCCGTCGGGACGGTGTGCGGCGACCCGGACCAGCCGGTCCGGCGCGTGCTGCTCGCCATCGACGCCACGACGGCCGTCGTGGACGAGGCGCTGGAGTGGGGCGCGGACCTGCTGTGGACGCACCACCCGCTCCTGCTCCGCGCGGTGCACGGCGTCGCCGCGACGACGAGCAAGGGGGCCGCGGTCCACCGGCTGGTGCGTGGCGGGTGTGCCCTGCACGTGACCCACACGAACGCCGACGCCCCCGACGGCGGCGTGCCCGACGCCCTCGCCGCGGCGCTCGGCGTCGGGGACCGCGCGCCGCTCGTCCCGCGGCCGACGGAACCGCTCGACAAGGTCGTCGTGATGGTGCCCGTCGCCGACGAGGAGCGGCTCGTCGACGCCCTCGCCGCCGCGGGCGCCGGTGCGATCGGTGAGTACCACCGGTGCGCCTGGACCACGACGGGGATCGGCACCTTCGTCCCGGGGGAGCGGGCGGAGCCGGCGATCGGCGAACGCGGGTTCGTCACGCGGATCGAGGAGGCCCGGGTGGAGATGGTGGCCCCGCGTCGCCTGCGCGACGGCGTCGTCGCGGCCCTGCGTGCCACGCACCCGTACGAGGAGCCTGCGTTCGACGTCCTCGAGCTGGCCTCCTTCGCGGGACGTTCGGGGGGTGGGCGCGTCGGCGACCTGCCGGCGCCGATGACGCTCGGTGACTTCGCCCGGCGGGTCGCGCAGGTGCTGCCGCCGACCGCGCAAGGCGTGCGCGTGGCCGGCGACCTGGCGGCACCGGTGCGGCGCGTGGCCGTCGTGGGTGGCTCCGGTGACTCCTTCTTCGACGCCGTCCGGAGCTCCGGGGCGGACGTCTACGTCACGGGCGACCTGCGTCACCACCCGGCCCTCGAGCTGCGCGAGCGGGCCCGCTTCGAGGCCGCACGGGAGGGCCGGGTGCCCGAGGACGGGCGGCCGTTCCTGGTCGACGTCGCGCACTCGGCCAGCGAGTGGCCCTGGCTGGCGCGCGCGGCCGCGGACCTGGCCGACGACGTCCGGGCTCTCGGCACTACGGTGGAGACCCGCGTGAGCGCCGTCCGCACCGATCCCTGGACCGCGCACGTCCCGTCCCCGACCGGAGGTCAGCCGTGACGTCAGCCCCTGTGGCCGACCAGCTCCGCCTGCTCGACGTGCAGGCCCTCGACACGCGCGCTCAGCAGATCGCGCACGCCAGGGCCTCCCACCCCCAGCGCGCGACCGTGCAGGAGCTCTCCGCACGGGTCGCGCAGCTCGACGAGCAGCTCGTGGTGGCCCGCACGGCCGTCAGCGACGCACGCCGTGAGCTCGCCAAGGCCGAGGCGGACGTCGAGCTGGTCCGCTCGCGCGCGGCGCGGGACCAGACGCGCGTCGACTCCGGGCAGGTGAGCGTCAAGGACGTCCAGGCCCTCAGCGGCGAGCTCGAGGCGCTCGCGCGCCGCAAGGCGGCCCTCGAGGACGTCGAGATCGAGGTCATGGAGCGACTCGAGGCCCTGGAGGGCGAGCTCGCCTCGCTCGAGGCGGAGGCGGACGCGGCCCGTGCCGACCGCGCCGCTGCGTCCGCCGAGCTCGACAGCGCGCTCGCCGACCTCGACGCCCAGGCCGCCGCCGTCGTCGCCGAGCGGGCGACCACGGCGGAAGGGCTCGACGCAGGGCTGGTGGCCCTGTACGACAAGCTGCGCGCCCAGCTCGGCAGCGGCGTGGCGGCACTTCGCGGCCACCGTTGCGAGGGCTGTCGCCTCGAGCTGAACGCCAGCGAGCTCGCGCGGATCACGGCGCTGCCGGCGGACGAGGTCGTGCGCTGCGACGAGTGCGGGCGCATCCTCGTGCGGGGCGCGGACGCCGCACGATGACCCGCGGGTCCGCTCGCGGCCCGGCGCGCGAACGGCGGCCCAGCGGCGCGCTCGTCCGGTTCGACGACGAGGAGCCGCTCACCGTGGTGCTCGTGCGCCACGGCGAGACGGCGATGACGGCCGCCAAGGCCTACTCCGGCTCGTCGGTCCCTGGGCCGTCGCTCAGCCCGCACGGCCGCACGCAGGCTGCGCAGGCGGCCGACCTGGTCTTCCGGATCGGCCGGGAGGTCTGGCCGGACCTGCCCCGGCCGACGGCCGTCGTCGCCTCACCGATGGTGCGCACGCAGGAGACGGCCGCCGCCGTCGGGCGTCGCATGGGGTTGCACGTGACGACCGATGCGCTGTTCGCGGAGGCGGACTTCGGCGCGTGGGAGGGCAAGGCTCCCGACGAGATCGAGGCCGGCTGGCCGGGCGAGCTGCAGCGGTGGCACCGGGAGGCGGACTACCGCGCCCCGGGCGGGGAGTCCATGGACGACGTCGGCGACCGCGTGCGGGCGGGTCTCGAGGGTCTGCTGGCCGGGGGCGTGGACCGGACCGTCGTCGTGGTGAGCCACTCCGTGGCCATCCGGTCGGCGATCGGGGTGACCCTGGGCGTGTCGAGCGCGGTGTGGGGGTCGGTGCGGGTGGCGCCCGCGTCGGTGAGCATCGTGCGGTGGTGGGCCGACGGAGCGCGCGAGGTCGCCGTCGTCGGGATGCCGACCGACGCCTGATCGGCCGCTACGCTGGGGCTGCGGATGAGTCGGCCAGGCGGCCGCGTCGGGGGAGACCCCGCCGAGGAACGTCCGGGCTCCGCAGAGCAGGGTGGTGGGTAACGCCCACCCGGGGTGACCCGCGGGACAGTGCCACAGAGAACAGACCGCCATCCGGCAGGGCCTCGGCCAGGCCGGGCGGCAAGGGTGAAACGGTGGAGTAAGAGCCCACCAGCGCACCGGGTGACCGGTGCGGCTCGGCAAACCCCACCCGGAGCAAGGCCAGACAGGGAGCGTTCGAGGGCTGCTCGCCCGAGCTCCCGGGTAGGCCGCTGGAGGTGTGCGGCAACGTACACCCGAGATGGATGGCCGCCACCGGCGCCTTCGGGCGCCGGGACAGAACCCGGCGTACCGGCCGACTCATCCGCCCCGCTCGGCGGGGGCCCGCGCGGCGCGCGGACGCGTCGGGTGCGCGGCGTCCGTGGCGCGGGCGGGCCCGCCTTGCCCCTGACCTTCCCGGCGCTTGGCCACAGGCGGGCCGCATCGATTTAGCGCTTGGCGCGCTTTTGAACCGGCCAAGACCGATTCTTTTTCCCCGATGACCTCACGTTCGGGTCGGAGTGTGTCGATACTGGAGTCACGGCCGAGCTCGACTCGCCGCCACCGGTCCGGCAGACCGGCGGGTCACAACGGTGTTGCCTGTGGGCGGGAGGCAATCGATGGGGGAGAGCACCCTTCTCATCCTGGCTGGGCTGGGCGCGCTGGCATGGCTTCTCGCCGGCGGCTGGCCCTACGCGCGGGACCGCTATGTCGCGGACGACGGACCCATCGGCCTGGGCGCGGGCATCACCGCGGTCTGCCCTGGCTGCGTGCAGAGCGGCGTGGCCGGCCTCGACCCCGATGTCGCCCGGCGGCTCGCGGCAGGTCTGCGCGTGCCGGCGACCCTCGGCTCGGGTGTGGCGACGACGGGGCAGAGCCTGCGGCCGCTGGCCGTCGGCCGCGACGAGAGCCTCCGTGTCGAGTGCCCGGCCTGTGGCGCCGTGTACGCGGTGCTCGGCGTTCCCGCCGTCGTGGTCCCGGCCCCGCGCACCCCGGGCGACTGATAGGTCGCCAGGCTCACGCCTCGGGCGGGCGGCCGCCGCGCGCCCACAGCAGCTGGCGCTCGTGCTGAGCCGCCACCCACGGGTCGGCGAGCCGGTCGTCGGTCACCGTGTCGCCGGCCATCAGCCCCCGTAGGTAGGCGCGGTCCCGCCCCGCGCGTGCGTGCGCTCCTGCGGCGTCGGTGACCGTCCCGTGGCCCGGGATGACCACGCGGACGCCGTGCCGGTCGATCGTCGCCTCGAGCATGGCGATCGCCGCGAGATGGTCGCCCACCGGGTCGGGCGAGTCGAGATCGAGGAGCGGCACCTCGTCGTCGGACAGCAGGTCGCCCGCGCACAGCGCTCCCGGCCCCGGCAGGAGGAGGGCCGCGCTGCCCGGGCAGTGGGCGCGGTGCGGGAGGGCGAGCGCGCGCGGCCCGGACCAGGGCAAGGGGATCGCTCCGTCCGGCCCCGCGGCGTCGGGCAGCGCCGTGAGGCGTCCCGTGAGCACGTGGTCGTGGCCCGGTGCGTCGGCGTCGGTCTCGCGCACGAGCGCCTCACGGGTCTCGCGCGCGACGGTGCAGGCGTCCGGCGTCGCCCAGCGGGGCGCGTCGCCGAGACGCGCCGACCACAGGACGTGGTCCCAGTGCGGGTGGGTGGAGAACCCCGCCGTGACGCGCCAGCCGCGTGCAGCGACGGCGTCGGCCAGGCCGGCCAGGTCGGCCACGCTGACGCCCGGGTCCACGACGAGGCACGTGCCGTCGTCCGCGACCACCAGCGTGCTGGTCGTCGCCCAGATCTCCGCCGTGGCGACCGCGACACCCGGCGCGACGTCCACGAGCGGTCTCACGCGTCGTCCTCCTGGCTGCCTGGTCGGCGCAGCACGAAGAGGTCGCCGAACGGGGCGCCGCCTGACGCCCGGGACGCCTGCGTCATCGTCGGCTCCGCCTCAGTCCAGCGCCGTGCCGTGGGCGGCGAGCGCCGCTGCGCCGACGATGCCGGCCGCGTTGCGCAGCGCGGCCGGCACGATGGGAGTGCGCAGGTCCAGCAGCGGCAGGAACTGCTCATGCTTCTTGCTCACGCCGCCGCCGACCACGATGAGGTCCGGCCAGAGCAGGTCCTCCACCGCGCGGAAGTACCGCTGCAGCCGCAGCGCCCACGCGGCGTAGTCCAGCCCGTCGCGCTCGCGCGCCGCGTCCGACGCGCGGGTCTCGGCGTCCGCGCCGTCGACCTCGAGGTGCCCGAGCTCCGTGTTGGGCACGAGCGTGCCGTCCACGACGAGGCACGAGCCGATACCCGTCCCGAGCGTGACGACGAGCACCGTGCCGGCGACGCCCTTGGCCGCGCCGTACAGGGTCTCGGCGTAGCCGGCGGCGTCCGCGTCGTTGACGGCGACCACGGTGCGGTCGGTGGTCTCGCGGATCGCGGCCGGGACGTCGGTGCCGATCCACGCGTCGTCGACGTTCGCCGCGGTCCGCGCGACGCCGTGCTGGATCACCGCCGGGAACGTCAGACCGATCGGCGTCCCCATCGGCAGGTCGAACGAGCCCAGGAGCTCGGCGACCGTGACGGAGACCGCCTCGGGCGTGGCGGGCTGCGGCGTCGGGATCCGCAGGCGGTCCGCGGTGAACTCGCCGGTCGCCAGGTCGACGGGCGCGCCCTTGATGCCGCTGCCGCCGATGTCGATGCCGAACGCGTGCGTCGGCCGGCCGAGCCGCTGGGCGCTCATGGCAGCGTCAGGACGTCGGCGCCGGTCTCGGTGACGACCAGCGTGTGCTCGAACTGCGCGCTGCGGCGCTTGTCCCGGGTGACGACCGTCCAGCCGTCGTCCCACATCTCCCACTCGTGCGTGCCGAGGTTGAGCATCGGCTCGATCGTGAACACCATGCCCGGCTCCATCACTGTCGCGTGCTGCGGCGCGGCGTCGTAGTGGGGCACCACCAGCCCCGAGTGGAACATCTCCCCGACGCCGTGCCCGGTGAAGTCGCGGACCACGCCGTAGCCGAACCGCGCGGCGTACCGCTCGATGACCCGCCCGATGACGTTGAGCTCGCGCCCGGGGGCGACGACCTTCAGCGCTCGGTCGAGCGACTCACGGGTGCGCTCGACGAGCAGGCGGGACTCCTCGTCGACGTCGCCGACGAGGTAGGTGACGCAGGAGTCGCCGTGCACCCCGTCGAGGTACGCGGTGATGTCGACCTTCACGATGTCGCCGTCCCGCAGCACCGTGGAGTCGGGGATGCCGTGGCAGATGACCTCGTTGACCGACGTGCAGATCGACTTGGGGAACTCGGTCGACGACGGGTGCGGCCGGTAGCGCAGCGCCGACGGGTAGGCGCCGTGGTCGCACACGAACTCGTGGCCGATCCGGTCGAG
Organism: Actinotalea fermentans ATCC 43279 = JCM 9966 = DSM 3133; assembly: GCA_000767215.1. Classification (GTDB taxonomy): domain Bacteria; phylum Actinomycetota; class Actinomycetes; order Actinomycetales; family Cellulomonadaceae; genus Actinotalea; species Actinotalea fermentans. The sequence continues at coordinate 12,517 of AXCX01000047.1, forward strand.
CTCGTCGGTGGTCACGCCCGGCACCGCGTGGCGGCCGACCTCGGCGATCGCCTGGGCCGCGATGCGGCCGGCCCTCCGGATGCGCTCGATGGTCTCGGCGTCGCTGACCAGGCCACCGACCTGCCGCTCGTGGTCCCGCCCCACGTACTCGGGCAGCGGTACGCGCGACGGCACCGCGCGCAGGGGGGACACGGTTCCCGGGCGGAGCGTGCCCTCCGGCGCGTGCGTCGTCGACATGGATGGCAGTCTACGGAAGGGGGGTGTCGCCGAGCGCGGAGGGGACCGATGACGGAGCGGGGCGGACCGATCGCACGGTGGTTCGGGCGATGGCGGGATGGCGGCGCCGGACAGGGCGGGACGGGCACGGGTGCGCCCGCCGGGGCCCACGAGTTCTGGGTGGACCTGGCCACGGGTGCCGTCGAGCAGGGCAGGCAGAGCCCCGGTGCCCAGAGGATGGGCCCGTACCCGACGCGGGAGGCCGCTCAGCGCGCCTTCGACACGGCGGCCGCGCGCAACGAGGCCTGGGACGAGGACGACCGCCGCTGGAACGACGACGAGTGGCCGAAGGACGCAGGCCCGGCGGCGCCGTGACGCCGGCGGTGGGCGCCGCTACTCCAGGAAGCTGTGGGCGTCGTCCGGGAAGACCTGGCCGCGGACCTCCGCGTTGTAGGCCGTGACCGCGCGGACCATCTCCTCGCGCACGTTCCCGAACTGCTTGGAGAACCGCGGAGTCCACGTCGAGAGGCCGGCCATGTCGGCCCAGACGAGCACCTGACCGTCGCACGCGGCGCCGGCACCGATGCCGATCGTCGGGATCGCCAGGATCTCGGTGATCCGGGCTGCCAGCGGCGCGGGCACCATCTCCAGCACGACGGCGAACGCGCCCGCCTCCTGCAGCGCGAGCGCGTCCTCGGACAGCCGCTCGGCGGCGTCGTTCCCGCGGCCCTGGACCCGCTTGCCGCCGAAGACGTTCTCCGACTGCGGCGTGAACCCCAGGTGCCCCATCACGGGGATGCCCGACGACGTCAGCAGCCGCACGTGGTCGGCGACCCGCCGGCCGCCCTCGAACTTCACGGCGTGCGCGCCCGCTTCCTTCATCAGGCGGACGGCGGAGGCGAAGGCGTGCGCGGGGGAGTCCTCGTAGCTGCCGAACGGCAGGTCGGCGACGACGAGCGCGCGCTGCACCGCCCCGGTCACGGCCCGCGTGTGGTGCACCATCTCGTCGACCGTCACCGGCAGCGTGTTCGCGTACCCGTAGAAGTTGTCGCCCAGGGAGTCGCCGACGAGCAGCACGTCGGTGCCCGCCTCGTCGAAGATGCGGGCGGTCGGCGCGTCGTACGCCGTGAGCATCGTGATCTTCTCGCCGCGCTCCTTCGCCTCGCGCAGGTGGTGCACGCGGACGCGGCGCGGCTTGGCCGGCTGCTGGTCGGGGGTGGCCTGCGGGCCGTGCTGATCCGTCATCGGGGATCTCCCTTCGGTTCGCGCCAGCGGTTGGTGACAGGTAGGCGGCGGTCGCGCCCGAACGCCAGGGCGGTCACCTTGGGCCCCGGCGGGTACTGGCGGCGCTTCCACTCCGCGCGGTCCACGAGAGCGAGGACCCGGTCGACGACGGCGGCGTCGAAGCCCCGCGCGAGCAGCTCGTCGCGGCCCTCGGCGTGCTCGACGTAAGCGTCGAGCACCTCATCGAGCAGGTGGTAGGGCGGCAGCGAGTCGGTGTCCATCTGGCCGGGTGCCAGCTCGGCCGACGGCGGTTTGGTGATCGAGCTCTCCGGGATCGGCGGGATCTCGCCGGCGTCGAGCGCCGCCTGGTTCCGCCAGCGCGCCAGCGCCCAGACCCGTGACTTGTCGACGTCCTTGAGGGGCGCGAAGCCGCCGACGGCGTCGCCGTAGATCGTGGAGTAGCCGACCGCGAGCTCGGACTTGTTCCCCGTCGCGAGCACGAGGTGCCCCTCGACGTTCGACAGGCCCATGAGGATCACGCCGCGGATCCGCGCCTGCAGGTTCTCCCCGGCGATGCCCGGCAGGTCCATCTCGCCGTGGAACGCTGCCGCCAGCGGCTCGATCGGCTGCACGCGGTAGTCGGCCCCGATCCGGCGGGCCAGGTCCTCGGCGTCGTCCTTGGAGTGCTGGGAGGAGTGGCGGGACGGCATCGACACCCCGACGACGTTCTCCCCGCCCACCGCGTCGGCGGCCATCGCGGCCACGAGCGCCGAGTCGATCCCGCCCGACAGGCCGAGCACGACCGAGCGGAAGCCGTTCTTGCGGACGTACCCCGCCAGGCCCGTGACCACCGCCGCGTACACCTCGGCGTCGGGGTCCATCGGCGGGGCCAGGCGACCGGGCGTGGCGCCGTCGTCCGGCAGGTCCCAGACCAGCAGGTGCGGGGCGAACTGCGGCGCGCGCGCGAGCACCGTGCCGTCGACGCCGACCACGAACGAGCCGCCGTCGAAGACCAGGTCGTCCTGCCCGCCGACGAGGTTCACGTACACCACGGGCGCCCCCGCCTCGGCGGCGCGTCGCGCGGCGAGCTCGGCCCGCACCCCGACCTTGCCCTCCTCGTAGGGCGAGCCGTTCAGCACGAGCAGCAGGTCGGCGTCGCCCATCGCGGGCAGCGGGCCGCCGTCGCGCCAGATGTCCTCGCAGACCACGATGCCCGCGCGCGCGGTGCCGCCGCCCGCGCGCGGCACCTCGACCACGCAGCCGGCGTCGCCGGGCGCGAAGATCCGGTACTCGTCGAAGACGCCGTAGTTGGGCAGGTGGTGCTTGTCGTAGGTGGCCACCACGGCGCCGCCGCGCACGACGACGGCCCGGTTGGTCGGGCGGCCCTCCCGCCCCGGCAGCGCGCTGCGGCCCAGCGTGCCGAGCACGACCGTGAGGTCGCCGAGCCCGCGGGCCACGAGCCCCGACGTGACCTCGGCGAGGGCCGCGTCGGCGGCGCGCGCGAACGAGTCGCGCAGGGCCAGGTCCTCGATGGGGTAGCCGGTCAGCACCATCTCGGGGAACACGACCAGGCCGGCGCCGGCCTCGGCGGCACGAGCCGCCCACTCCAGGACGAGCGCGGCGTTGCCGGTCACGTCCCCGACGCACGGATCCACCTGGGCGAGGGCGATGCGGACCATGCGGCAACACTAGCGACGACCGCCCACGGCGCCGTCCGAGCGGGCGGGAAGGGGGCGCTGAGGGGCGCGCGCCGACCGCGCCCGGTGCGCCGACGTCGCGCCGACACATCCCGGCAACACGGGTGTAGCAGGATGTGGGCCATGGACAGGCAAGAGGAGTTCGTGCTCCGCACCGTCGAGGAGCGGGACATCCGCTTCATCCGTCTCTGGTTCACCGACGTCCTGGGCGTCCTGAAGTCGGTCGCGGTCGCGCCCGCGGAGCTGGAGTCGGCGTTCGGCGAGGGCATCGGGTTCGACGGCAGCGCCATCGAAGGCCTCACCCGCGTGTACGAGGCCGACATGCTGGCCAAGCCGGACCCGTCCACGTTCCAGGTGCTGCCCTGGCGCGGCGAGACGCACGGCACCGCGCGGATGTTCTGCGACGTGCTGACGCCCGACGGTCAGCCGTCGGCGGCGGACCCGCGGCACGTGCTCAAGCGCGCGCTCGCCCGCGCGTCGGAGAAGGGCTTCACCTTCTACACGCACCCCGAGGTCGAGTTCTACCTCTTCGAGGGCCCGGCCGACCCGGCCCAGCCCCTGGTCCCCGTCGACGCGGGCGGCTACTTCGACCACGTGCCGCGCGGCACCGGCCACGACTTCCGGCGGGCCGCGATCCAGATGCTCGAGTCCATGGGCATCTCGGTGGAGTTCTCCCACCACGAGGCCGGGCCGGGGCAGAACGAGATCGACCTCCGCTACGCCGACGCCCTCACGACCGCGGACAACATCATGACCTTCCGCACGGTCGTCAAGGAGGTCGCGCTCGAGCAGGGCCTCTTCGCGTCCTTCATGCCCAAGCCGCTGGGGGACCACCCGGGCTCGGGCATGCACACGCACCTGTCGCTGTTCGAGGGCGACCGCAACGCGTTCTACGAGCCCAGCGCTCCGCTGGAGCTCTCGCAGACCGCCCGGCACTTCATCGCCGGCCTCCTGCGGCACTCGGCGGAGATCACCGCGATCACGAACCAGTGGGTCAACTCCTACAAGCGCCTGTGGGGCGGGGCCGAGGCGCCGTCGTACGTCTGCTGGGGGCACAACAACCGGTCGGCCCTCGTGCGGGTGCCGCTGTACAAGCCCGGCAAGGGCAACTCCACGCGTGTGGAGTACCGGGGCGTGGACTCCGCGACGAACCCCTACCTCGCCTTCGCCGTCCTGCTCGCCGCGGGCCTCAAGGGCATCGAGGAGGGATACGAGCTGCCCGACGGCGCCGAGGACGACGTGTGGGAGCTCACCGGGGCCGAGCGTCGGGCGATGGGCATCGAGCCCCTGCCGTCCTCTCTCGAGCACGCGATCTCCATCATGGAGAACTCCGAGCTCGTGGCCGAGACCCTCGGGGAGCACGTGTTCAACTTCGTGCTGCGCAACAAGCGGCAGGAGTGGGACGCGTACCGCGCGCAGGTCACCCCCTACGAGCTCACGCGGTACCTGCCGCTCCTCTGAGCGCCGGGTCCACTCACGTGACCGTCCCGTCCGCAGGTCGCCCCGCCGGCACGCTGCGCGGCACCCTGGTGCGTCTCGGGTTCGCCGACCCCGAGCGCGCCGAGCGGCTGCTCGCCGAGCCGCAGCTGCGTGTGGCGGTGGGCGGCCTGGACGACGGCGCCCCCCTGCTCGGTGCGCTGGGCACGTGCGCGTCGCCCGACGAGGCGCTGCTCACGCTCGCGCGGCTGCTCGAGGCCGCCGCGGGCACCTCCGTCGCCGACGACCTGCGGACGCTCCTGCGGACCCACTCCGTCGCCCGGGACCGCCTGCTGGGCGTCATCGGGGCGTCGACCGCGCTCGGCGACCACCTCGCGCGCCACCCCGAGGACGCCCTCGCGATCGGCGAGCGGGACCTGCTCACGCCTGATCCGCAGGCCGTCCGCCGGGAGCTGCTCGACGCCGTCGAGGCGGTCGAGGTCGACGTCCCGGGCGGTCCGCCCGTGACCGTGGCGGGCCTGACGGGCGAGGGCGGCACGGACGCGCTGCGCCGCGCGTACCGGCGCCGCCTGCTGCTCGTGGCGGCGGGCGACGTCGCCGCCCGGGAGCCGAGCGCC
>AXCX01000452.1 GCA_000767215.1 Actinotalea fermentans ATCC 43279 = JCM 9966 = DSM 3133
CTCGAGGGCGGCGACCAGGGTGACCGCCGCGCCGGCGTCGTCGGCCAGCAGCGGCACGCTGCCGAGCGCGGCGTGCGCCGATCCGGTGTGCGGCAGCCAGGGCAGCCAGCGCCAGTCGGCGCTCGACCGGGCCGGCACCACGGCCGCCAGCGACAGCTCCGCCGGCGAGTGGAGCGCGACGAGCTGGAGGGCGATCGCACCGGCGAGCTCCGCGACGTGCTGGCGGGGACCGGCGATGCCCAAGTTCCCGCCCTTGCGGAGGTTCGCGACCACGGGCGCCTGCGTGACCGTGCCCGCGTGCTCGACGAGGTCCCGCAGCGCCTGGCGGACGTCGGCCGCGCCGTCGGCGGCGTCCGCGCCCGTGATCGTGCAGCGCGAGCGGACGTCCCCGGTGCCCAGGCGGACCGTGAGGAACTCCTCGTGCTCCGGCCGGCGCGACCAGAGCAGCGGGCCGTACCGGACGACGGCGTCGGTCAGCTCGGCGGTGGACGGGTGCTGGGCGCACCGCAGCACCCGCTCGAGCCGGTGCGCCGCGTCGACCTCCTCGCGTGCGGCGAGGATCGCCCGGTGGAACTGCTCGGTCGCGGCGGCGAACTGGCGGCGCGCGGTGAGCCGGGCGTCGAGCCAGGTGCCGACCATGATGACCGGGCTCAGCGCGACGAACATCAGGCTCAACGCGTTGCGGGTGACGGTGAACAGGATCGCGCCCATGAGCAGCGGCGCGACCATGGCGACGAGCGGGAAGCGCCGGGGCGGCGACGGCTGCGGCACGGTCGGCGCGGCGATCTCGCGCTCCTCGACCGCCGGCACGACGCGCGGAGGGCGCACGAAGGGCACGACGGTGGTCGCCTGGGCCCGGTCGGCGGGCCGCTGCAGCAGCACGACGGTGAGCACCGTGTCGCCCAGCAGGACGGTCCCGCCGGACTCCAGGGGCACCCGCGGGACGGGGACGCCGTCGACGACGACGCCGTTGGCCGAGCCGAGGTCGACGATCTCCACGGTGTCGGCGACGTTGATGCGCGCGTGGCGCTTGGACACCATCGGGTCGCTGAGCCGGACGGCGACGTCGCGATCCCGGCCGACGACCGTCGCCCCGGCCGGGAGCGGGAACTCGCGGCCCTCGTCCGGCCCGGCGAGGACCCGCAGCACCGCGACCGCGGGGGGGCGCCCTTCCCCGGGGCCGACGACGGCGCCCCCGACCCGCTCGACGCGCACGGTGCCGCCCGAGCGGACCCCGGAGCCCTCGACCGTCGCGGCGGCGTCGAGCAGGAGGCCCGCACCGTCGGGCGTGTGCAGCCGCAGCGTCACCGGTCCGCCCGGGCTGGCGGCGTGCGGGTCGGGGTTGCCTTCGACGAGGGCCTCCGCGACGTCGCCGACGGTGGCGCCGGCGTCGGCCGTGACGACGAGGTCGACCGGCTGTCCGCCGAGGCGTTCGAGGGTGAGCTTGATGCGCATGTCAGGGCGTCCCGGGGGTGGCTGGGCAGGCGGGGGGTGGGCAGAGGGCGGCGGTCACTCGTCGACCTCCAGGTCGAGCAGACCGAGGTGGGCTGCGGTCACCAGGCGCGACGTGACGGCGTACTCGACGAGCCGGATCCGGCGGGAGGTGGCGTGGCCCGCGGGCCCGCCGCGCAGGCCCTTGACGCCGTGGCGGTCGAGCTTGTCGCAGACGTTGTCGAGCTTCCGGTTGAAGCGGGTGAGCGTCCAGCCGAGCCGGCGCGCGGCCGCGGCCGAGGACGGGATCTCGCTGAGCCCCGACCCGGTCCGGCGCAGCAGCGGCTCGGCGAGCGCGACGATCAGCTGGAGCTGCGACGTCGTCCACCGGGCCTCGCCGACCGTGGTGGCGCCGACGGCCTCGACGGCGGTCCGCACCTCGCGGTACGGCGAGGTCTCGAGGTAGACGTCGAACTCGTACGACGTCGGGCCGGCGAGGAACGTGACGGTGGAGACGGGGAAGACGAGCGGCAGGCGCGCCCCGGGCGGGAGCCAGGACTGCACGCCGCCCCCGACGTCGCACACGGTCGCCGAGATCCGGGCGCCGATGTTCTCGAGCCACCACAGGCCGGCGTCGGAGGACAGGCGCAGGAAGCGGCGGTGCAGGAACGGGTTCTCGTCGATCGTGAGGTCGGCCTCCCGGCCCACCTCGAAGACGTCGCCCCAGGCGACGCGGTACCACTCCCCGCAGTACTCGACGGACACGGCGGCACCCGTCGCGTCCGGGGCGCCGTCCGGCCGCCGCGGCGCCTCCTGGTCCTGTCCGAGGCTCACAGGCACCCCCTGACCGGCTCGACGGACGCCTTGCCGTCGCGCGTGACGAACACCTCGATGCAGGTCTCGCCGTCCTGCACGGGCACGGACGCGGTCGGCTCGGCCGAGCGCGTGAGGGCCTGCTCGTCGACGAGGCTGAGGAGCCGCCACAGGTACTCGTCGCCCGGCTCGGGCTCGGGGTTCGTCCAGGTGAAGACCACCTGGTCGCCCTCGCGCGTGCCGCGCACGTCGGTCGCCGACGGCACGACGTCCGCCAGGGAGTCCACGGGCTGCACGTCCGGTGCCCCGGTGGCCACCGGGTCGGTGTCGTCCCCGTCCGGCTGACCGCCGAGCAGGACGGCGGCGCCCACCCCGAGCGCGGCGACGGCCACGACGGCGACGACGACGGCCGTCCGCCGCCGCCCGCGG
>AXCX01000453.1 GCA_000767215.1 Actinotalea fermentans ATCC 43279 = JCM 9966 = DSM 3133
GGCGGGACTCAGCAGGGCATTCGGCGGGCCGGAGCGGCCGGCCGACAGGCAGCGCACAGGTCGACGTCGTGACGGACGCGAGCCAGGGTGGTCTGCTGCACGAGCCGGAAACTACCGGCGTGCGCCGGGGCAGAACCAGGGTACGGAGCGGTACGTCTCGCCCACCGGGACGCGTCGCGGTCAGCGCCAGGTGGCGGCGACCTCGAGGACGCGGTCGTTCGCGGCGGGCTCGCCGATGCTGATGCGGATGCCCTCGCCGGCGAAGGGCCGGACCAGCAGGCCGTGGGCGCGCGCGTCGGCGGCCAGGTCCACCGTCCGTTCCCCGGTGGCGAGCCAGACGAAGTTCGCCTGGCTCTCGGGCACGTCCCAGCCCTGCGCACGCAGGCCGGCGAGCACGCGCTCGCGCTCGGCGACGACGGCCGCCACCCGCTCGGCCAGCGCCGGCTCCGCCTCGAGCGACGCGAGCGCGGCGGCCTCCGCGAGCTGGTTCACGCCGAACGGCGTGGCCGCCGTCCGGATTGCGGCGGCGACGTCGGGGTGCGCCAGCGCGTACCCGACCCGCAGCCCCGCGAGCCCGTAGGCCTTCGAGAACGTGCGGAGCACGACGACGTTCTCCCGCGCCCGCAGCGCGGCCAGCCCGTCCGCCGCGTCGGCGTCGCGCACGAACTCCACGTACGCCTCGTCGAGCACGACGAGGACGTCGCGCGGCACGGCGTCCAGGAAGGCCTCGAGCTCGTCGGCGTGCACCGCGGGCCCCGTGGGGTTGTTCGGTGTGCACACCAGCACCACGCGCGTGCGCGGCCCGACGGCGGCCGCCATCGCGGGCAGGTCGTGCCGCCCCGCGGCGTCGACCGGGACGCGGACCCCGACGGCACCCTGCAGGCTCACGGCGATCGGGTACGCCTCGAACGAGCGCCACGCATGGACCACCTCGTCGCCGGCGTCGCAGAACGCCTCGAGCACGTGCGCGAGCACCGCCACGGACCCGCACCCGGCGACCACCCAGGCCGGCTCGAGGCCGTGCCGCGCCGCGAGCGCCGCGACGAGGTCCGAGGCGTACATGTCCGGGTAGCGGTTGAGGTCGGCGGACGCGCGCGCGACGGCCTCCCGCACGCCGTCGAGCGGCGGGAACGGGTTCTCGTTGGACGAGAGCTTGTACGCACCGTCCGCGCCGGGGCGGGCGCCGGGGACGTAGGCGGGGATCTGCTGGACCACGCGTCGCGGGGCTGGACCGGTCACCGCGCCAGCATGCCAGCGCCGCGCGGCCGCCGAAGGTCCTGCCCGGATGGCGTTCCGCTCGGCGGGACGACCTGCCACGATGCCGACCATGAAGTTCCTGCTGAAGGTGATCATCAACGCCGTCGCGATCTGGCTCGCGACCCTCGTGCTGAGCGGGCTGGAGGTGGTCGGCGGCGACGAGACCGCCCAGCGCGTGCTCGTCTTCCTGGCGGTCGCCCTGGTGTTCGGCGTGGTCAACGCGATCGTCAAGCCGGTGGTCAAGCTCCTCTCGCTGCCGCTGTACATCCTCACGCTCGGCCTGTTCACCGTGGTGGTGAACGCGGCCATGCTGTGGCTCGTCGGGTGGCTGAGCGAGCAGACCGACTACGGCCTGCGGATCGACAACTTCTGGACCGCGGTGGTGGGCGCGCTCATCATCTCCGTGGCGTCCTTCGTCATGTCGCTGGTGGTCCGCGACTAGCACCGGGCTAGCCCCGTTCGGGCACGCGGGCGACCAGGAACGACTGGCTGGTCGCCCGCGACCCCTCGCCGAGCACGCGGTCGAGGGCCGCCCGGAAGCCGTCGACCGACGGGTCGGCGAGCCGCTCGACCTCCGCCGCCGTCCCGGCGTACTCCCACGCGCTGTGCGCCTGCCCGAGACCCGCGGGCGTCAGCCCGAGCTGCGTGCCCGCGACCGCCGCCCCGCCGCCGGGCAGCGTGCGGACAACGGTGGTGCGGTTCACGGCGTCCGGGTTCGGGGCGCCGTCGAGCGCCGGGACCCAGTCCTGCGCGTGCTCGAGGTGCAGCGCCGTGACGCCGGCCGGGACGGGCATCGACCCCACGGGCGAGCCCGCCGTCAGCACCGCCTCGATCGTGAACGTGCCCTGCAGCGACGTCGCCAGGCGCGTGGCGACCATGCCGCCCTGGCTGTACCCGGCCAGCAGCACCGGGTCCTGCGGGCCCACCCCCGCACGCAGCATCGCCTCCTCGACGCCGTCCGTCATCGCGTCGGGCAGGCCGGCCATGAGCGCGGCGTTCGTCGCGTTGTCCATGGGGTCCACCCCCGGCACGACGGCGCCGCTGCGCATTCCCGGCACGCTCACCACCCAGCCGGTCGAGCCGTCGGGGTGGTCCAGGCGCTGGACGCCGACCACCGGCCCGGGCGCGTCCCCGAGCTCGGCCACGCGGTGCATGACGTCGCCGATCCCCTCGGGCGCCGGCTCGCCCCGGCTCCCGCCCGCGCCACCGGTTCCGCCCGCGCCACCGGCCCCGCCCTTCCCCCGCGCG
>AXCX01000454.1 GCA_000767215.1 Actinotalea fermentans ATCC 43279 = JCM 9966 = DSM 3133
GGGCCGGCTCGGCCTCCGGCGCCGGGGCCGGCTCGGACTCCGGTGTCGGGGACGGCGCAGGCGCGCCGGCTGGCGCGCCTGCAGGCGGGCTGCTCGGGCCTGCGTTCTCGGTCGCGGCCGGACGGTGCGACGGCGGCGCGAAGGGGTCGGACTGACTCACGGGGCCCATGCTCCAACCACTGTCTGCCAGCCGCGCGACATCCGCGCAGCGATCCCGCCGTCGACCTGCTCGTGCGGGTAGGCGGCGACCAGCGCGTCCACCGCACGCGAGCGGTGCGCCGCGATCACGCCGACGACGGCGTCCCCGGACTGCCAGACGGCGTGCCAGGGGACGTCGGAGAGCACGTGCACCTCGTGGTCGCCGATCGTCACGCTCGGGACCTGGGCCGCGAGGTCGTCGTCGAGGTGCCCGGCCTGCCGCTGCACGACGACGGCGCCCACCGGGCCGTCCAGGTCGAGCTCGGCCCAGCCGGCGTCGGCGTGGGTCGCCACGGCCGTGTAGCCCTCGGGGAGGACGCCGCCGGGCCAGGCCGCCTCGAGCGCGCCCGGGTCGACGTCGGTGCCCGTGACGGCGGGCACCGTCGTCGACTCGGCCGCGCTGACCGCGACGGTGCCGCCACCGGCCGAGCCGGCCGCGGCGAGGAGCGCCAGATCGGCCGCGGGGTGGCTGTCCGGCGAGACGTCGCGGACGTCGCCGAGCAGGAAGAGACCGACGACGGCCGCCCCCACCCCGAGCACGGCCACGGTCCGGACGGGTACGGGCCGCGCGCCCGCGCCACCGGCCAGCACGGAGCCACCGAGCCGCCCCCCACCGAGCCGCCCCCCACCGAAGGGCTCCGCACCGAAGCCCACGGCGTCGCCGAGGACGGGGCCCCCGCCGAGTGCCGGCGCGGTGTCAGCACGGGCGGCGCCGCGCGGTGCCGTGTCGATCGGGCAGGCATCGGTCGAGCCGAGCGCGAGCAGACGGAACGCGAGGTCGGGTGCCGGTGCGACGTCGGCGGCGGCGGCGAGCGCCTCACGTGCGGCACGCGTCGCGCGGAGCTCCTCGGCACACGGCCCGCACGCCGCCACGTGGCACAGCGCCCGCTCGCGCGCGGCCCCGGTGAGCCTGCCGTCGGCGAGAGCACTGATCTGCGTGCCGAGGTGCGTCATGGCCGGGTGACCCCCACGACGCCGACGACCTCGGGTTCGGAGCCGGCCGTGCGGGCCGGTGCCGCCGCTCGCAGGTGCTCGGGCGCGCGGTGCGCGAGGGACTCGCGCAGCAGCGCCCGGCCGCGGTGGATCCGGGACCGGACCGTGCCGAGCTTGATGCCCAGCGTCACGCCGATCTCCTCGTACGACAGCCCCTCCATGTCGCACAGCACGACGGCGGCCCGGAACTCCGGGGGCAGCGCGTCCAGCGCGCGCTGCACGTCGGAGTCGAGGTTCGCGTGCTCGAAGCCGCGCTCCGGGGTGGACGAGGACGCCGCCGGCAGCCGCTCGGTCTCGTCGCCCCACGGGTCGATGCGGACCCGGCGCTTGCGGCGCACCTGGTCCAGGAAGAGGTTCGTGGTGATGCGGTGCAGCCAGCCCTCGAAGGTGCCGGGCGAGTACGTGTTCAGGGACCGGAACACCCGCAGGAAGGTCTCCTGGGTCAGGTCCTCGGCGTCGTGCCGGTTGCCGGTCAGCCGGTACGCCAGGCGGTACACCCGGGCGGAGTGCTCGGTGACGATCTCCTCCCAGCCGGGCACGTGCCCGGCGGGGGCGTCCCCGGCAGGCACGTCGACCGGGTCGGCGTCCCCGACGGCGGACGCAGAGCCGGGGACAGCGGCGGACGGTCCGGAGGTGCCCACCGGTGCCCCGGGAGCGTGCGCGGACGGCGTCGGTTGTGCTGCGCCACCGGCGCGCCACGGTCGACGTCCCACGGTTCTCCTCCCCGCGGGCGCTCGCCCGCGCGACCAGTGTCCTCGACAGCTGTCGAGATGACCAACGAGCCGGGGCCCCGCCGTGTTCCCGCGTCCGCGGCGATCCGGCGCTAGCATCGTGGCGGCGGATCGGAGGACATCATCAGCGACAAGGTTGCGAGCTGGGCCCACGCCGAGGCCTTCGTCCCCACGGACGACGCGCTGCTGCGCGCGGCGGACCGCGCGGACCAGCTCGGCGCGGACACGGTCTCCGCCGGCACGGGCGCCCTCCTGGCCACCCTCGCGGCGGCGACGCGCGCGACGGCCGTCGTGGAGATCGGCACCGGCGCGGGCGTCGCGGGGCTGTGGCTGCTGCGCGGGATGAGCGCCGACGGCGTCCTGACCACCATCGACACCGAGGCGGAGCACCAGCGCGCCGCACGTGAGGCGTTCACGGAGGCCGGAGTCCGACCCACCCGGATCCGGACGATCACCGGCCGCCCGCTCGAGGTGCTCCCCCGGCTCGCCGACGCGGCCTACGACCTCGTCGTGGCCGCCGACGACCCGCTCGACCTGACCGAGCACGTCGAGCAGGCGCTGCGGATCCTGCGGCCGGGCGGGGTGCTCGTCGTCGTGCACGCCCTCGCCGGGGACCGCGTGCCCGACCCGGCCCGGCGCGACGACGTGACGACGGCCCTGCGCGAGGTCGCCCGGCGCCTGCGCGACGACGAGCGCGTCGTCCCGGCGCTGCTGCCGAGCGGC
>AXCX01000455.1 GCA_000767215.1 Actinotalea fermentans ATCC 43279 = JCM 9966 = DSM 3133
CGTCGCCTGATGAGCCGGAGCACGTCGGCGTCGCAGACGTCCTCGCCGGTGCCGCCGAGCGCCTCGGGGCGGATCCGGCCGACGACCACGGCCCCGTCCGCCTCCAGCCGGCGCAGGACGTCGGCGACCACCGCCACGCCCAGGCCCAGACGCGCGGCGACGTCGGCGGCGGTGAACGGGCCGTGCGTGCGCGCGTGCCGGCGGACGAGGTCACCCAGCGGGTCGGGGACGACCTCGGTGAACTCGACCGGGACGCCGACGGGCAGCGCCACGCCCAGGGCGTCCCGCAGCCGCCCGGCGTCCTCGATGGCCGCCCAGTGCTCCGGCTGCGCGGTGGCTCCGATGCGCA
>AXCX01000456.1 GCA_000767215.1 Actinotalea fermentans ATCC 43279 = JCM 9966 = DSM 3133
GAGCTCGGTGAGCCACGTGCCGACCTCGGCCCGGAGCTCGGGACGGGTGCGCGCGGCCAGCTCGGCGGCGGTCAGGGGGCCGTGGCGGCGGACGACGTCGGCGGCGTCCTCGAGGTGCCGCGCCTGCCGGGCGGGTGCGGTTCCCGTGACCTCGGCCTCGGTGCGCTCGAGGGCTCCGGGGTCGAGCAGGTCCGCCAGCTGGGCGGCGCCCTGCTGGCCGAGGAGCTCGGCGAGCAGCGTCGGGTCGAGCGTCAGCGCTGCGGCCCGCCGCTCGGCGAGGGGCGCGTCCCCCTCGTACAGGAACTGGGCCGTGTACCCGAAGAGCAGCGACCGGGCGAACGGCGACGGCGTCGGGGTGGTCACCTCCACGACGCGGACGCGCCGGGCCGCGACGTCCGCCATGAGCCGGGTCAGCCCTGCGACGTCGAAGTCGTCCTGGAGGCACTCGCGGGCCGCCTCGAGGAGCACGGGGAACTCGGGGAACTTCGCGGCGACGGAGAGCAGCTGGCTCGAGCGCTGCCGCTGCTGCCACAGCGGCTGGCGGCGGTCCGGCCGGCGACGGGGGAGCAGGAGCGAGCGCGCCGCCGCCTCGCGGAACCGCGCCGCGAAGAGCGCCGACCCGCCGAGCTGGCTGCGCACCGCGTCGGCGACCTCCTCGGGTGCGAGCAGCAGGTCGTCGAGCTCGATGCGGGGCCCCTCGCCGCCGCGCCAGCGGCCCGCGGCCACGTCCCACACCGCCTCCGACAGCGTGTCCGGCAGGCGCAGCACCAGGCCGTCGTCGGCGTGCAGGACCGCGGCGTCCAGGCCGTGCCGCTCGCGCAGGCGCGCCGCGAGCACGATCGCCCAGGGACCGTGCACACGAGCGCCGAACGGCGAGTGGACGACGACGCGCCAGTCGCCGATCTCGTCGCGGAACCGCTCGACGACGACCGTCGCGTCGTCGGGCAGGTGGCCTGTCGCGTCACGCTGCTCGCGCAGGTAGGCCACGAGGTTGTCCGCGGCCCACTCGTCGAGACCGTCGGCCGCCAACCGGCGCCGGGCCTGCGCCGGCGGCAGCGCCGCGACCTCACGGACCCAGGCGCCGAGGGCGCGTCCGAGCTCCGCGGGTCGGCCGGGCGCGTCACCCTTCCAGAAGGGCAGGCGGCCGGGCAGGCCGGGGGCGGGCGAGACGAGCACGCGGTCGGGGGTGATCTCCTCGATGCGCCAGGTGCTCGAGCCGAGGGTGAACGTGTCGCCGACGCGCGACTCGTAGACCATCTCCTCGTCGAGCTCGCCGACGCGGCGCCCTCCCCGCCCCCGCGCGTTGGGGTCGGTGGGCGCCTGGCCCGCGGCGTCGTCGGCACCGGCCAGGAACACCCCGTACAGGCCGCGGTCGGGGATCGTGCCTCCGCTGGTGACGGCCAGGTGCAGCGCCCCGGGCCGGGGCGTGAGCACGCCGGTCGCGCGGTCCCAGACGATGCGCGGGCGCAGCTCGCCGAACTCCTCGCTCGGGTAGCGCCCCGCGAGCATGTCCAGCACCGCACGCAGGGTCGCGTCGCCCAGACCGGCGAAGGGGGCGGCCCGACGCACGACCGTCGCCAGGTCCGCCACGGTCCACGCGTCGACCGCGACCATGGCGACCACCTGCTGGGCGAGGACGTCCAGCGGGTTGGCCGGCACCGACAGCTCCTCGATCGCGCCGGCGCGCATGCGGGCGGCGGTGACCGCCGCGGGGACGAGATCGCCCCGGTGCGTCGGGAAGAGCACACCTCGGGACACGGCGCCGACCTGGTGCCCGGCGCGGCCGACCCGCTGCAGGCCGGACGCGACGCTCGGTGGGGCGCCCACCTGGACGACCAGGTCCACGGCGCCCATGTCGATGCCGAGCTCGAGCGACGACGTCGCGACGACGGCCGGCAGGCGCCCGGACTTGAGCTCGGACTCGGTCCGGGTGCGCTCCGTCCGGCTCATCGAGCCGTGGTGCGCCCGCGCGAGGATCGTCGTCGCGTCCCGGGTGTCGATGCCGGCGCTCGTCCCGGACGCGCTCGGCGCCGCGGCGGGCTGCGCCGCCCCGACGTCGGGCACCTCCGCGCCGCTGCGTTCGGCCCAGACCTCGTTCAGGCGCGACGTGAGGCGCTCGGCGGCCCGGCGCGAGTTCGTGAAGACGAGCGTGGACCGGTGCTGTGCGACGAGGTCGGTGATGCGCTCCTCGACGTGCGGCCAGACCGAACGGGCCCGCCGCGCCTCGGCGGCCGACGCCGCACCCCCGTCGGCGTCCAGCCGATCGCCCGCACGGCGTGGGCCGGCGGCC
>AXCX01000457.1 GCA_000767215.1 Actinotalea fermentans ATCC 43279 = JCM 9966 = DSM 3133
TGACCGGTTGCTCGGCTGCCGCACCGTCACGGTCACCTGATTCCGTCGCGCGCCGTCTCAGCGGTTCCGACGCCCCTCGGGGGCGGGCCCGGACCGGCCGCGCAACCCGTCGACGAGGCCGCGCAGCAGCAGGCGTGCCCGGAGGGCACGTGGTGCGACGGCGAGCATGTAGAAGACTGCGTACTTGGCGATCCACGCGGCGTAGCCCCAGCGCCAGGCAACCGGCATGAGTCCTGAGCGGATGAGCAGCACCGTGTTCCGCGCCATGTAGTAGTTCCGCACGGGCGCGTGGACGTGCACGTCCCGCTGCCGGCCAGGGATGCGCTGGGTCCGATCGCCGAGCGAGTGCGACATCGTCGCGCCGACGACGCCGTACAGTCCGAGCCCGGCCCGACGCGCCCGGAGCCCCCACTCGAGGTCGACGTGGTCGATGAACCACGCCTCGTTCATGGGGCCGACCGTGTCGAGCGCACCGACCGGGACGAGGCACCCTGACGCGAGCAGGAAGGTGGCGGGCACCAGTGCGCCGTGCCGGTCCGACACGTGCGCGCGTCGCGGTCCCCAACGATGATCGGAGAAGAGCAGAACGGCCCCCTGATTGCGCCCGTCCGTGATCACCGGCCCGACGGCGGCAGGTGGCGCGATCCGCCCCGCTGCAGCGTCGGCGCGTGCAGCGGTGAGTCCGTCGAGCAGGACGGCCACCATGTCGGGGGAAGGCAGCGAGTCCTGGTCGGAGAGCAGGACCGCGTCGGCCCCGAGCTCGCCGGCGCGCACGACGCCCGCGTTCTGAGCCGCGCCGATGCCGCGGTTGTACCCGAGCTCGAGCAGCTCGGCCGCTCCGCCGAGGGCCGCACAGGCGCGGCGGAGCTCGCTGACCACCGGCTCAGGGCTCCCGTTGTCGACCACCACCAGCGCTGCCACCTGAGGGGCCAGCGCGTCGATGAGTGCGGTCGTGGCCGCCGTGTCGGGACGATAGGTGACAACGACCGCGACGACGCGCGCAGCGGGCTCAGGCACGCAGAGATCCCAGATACCGTTCCACGGAGTCCAGCGTGGGAAGCAGCCCGCGCTCGAGGGCATCCCCGAGCAACGGTGCGGCGGCGTCCTTGGCGGACAGGAGCGGTGTGAGCGGGCCGCCGTCGCGACCCGTGGTCGGCCAGTCGATGCCGATCGCTGGGTCCAGCGGGTGGACACCGTGCTCGCGGCCCGGCGCGAAGGGCGTCGAGCACAGGTAGGTCACGGTCGAGCCGTCCTCCAAGGACATGAACGCGTGGCCGAGCCCCTCGCCCAGATAGATGGCGCGTCGGTCAACGTCGTCGAGCAGGACGCTGTCCCACGCGCCGAAGGTGGGGGAGCCGACGCGGATGTCCACCACCACGTCGAGCACGGCACCACGCACGCACGTGACGTACTTCGCCTGCCCGGGCGGCACCTCGGCGAAGTGGATGCCGCGCAGGACACCGGCGGCCGAGACGGACAGGTTCGCCTGCGAGAGCCGGAGCGGGTGTTCGAGAGCGGCCTCGAACCTCTCACTCTTGAACCACTCGAGGAAGACCCCGCGAGGGTCGCCGAACTGTCGGGGCGTGATCTCCCAGGCTCCCGGCACGGCCAGTTCGCGGTACTCCACTGTGTCGCTCCTTCGTCAGGTCGTCGTCGGCCAGGGTAGCGGTCCCGGCTACGCTGGCCGCGGCCGGGTACGGCGGAGACCGGGTGTGGACGAGACGCTGGAGGCGTGGTGCGCTGGTTCGTGGTGGGAGCGCAAGGGATGCTCGGGCACGACATGGTGGCAGCGCTCCGCAGCCGCGACCACGAGGTGACGGCGGTGGACCGCGACGAGGTGGACATCACGGACCCCGGCGCGGTCATGGAGGCCGTCGGCGGCCACGCCGTCGTCGTCAACTGCGCCGCGTGGACGGCTGTCGACGCGGCAGAGGAGCAGGAAGCCGCCGCGTTCGCCGTCAACGCCGTCGGCCCGGCCAACCTGGGCCGGGCAGCGGCCCGTCATGGCGCCAGGATCGTCCAGATCTCGACGGACTACGTCTTCGACGGCGCGGCCACGACCCCGTACGCGGAGGGCACCCCCATCGCGCCTCGCTCGGCGTACGGCCGTACGAAGGCGGCCGGCGAGTGGGCGGTCCGCGCGGAGGCGCCGGACCACCTCATCATCCGCACCGCGTGGCTGTACGGGGCACAGGGCTCGTCGTTCCCGAAGACCATCGCCCGCATCTACGCCGAACGGGGGACGGTAGCGGTCGTGGCCGACGAGGTGGGCCAGCCGACATGGTCCGCCGACCTGGCGGACCTCGTCGTCCGCATGATCGACGCAGGTGCGCCGGCGGGGACGTACCACGGCACGTCTGCCGGCCGGGCCTCGTGGTTCGACTTCGCCCGCGCCGTCGTGACGACGGCCGGCGGCGACCCTGCGCTCGTGACCGCCACGACCAGCGCCGCGTTCGGCCGCGCCGCAGCACGGCCACCGTTCTCCGTTCTCGACCACGGTGCGCTCGTGGCAGCAGACGTCGCCCCGATCGGCGACTGGGCGCAACGGTGGGCCGTGGCAGGACCGCTCGTCCTCGGGGCGTGACCCCCCC
>AXCX01000458.1 GCA_000767215.1 Actinotalea fermentans ATCC 43279 = JCM 9966 = DSM 3133
GACCGCCGCCTGCACCGGCTCGCCGGTGACCTGCTGGCGGGCGACCGACGCCGGGGCGAGGCCGACGACGACATCGACCCGGGAGACCCGGCCGGCCCTGGTCTGGCCATCGGGCTGCTGCGGGAGGCCGCGGCCGAGCACCGGCCCGTGTGGCTCCAGCTCGTCGGTCCGGACGGCTCGACGTCCCGGCGCCGGGTGCGGCCGCTGCGGGTGGACGCCGGCCGGGTGCGCGTGCTCGACCTCGACCGCGAGGCGGA
>AXCX01000459.1 GCA_000767215.1 Actinotalea fermentans ATCC 43279 = JCM 9966 = DSM 3133
GTGGACGTCACGCCGTGACGGGCCCGCTCATCGTCCAGAGCGACAAGACGCTCCTGCTCGAGGTCGACCACCCGGACGGCGACGCCTGCCGCCGCGCGATCGCCCCGTTCGCGGAGCTGGAGCGCGCCCCCGAGCACGTCCACACGTACCGGCTCACGCCGCTCGGCCTGTGGAACGCGCGCGCGGCCGGGCACGACGCCGAGCAGGTCGTCTCCGTGCTGCTCGAGTACTCGCGCTACCCGGTGCCGCACGCGCTCCTCGTCGACATCGCCGAGACCATGGCGCGGTACGGGCGGCTGCAGCTCGTCTCGCACCCGGTGCACGGCCTCCTCCTGCACTCCCTGGACCGCGCGGTCCTCGAGGAGGTGCTCCGCTCGCGGCGCGTGGCCGGGATGCTGGGCGTGCGCCTGGACGCCGACGACGTCGTCGTGCACCCCAGCGAGCGCGGGCGCCTCAAGCAGGCCCTCCTCAAGCTCGGCTGGCCCGCGGAGGACCTGGCCGGGTACGTCGACGGCGAGGCGCACGCGATCGACCTCGACACCTCCGACTGGCACCTGCGCCCGTACCAGGAGCAGGCGGTGGAGAGCTTCTGGCACGGCGGGAGCGGCGTCGTCGTGCTGCCGTGCGGCGCGGGCAAGACGCTGGTGGGCGCCGGCGCGATGGCGCGCTCGCGCACGACGACGCTCATCCTCGTCACGAACACCGTCTCCGCGCGCCAGTGGCGCGACGAGCTCCTGCGCCGCACGACCCTGACCGAGGACGAGATCGGTGAGTACTCGGGGGCCCGCAAGGAGGTGCGCCCGGTCACGATCGCCACCTACCAGGTGCTCACCACCCGCCGGAAGGGCGTCTACCCGCACCTGGAGCTGCTCGACGCGCGGGACTGGGGGCTGATCCTCTACGACGAGGTCCACCTGCTCCCGGCACCAGTGTTCCGGATGACCGCCGACCTGCAGGCGCGACGCCGGCTCGGGCTGACGGCCACGCTGGTGCGCGAGGACGGGCGGGAGGACGAGGTGTTCTCCCTCATCGGGCCCAAGCGGTACGACGCGCCCTGGAAGGACATCGAGGCGCAGGGGTACATCGCGCCCGCCGAGTGCATCGAGGTGCGGCTGACCCTCGCCGACGCCGACCGCCTCGCGTACGCGACCGCCGAGCCGGAGGACAAGTACCGCCTGGCCGCGACGGCGTCGGGCAAGAACCACGTGGTCGAGGCACTGGTCGCGCGGCACCCGGGCGACCAGGCGCTGGTCATCGGGCAGTACCTGGACCAGCTCGACGAGCTGGCCGAGCACCTCGGCGCACCCCTGATCACGGGCGCCACGACCGTCCGCGAGCGGCAGCGGCTGTTCGACGCGTTCCGCGCGGGCGACGTCGAGACGCTCGTCGTGAGCAAGGTCGCGAACTTCTCGGTGGACCTGCCCGAGGCGGCCGTCGCGATCCAGGTGAGCGGCTCGTTCGGGTCGCGCCAGGAGGAGGCGCAGCGCCTCGGCCGGATCATGCGCCCCAAGGCGGACGGGCGGACGGCGCACTTCTACGCCGTGGTCGCGCGCGACACCGTGGACCAGGAGTTCGCGGCGCACCGTCAGCGGTTCCTCGCCGAGCAGGGCTACTCCTACCGGATCGTCGACGCCGAGGACGTGCTGCACCGCGGCTGACCGCGCGGCCGCGGGCCTGCGACCTGGGAGTCCGTTGCGCCCCACCGCCAGGGCGGCCAGGATCGACGGGTGGCACTCCCCCGGCGCGCGGCCCGAGCTCTCGCGGCGGGGTTCGCCGCCCTGACCGGCCTGGTCGCCCTGACCGCCCCCGCGGCGGGCCGCGTCGTGCGCATCGAGGAGCCGGGGCGCCTCGCCGACGAGATCACGGACACCGCGGGCGTGCTCGGCTCGCGGGAGGCGGCCGTGGCCGACGCCCTCGACCGGCTGGCGCGCGAGACCGACCTGCAGCTCTTCGTCGCGTTCGTGGACACCTTCGGCGACTGGGACGCCGCGGCGTGGGCGGAGGAGGCCGCGATCGAGAGCGGGCTCGGCCGCGACGACGTGCTCCTGGCCGTCGCGGTCGGCGACCGCGCCTACGCGATCTCGGTCGACGACGCCCTCGACCTGACCGACGACCAGCTGGACACGGTCGCCGCGGACGTCGAGGACGCCCTGCGTGACGACGACTGGGCAGGCGCCGCGATCGCGGCCGCCGACGGCTACCGCCTCGCGGCGCTCGACGACGGCGACGGCGCATCCGGCGGCGGCTTCCCGTGGCTCCCGGTCGGGCTCGGCGGAGCGGGCGTCGTCGCGCTCGCCGCCCTGCTCGGCCACCGACGGGCGTCCGGCGCCGGCACCCCTGCCGCGCCGGG
>AXCX01000005.1 GCA_000767215.1 Actinotalea fermentans ATCC 43279 = JCM 9966 = DSM 3133
CGCCGCCGCCCGGGCCTGGCCGACCGCGCCGCGTCCGGTGGCCGCCGACGACCTGCTTCCCGAGCGGGTGCTCGTCGGTGACGCGATCGCGCGTCGCACGCTCGTCGAGCAGGTGTACGCCCCGCTCGCCGCGGCCGGCGGCTCCTTGCTCGAGACGCTCGCGGCGCACGCCGAGCACGGCCGCTCGCTCGAGGCCGCCGCCCGCGTGCTCTACGTGCATCCGAACACCGTGCGGTACCGGCTGCGGAAGGTGGCCGAGGTCACCGGCTGGGACCCGCTCGACCCGCGCGAGGGCTACGTGCTGCAGACGGCGCTCGCGCTGGGGCGCCTCGACGGCGCCTCCTCCTGAGGGGTGCGGGCACGAGCACGAGCGTGCGTCGGCGGCCGTTGTAGGGAGCGCACAAGGACTCTCCGCGATCGTGGTGTGCGTCGGAGGCCGGTGCCGCCCACCCGGTTCGGCATGGTGGACGGGTGCTAGCGGTCGTGTGCCCGGGTCAGGGCTCCCAGTCCCCCGGGTTCCTCCGTCCATGGCTCGAGCTCCCGGGCGCGGCCGACCGGTTGTCGGCGTTCGCCGACGCCTGCGGCGTGGATCTCGTGCGGCACGGCACCGAGTCGGACGCCGACACGATCCGGGACACGGCCGTCGCCCAGCCGCTCATCGTCGCCGCGTCGCTGCTGGCGCTGCGCGCACTCCTCGACGGACGTCCGGCGAGCGAGGTGGTCGACGTCACGGCGGGGCACTCGGTCGGCGAGCTCGCCGCGGCCGCCGTGGCGGGGGTGCTCACGGACGAGGGCGCCGTCGGGCTCGTCGCCCACCGCGCCCGCAGCATGGCCGGCGCCGCCGCCGTCACGCCCACCCGCATGGCCGCCGTCGTCGGCGGGGAGCCCGAGGCCGTCCTCGCGGCGATCGAGTCCGCCGGGCTCTACCCGGCGAACGTCAACGGCGGTGGACAGGTCGTCGCCGCGGGGTCTCGGGACGCGCTCGCGGCGTTCGTCGCCGCGCCGCCCGCCCGCGCGCGGGTGATCCCACTCCAGGTCGCCGGGGCGTTCCACACGCCGTACATGCAGTCCGCGCAGGAGGAGTTCGCGCCCGTCGCGGCGTCGTGGCCCGCGCAGGACCCCGCCCTGCCCCTCCTGTCCGACGCCGACGGCCGCACCTACCCCGTGCACCACGGCTGCCCGTTCGGGCGTGGCCGCGAGGTGCTGCACCGGCTCGCCGAGCAGGTCGTCGCGCCGGTGCGCTGGGACCTGTGCCAGCAGACGATGCAGGCCATGGGGGTGACCGGGCTCGTCGAGCTGGCACCCGCGGGCGTGCTGACCGGGCTCGCCCGCCGCGGCCTGCCGGGCGTGGAGACGGTGGCCCTGTCCAGCCCCGACGACCTCGAGGCCGCGCGCGACCTCGTGCTCCGCCACACCACCCGGCGACCCGAGGAGGCCCCGCAGTGACGCGCCCGACCCTGACCCAGAGCTCCGGACCGGCGTACACGCGCATCCTCGGCATCGGGGGCGTCCGTGGGGACCGCGTCGTGACGAACGACGAGATCGCGGGCCCCATCGACTCCAGCGACGAGTGGATCCGCCAGCGGACCGGCATCGTCACGCGCACGCGCGCGGCGGCGGACGTCGACGTCGTCGACCTCGCCGAGGGCGCCGCGCGCGCCGCGATCGAGCACGCCGGCCTCCAGCCCGCCGACGTCGACGCCGTGATCGTCGCGACCACCACGTACTTCCACCAGACGCCGTCGGCGGCCGCGCTGCTCGCCGACCGCCTCGGCGCCGTGCCCGCCGCGGCCTACGACCTGTCGGCCGCGTGCGCCGGCTACGCCTACGGCATCGGGCAGGCTGACGCCCTGGTGCGGGCGGGGGCGGCGCAGCACGTGCTGGTCGTCGGCGCGGAGAAGATGAGCGACTTCGTCGACCCGACGGACCGGTCCATCTCGTTCCTCCTGGGCGACGGCGCCGGTGCCGTGGTCGTGGGCGCCTCCGACACGCCGGGCATCGGCCCGACCGTCTGGGGCTCCGCAGGCCAGGGCCACCTCATCAAGCAGACCGCCTCCTGGAAGGAGGCGTTCGAGCAGGGAGCCGAGTGGCCGACGCTCCGCCAGGAGGGCGCCAGCGTCTTCAAGTGGGCCGTGTGGCAGATGGCGCCGATCGCCGAGAAGGCCCTCGCGGCCGCCGGCGTGACGGTGGACGACCTGGACGCCTTCATCCCGCACCAGGCGAACATGCGGATCATCGACCAGATGGTCAAGCAGCTCCACCTGCCCGAGCGCGTCGTCATCGGCCGGGACATCGCCGACACCGGCAACACCTCGGCCGCCTCGATCCCGCTCGCCGCCGAGCGCCTGCTCCGCGAGGGCCAGGTCACCAGCGGCGCGCTCGCCCTGCAGATCGGCTTCGGCGCCGGGCTCGTGTACGCCGCTCAGGTGGTCGTGCTTCCCTGAGCGAACCTGATCCACCGGGCCCCGACGGGCGCCCGCAACCCCCCGGGCCGCAGGCCCACCACGATGAGGAGAGAACCGATGGCGTACAGCGAGCAGGAGATCCTGGCCGGCCTGGCGGAGATCGTCAGCGAGGAGACCGGGCTGCCGACCGACTCCGTCTCGCCGGAGAAGTCCTTCACCGACGACCTCGACATCGACTCGCTGTCGATGATGACGATCGTCACGCTGGCCGAGGAGAAGTTCTCGGTCCGCATCCCCGACGACGAGGTCAAGAACCTCGCGACCGTGGGCGACGCCGTCAGCTTCATCGCCGGCGCCCAGGCCTGATCCGTCCCGGAGCGTCCGGCGGCCGAGCCCGGCCGCCGGAGGCTTCCGGCACCCCGCAGGAGGAACCGTGACCGCACCCGAGGTCGTCATCACCGGACTCGGCGCCACGACGCCGCTCGGCGGCGACGTGCCCAGCACCTGGGCCGCCGCGCTCGCCGGCGAGTCCGGCGCGCGCACGTTCGACAACGACTGGGCCGCGACCTACGAGCTCCCCGTGACCTTCGCGGCGCAGCTCCGGGTCCCGCCGTCGGAGGTGCTGTCCCGGCCCGAGATGAAGCGCATGGACCCGTCGGCGCAGTACGCGATGGTCGCCCTGCGGGAGGCGTGGGCCCACGCCGGCGCACCCGAGGTCGAGCCGACCCGGCTCGGTGCGGTCGTGTCCTCCGGCATCGGCGGGATCTGGACCACGCTCGACGCGTGGGACACGCTGCGGGAGAAGGGCGCCCGCCGCGTCCTGCCGATGACTGTGCCGATGCTCATGCCCAACTCCCCCACCGCGTACGTCGGGCTGGAGATCGGCGCGCAGGCCGGCGCGCACGCGCTCGTCTCCGCCTGCGCGTCGGGGGCCGAGGCGATCGGCTACGCGGCGGAGATGATCCGCACCGGGCGGGCCGACGTCGTCGTCGCCGGGGGGACCGAGGCCGCCATCCACCCGATGCCGATCGCGGCCTTCGCGGCGTCCCGCACGTTGTCGACACGGAACGACGACCCGACGGCCGCCTCGCGGCCCTACGACGTCGAGCGGGACGGCTTCGTGCTCGGCGAGGGCGCAGGCATCGTCGTGCTCGAGAGCGCCGCGCACGCCGCGGCACGTGGCGCACGGGTCCACGCGCGTCTCGTCGGCATCGGCTTGTCGGCGGACGGGTACCACATGACGTCTCCCGAGCCCGAGGGCCGCGGCCAGATCGCCGCGATGCGCCGGGCCCTCGAGGACGCGGGCGTCGCGGCGGCCGACGTCGCGCACGTCAACGCGCACGCGACGTCGACGACCGTCGGCGACCTCGTCGAGGCGCGCTCCGTGCGGGCCGTCCTGGGCGGTGCCGCCGACGGCGTGGCCCTGTCGGCCACCAAGTCGATGACGGGTCACCTGCTGGGCGGCGCCGGGGCGCTCGAGACGATCTTCACCGTGCTCGCGCTGCGGGAGCGGACCGCACCGCCCACGATCAACGTGTCGCAGCCGGACCCCGAGCTCGCCCTGGACCTGGTCCGGGACACCCCGCGCGCGCTGCGCGACGGTCAGCTCGCGGCGATCAACAACTCGTTCGGCTTCGGCGGCCACAACGTGGCCCTGGTGCTCACCACCGCCTGACGTTCTCTCCGCCGCCGGGTGGAACGAGACCGGAGCACTGCGTTCCACCCGGTGGCGAGTCGCAGGGGCGACGTTCCACTCGAGGGGCGGCTCAGCCCACGCGGTGCAGCCAGCGGACCGGCGCGCCTGCGCCCGCGTAGCGGAAGGGCTCGAGCTCGTCGTCCCAGGCCTGGCCGAGCGCCAGGTCGAGCTCGCGGCGCATCCGCGCCGGGTCCTCGGCGTGCTCCATCGCGGCCCGCACCCGGTCCTCCGGCACGAGGATGTTGCCGTGCACGTCGGTCACGGCGTGGAAGATCCCGAGATCCGGCGTGTGGCTCCAGCGCCCGCCGTCGCTGCCGTGGCTCGGCTCCTCGGTCACCTCGTAGCGCAGGTGCGCCCAGCCGCGCAGGGCCGACGTCAGGCGCGCGCCGGTCCCCTGTGCGCCCTGCCAGGAGAGCTCGGCTCGGAACATGCCGGGCGCGGCGGGCTGCTCGGTCCAGTCCAGCGACGCGCGCGCGCCGAGGACGCCGCCGGCGGCCCATTCGACGTGCGGGCACAGCGCTCGGGGCGCTGAGTGCACGAAAAGGACACCGCGGGTGATGGCACCGGCCATGTCGATCCTCCGCTCGGTCGAGGTGCGTCTTCCCCAACGACCTCGTTCACGAACGAGAGGTGCGACTTCCTGGCGTTGCCTGCGGCGTGCTGGGACCAGCATGCCCGACGCGCGGGCGCTTGGCCAGCACGAACACGGGCCGTGGACGGATCAGCCGAGCTGCTCGCGGATGGCCCGCATCGCCTTCTTGCGCTCGGCGCGCTCCAGGCGGTCGAGGAACAGCATGCCGTCGAGGTGGTCGCACTCGTGCTGGAGGCAGCGCGCCATGAGCTCGGTCCCCTCGACGACGACCTCGCGCCCGTCCAGGTCCTCCCCCACCACGCGGGCGTACCAGGCGCGCTTGGTCGGGAACCACAGGCCCGGGACCGACAGGCAGCCCTCGTCGCCGTCCTGGTACTCGTCCTCGGACACCTCGACGAGGCGCGGGTTGAGGACGTAGCCGATCTCGTCGTCGATGTTCCAGGAGAAGGCGCGCAGGTTCACGCCGATCTGGTTCGCCGCGAGTCCCGCTCGCCCGTCGGCGTCGACCGTCTCGAGGAGGTCCTCTACCAGGGCGCGGACGCGCGCGTCACGCTCACGGATGGGCTCGCAGGGCGTCCGGAGGACGGGGTCACCGACGACGCGGATGTCACGCATGGCCATGGCGTCATCCTTCCATGCCCTGGTGACCGGCCGATCACGGGTCCGCGCGACCCGTCGCCATGATCGGGTCGCCGATACCGCGCGCGACCACCGGCGGCGCGACCTAGGCTCGACGACAGTCAGGGCGCGCGAGCGCCACGAGGACGGGAGGACCCCATGCGGACCAAGGCGGCATTCCTGGTGGGCGGCGCGATCGGCTACGTGCTCGGCACCCGCGCCGGTCGTGAGCAGTTCGAGAAGATCCGCGCACAGGCCCAGAAGCTCTGGGAGGACCCGCGGGTCAAGAGCACGGTGTCCGACGTCGAGCAGCGCGCGGCGACCATCGTGAAGGAGAAGGCGCCCGAGATCCGCGAGAAGGTCACCGAGGCCGTGCGCTCGGCGACCGACACGGTGCGCTCGCGCACCGGCGAGGGCGACAGCCCGTACGGCACGACGAGCGGCACCACGTCGACCCCTGGCGCCACCTCCTGACCCTGGTCGCCCCGCGGGGCGACGACGGACGACGACGGCGCCGGCCACCCTCCAGGTGACCGGCGCCGTCGTCGTCCGCGGCGAGGCGGCAGACTCTCCCCGTGGAGATCGTGACCTTGGCCCTCGGTGGGCTCTGCACCATCGGCGGCGCGGGCGCGCTGGTCGCCGCGTTCCGGCACGGCCAGGCGGGCCGGGCCGCCGACGAGCGTCGCTGGTTCCGGATGGCCGTCGTCGGGCTGGCACTCGGTTCGACCGCGTTCCTGGTCACCGCGCTGCTGGCGGGCTGACCGCCCGGCCCCGTCACGACCGATCCGGCACCGGTCCCTCCGGTCGCTGGACGAGGTGCTGGGCGTAGGCGGACAGCGTGAGGAAGCTCGGGTACTCATCGGCGAGCGCCACCTGCCGGAAGAGCGCCGCGGCGTCGTCGACCCGGTCCCCCGCGGACCTGGGCAGGCTCGCGACGACCTCCGACAGCACCTCGGCGACCCACGCGCGGCTGATCCGGCGCCCCTCGGCCGTCTCGGTCCCGTGATGGACCCACTGCCAGATCTGCGAGCGCGAGATCTCGGCCGTCGCGGCGTCCTCCATGAGGTTGTCCAGGGCAGCCGCCCCGGTACCGCGCAGCCACGAGTCGAGGTAGCGGACCGCGACGGCGACGTTCCCGCGCACACCCGCCTCGGTGACGCGGCCGTTGGCCGACCGGAAGTCGAGCAGCTGCGCGGCCGTGACGCGGACGTCGTCACGCAGCCGGTCGAGCTGGTTCGGACGGTCGCCGAGCGTGGCGTCGAAGACCTCGCGCGCGACGGGCACGAGGTCGGGGTGGGCGACCCACGTGCCGTCGAAGCCCTGCCCGGCCTCCCGCTCCTTGTCGGCCCGCACCTGGTCGAGCGCGCGCGCGGTGACCTCGGGGTCGCGGCGGTTCGGGATGAACGCCGACATCCCGCCGATGGCGTGCGCTCCCCTGCGGTGGCAGGTCGCCACGAGGAGGTCGGTGTAGGCGCGCATGAAGGGCACGTCCATCGTCACCTGCGACCGGTCGGGCAGGACGTACCGCGGCCCCCGCTCCCGGAAGGTCTTGATGATGCTGAAGATGTAGTCCCACCGCCCGGCGTTGAGGCCTGCGCAGTGGTCGCGGAGCTCGTAGAGGATCTCCTCCATCTCGAAGGCGGCCGTGATCGTCTCGATGAGCACGGTGGCGCGGATCGTCCCGTGCGGCAGCCCGAGGTAGGTCTCCGTGACGGTGAACACGTCGTCCCACAGCCGCCCCTCGAGGCGGTTCTCGATCTTCGGCAGGTAGAAGTACGGGCCGCGGCCCGCCGCCACGAGCGCCGTCGCGTTGTGGAACGCGTACAGGCCGAAGTCGACGAGGCTGGCCGACGCCGCGGCCCGCTGGCCGGCGCGGTCCACGAACCGCAGGTGCCGCTCCGCCAGGTGCCAGCCACGCGGTCGCATGACGATCGTCGGGGTCGTCGGCCCGACCCGGTACTCCTTGCCCTCGGGCGAGACGAAGTCGACCTGCCCGCGGATCGCGTCGTAGAGGCTGTGCTGCCCCCCGACGACGTTCTCCCACGTCGGGGAGGTCGCGTCCTCCTGGTCGGCGAGCCACACGCGCGCGCCGGAGTTGAGCGCGTTGACCGTCATCTTGCGGTCCGTCGGCCCGGTGATCTCGACGCGCCGGTCCACCAGGCCCGGCCCTGCCCCGGCGACCCGCCACGTCGGGTCGGCCCGGATGCCGGCCGTCTCGGGCAGGAAGTCCGGGTCCAGGCCGTTGGCGTAGCGCTCCTGCCGCCGCTGGCGCTCGAGGAGCAGGTCGTGCCGCCGACCCGCGAAGCGGACGTGCAGCTCGGTCAGGAAGGCGAGCGCCTCCGGGGTCAGGATGGTCGCCGAACCGGCGACCGGCGGCCCGACCACCTCGACGCGCGCGGTTGCGTGCGCGAACGGGGCGACGCCGTCGGGCGTGGCGGCGGGTGCGGGTGCCGGCGCCGTGGGTCGGCTGGTCGTGGTGGCCTGCGGGAGTGCGTTCATCGGTGTCCTCCGAACCGGGCGGTCTCGGTGGAGCCGGCCATCGCGGTCGTCACGCTGTCCGGGTTGAGCACTGTCGCGACGCGGTCGAAGTAGCCCGTGCCGACCTCGCGCTGGTGCCTCGTCGCGGTGTAGCCGTCTGCCTCGGCGGCGAACTCGGCCTCCTGCAGGGCGACGTAGGCGGTCATCCCGTGCTCGGCGTAGCCCCGCGCGAGCTGGAACATCGCGTGGTTGAGGGCGTGGAAGCCGGCGAGGGTGATGAACTGGAACGCGTACCCGTACGAGGCGAGCTCGCGCTGGAAGCGCGCGATCGCGGCGTCGTCGAGGTGGGCCTTCCAGTTGAACGACGGCGAGCAGTTGTAGGCGAGGAGCTTGCCGGGGAACCGCTCGTGGATCCGCTCGGCGAACTCCCGCGCCAGGGCGAGGTCGGGCTCGCCGGTCTCCACCCACAGCAGGTCCGCGTACTCCGCGTACGCCAGCGACCGCGCGACCACGGCATCCAGGCCCGGACGCACCCGGACGTAGCCCTCGACGGTCCGCTCGCCGGTGAGGAACTCGGCGTCGCGCGGGTCGACGTCGGAGGTCAGCAGGTCCGCCGCGAGCGCGTCCGTCCGCGCCACGACGAGCGTGGGCACCCCCGCGACGTCGGCCGCGAGGCGCGCCGCGCTGAGGGTGCGCACGTGCTGGGACGTCGGGACGAGGACCTTGCCGCCCAGGTGGCCGCACTTCTTCTCGGCGGCGAGCTGGTCCTCCCAGTGCACACCCGCGGCGCCCGCGGCGATCATCGCCCGCATGAGCTCGTAGGCGTTCAGCGGGCCACCGAACCCGGCCTCGGCGTCGGCCACGATCGGCGCGAGCCACTCGCCGAGGCGGCGGCCGGCGCCCGGCCCGCCCGTGAGGGCCGCCTCGACCGCGTCCACCTGGTCCGCCCGCAGGAGGGCGTTGTTGATCCGACGGACGACGGCGGGCACCGAGTTCGCCGGGTACAGGCTCTGGTCCGGGTAGGTGTGCCCCGACAGGTTCGCGTCGGCGGCGACCTGCCACCCCGACAGGTAGATCGCCTTGAGGCCGGCGCGGACCTGCTGGACCGCCTGGTTGCCGGTCAGCGCGCCGAGTGCGGGCACGAACTCCTCGGTGTGCAGCAGCTCCCAGAGGCGCTCGGCGCCGCGGCGGGCGAGCGTGTGCTCCTCGGTCACGGTGCCGCGCAGGTCGATCACGTCCTGCGCGGAGTAGTCGCGCCGGACGCCGGACCACCGCGGGTCGCTCGCCCACTCCTGCTCGAGCTCGGCGGCGGTCTGCACCTGGTCGCCCGGCCGGGGCCGGCGACGCGAGGCCTCGTCACCGGCCAGGGCGAGCCGGCGCGGCCCGTGCTGCGGGCGGCTGATGCCGACAGTGGCTGCGGTGTTCGCGTCCATGGGTGGTCTCCCTCCGTTGGGCCTGACCTGTCCACCTTGCGGCGCGCTCCCGCCACCTTGCCCGCCGGGCGACGCAGAAGAATCCCGGTTCTTCTGCGCCGGGGAAGGTGGCGCGTCCGAGGTGCGACGGGCGACCGTGGGGCATGAGCGTGACGACTGGCACCCAACGCCCGGCCGGCCCCGGCGGGCGCGCGGCTCCGAGCACCCCGACACCGTCACGGCGGGCGCCCGCCTCGGCGCCGCCCGCGGAGGGGCTGGTCGACCCGATCGTCATCGGACGCCGGGTACGGCACCTGCGCACCGCCCGCGGGATGACGCTGGAGGACCTGGGCGCCGCCGTCGGGCGCGCGCCCTCGCAGGTCTCCCTGCTGGAGAACGGCCGGCGCGAGGTCAAGGTCTCCTTCCTGCAGCGGGTGGCCGCCGCTCTCGGGGTGGGGCTGGAGGAGCTCCTGTCCCCGGAGCCGCCCACCCGGCGCGCCGCGCTCGAGGTCGCGCTCGAGCGCGCCCAGCGCGGCCCGCTGTTCGCCTCGCTCGGCATCGGGCAGGTGAAGGTGGGCCGGTCGCTGCCGACCGACGCGCTGGACGCGCTCGTGCGTCTCCAGGCCGAGGTGCGGCGCCTGCTCACCGAGCGCGCGGCCACGCCCGAGGAGGCCCGGCGCGCCAACGCCGAGCTGCGCGCGGAGATGCGCGCCCGGGACAACTACTTCCCCGAGCTGGAGGAGCACGCACGCGACCTGCTGGCCGCCATCGGGCACCCGGGCGGGCCGCTCTCCCAGCGCGCGACCGGGGAGATCGCCGCGCACCTCGGCTTCTCCCTGCACCACGCCGGCGACCTGCCGCACTCCACGCGGTCCGTCACGGACCTGCGACACCGCCGGGTGTACCTGCCGCACGGCGTCGCGTCCCAGCCGGACCCGCGCTCCGCCGTCCTGCAGGCCCTCGCGTCGCACGTGCTCGGGCACACCGAGCCGCGTGACTACGGGGACTTCCTGCGCCAGCGGGTGGAGACCAACTACCTCGCGGCGGCGCTGCTCGTGCCGGAGGACGACGCGGCAGCGATGCTGCGGCAGGCGAAGGCCGCTCGCCGCCTGTCGGTGGAGGACCTGCGCGATGCCTTCGCCGTCACGTACGAGACCGCGGCGCACCGGTTCACCAACCTCGCGACCCGTCACCTCGACGTGCCGGTGCACTTCATGAAGGTCCACGAGAGCGGTGTGCTGCACAAGGCGTACGAGAACGACGGGGTGCGCTTCCCGTCGGACCCGCTCGGCGCCATCGAAGGACAGCCGGTGTGCCGGCGCTGGACCGCCCGGACGGTCTTCGACGTGGACGACCGGTTCAGCCCGTACTACCAGTACACGGACACGCCGGCGGGCACCTTCTGGTGCACCTCACGGGTGCAGGGATCGGCCGACGGCGACTTCTCGGTCAGCGTGGGCGTCCCGTACGCGCACGTGCGCTGGTTCCAGGGCCGCGAGACGCCGCAGCGGGGCACGTCGACGTGCCCTGATCCCGCCTGCTGCCACCGGCCGCCCGCCGACCTCGCCGAGCGGTGGGCGGGGCGGGCCTGGCCCGCCGCGCGGCCGCACGCGTCGATGCTCGCCGCGCTGCCCGCCGGCGCGTTCCCCGGCGTCGACGAGACGGAGGTCTTCGCGTTCCTCGAGCGCCACGCGCCCGGCGGAGCGTGAGCTCGAGGCACCTCAGGCATGTTCCCGACAGCATGTCGGGACATACGATGGTGCACCCGAGTCCGGGCGCCCGCGTGGCCGGCACCACGGGCGAGGGGCGACGAGAGGAGGAGACGCATGCCGCGCATCGACGCGCCGACCGTCGCCGAGCACCGGGCGGCGCGCGAGCGGGCGTTGCTCGACGCCGCACGCGACCTCCTCACGGCGGACCCGGACCGCGTCCCGACGCTCGCCGAGGTCGGCGAGCGGGCTGGGCTGTCGCGATCGAGCGTCTACCAGTACTTCGCGTCGCGGGAGGACCTGCTGTCCGCCCTGGTCAGGGACTCCTTCCCGACCTGGCAGCGCCGCCTCGACACCACCATCGCCGCAGCGGACGGCCCGCACGGACGGGTGATCGCCTTCGTCCGCGCCAACCTCGAGCTCGTGGCCGACGGCGAGCACGCCCTGGCCCGCACCCTCGCGGTCGTCGCGCCGTCGGAGGACGTCGCGGAGCGTGCGCGCGACTTCCACGACCAGCTGCTCGTCCCCGTGCTGGCGGCGCTGCGCGAGCTGGGCGCGCCCGATCCCGAGCTGTCCGCGGAGCTGGTGAACGCCGTCGTGCACGCGGCCTCGCGCCTGGTCGAGCAGACGGGCGACCTGGAGCGGTCCCTGCGCGCGACCACCGCGATCCTCGACCCCTACCTGCGCGGCCTCCAGCCGGCCGCGCAGGCGTCAGGGACTCCCGCGCCCGATCAGGACTGAACGGGCGCGAGCCTGCCGTCGGTCATCTCCACGACGCGGTCGCAGTGCGTGAGCACGTCGTGGTCGTGGGTCACCATCACGGTCGCGACGCCGAACTGGTGCGTCTCGCGGGCCAGCAGCTCCACGATCTCGTGGCTGCGGCGCCGGTCGAGCGCGGCAGTCGGCTCGTCCACGAGCAGCACGGAAGGCGACGCCACCAGGGCGCGGGCGATGCCCACGCGCTGACGCTCGCCGCCGGAGAGCCGCGCAGGACGCCGGTCGGCGTGCTCGGCCATGCCCACGGCGTCGAGCAGGGCGAGCGGCGCGGTCGCCGCGCGTCGGCCGGTGATCTTCTCGACGAGCCGGAGCTGGTCGATCGCCGTGAGCGCGGGCACGAGGTTGCCCGACTGGAAGACGAAGCCGACGTTGTCGCGGCGGAACGTGGCGAGCGCACGCGACGACAGGCCCACCAGCTCAGTCCCGGCGACGCGCACCGAGCCCGACGTCGGGCGCGTGAGGCCGCCGGCCACCGCGAGCAGGCTGGACTTGCCGGCACCCGAGGGGCCGACGACGGCGACGAGCTCGCCGGGCGCGACGTCGAGGTCCACGTGGTCGAGCGCGGCGACCTGGTCGTCGCCGTCGCCGAACGTCAGGACGACGTCCCGCAGGGTCAGGCCCTGCCGCTCGGCGGCGGGGTCGACGGTCGTGGTGGCCGTGCCGGTGGCGCGGTCGGTGCGGGCGGGGGTGGTCATCGGTTCTCTCCCAGTGCGGTCACGGGGTCGACGGAGGAGATGCGGCCGGTCGCGACGGCGGCGCCGGCGAGGCCCAGGCCCACGAGCAGCAGCGCCCCGGTGAGCACCGGCTGCCCCTGGAGGACGAACGGCATCTGCGTGCCCTCGAGCATGGCGCCCAGGCCCGCACCGATGCCGGTACCGACGGCGACGGATCCCACGAGGAGGACGGCGGCCTGGAGCACGCCGTCGGTCAGCAGGAAGCGCGTCGACGCGCCGATGGCGCGCATCACGGCGAGCTCGCGCGTGCGCTGCACGGTCCAGAGCGTGAAGAACGCCCCGACGACGAGCGCGGAGATGCCGTAGAGGAAGATCTGGATCAGCTGCATGGTCATGAGCTCGGCCGTGTAGCCGGGCGAGGAGTCGAAGGCTGCCTCGATGCTGCGTGCCGAGGTGCCTGCGGCGGCGTCACCGGCGGCCAGGTCGGGTGCGCCGTCCACGCCGCGCAGGGCCACGACGCTGCCGACGTCGTAGACCTCCGGGTCGGCGGTCTCGCCCGGGGTGAGGCCCGCGTGGACCTCCTGCCAGGTACGCAGCGGCACGAAGGCGATGTCCACGTGGCCGAAGGTGCGCTGGTCCTCGGTGAACCCGACGACGGTGAGCTGGGTGCCCAGGCGGTCGAGCGTGACCACGTCACCGACCTCGACGCCTTCGTCCTTGGCCGAGACGCTCAGCAGGGCCTCTCCCTCGGCGGTCACGGCGCGCCCCTCGGCAGCGGCCGGCATCACGAACCCCTGGGGCTCGACGCCGAACAACGTCAGGTCGAGCGGGGTGCCGTCGTCGTTCTTGGCGTTGACGATGGCGGTGCCGAGCAGCTCCGCGTCGGCGACGTCGGCCTGCCCCTGCCAGGCGTCGCGCTGGACGGCGGTGACCTCCGACCGCGTGAACGCGGAGTCGGTCTTGGTGCCCTCCTCGAACGCCATCGCCTGCACGGGGCTGCGCAGCAGCCCGGAGACTCCGTCGACGACCAGGCCGGACGCCAGTCCGGACAACAGCACCGTGAGGACCGAGATGAGCGCGACCACCGCACCCATCAGGCCGAACCTGGTGCGCGCGAACGCCAGCTCACGCAGCGCGAGAAACATGTCCACCTCCAGGGAGCCGCGCCTTCCCGACACGGCGTTGACATCATATGAACGCAGTGTCGGGAACTTTGTTCCCGGAGTGGCCGATGACCTTGCGGAGAGCGAGGCCTCAGGCGTCGGAGCCGGCGAGCCGCTCGACGTCGGCCGCGGCCTCGCGACGCAGCCGCAACGCGATGCCGACGGTCGTCAGCGTCACGACCAGCGCCACGCTGTTGGGCACCACGAGCGCCAGGTCACCGCGCGAGAGGCCGTAGGCGATCCAGAGCGCGAAGCCGGGCAGCAGGATGCCGAAGTACCCGAGCGAGACGTCCTCGGCCGACCGCGTCTGCAGCATCCGCCGGATCTGGAGCACCGGGGACACGGCCATCGCCACTCCCCAGCTCGCAGCGACGACGGCGAGCACGTCCGAGACGTTCACCTGGTTCCTCCTCGGGGAGGCGCCCTGGTGCTGGTGTCGCGTCACTCACGTGGGGGCGCTCACGCGACACGAGCAGGCTACCCCGGGCGCCGGACAGGGCACGGCCGGGGCAGGCGGATGACGGGTGGGGATCCGGGTGGGCCAGGCGGGGCTCGAACCCGCGACCGACGGATTATGAGTCCGCTGCTCTGACCGGCTGAGCTACTGGCCCGGCGGGGACGGTGCCGACGGTCCGGAGCACCGACCGTGCCCCGCGCCGTCCCTGCGGGCGCCAGGCTACCGGCACTACCGTCGGGCCATGGCGCAGGTGGTGGTCGCCGGTCCGGCGTCCTGGAACACGC
This sequence comes from Actinotalea fermentans ATCC 43279 = JCM 9966 = DSM 3133, assembly GCA_000767215.1. Classification (GTDB taxonomy): domain Bacteria; phylum Actinomycetota; class Actinomycetes; order Actinomycetales; family Cellulomonadaceae; genus Actinotalea; species Actinotalea fermentans. The sequence continues at coordinate 14,266 of AXCX01000005.1, forward strand.
TCGTCGACGTGGCGGCGCTCCCCACGGGCGAGCCGGGGACCGTCTTCGCCCAGGGGCATCGCACGGGCCTGGGCGGCACGTCGGCCGGCAAGGCCCTCTCCCTCGCGCGCCTGGGCGTCGACGTCACCCTGCGCACGGCCCTCGGGGACGACGACGCCGCGGCCGCCATCGAGCACGCGCTCGCCCACCCCAGACTCACCCTCGAGGCCGCCCGCGGGCGCGGCCCGAGCGAGCAGCACCTGAACCTCATGGCCGCCGACGGCGGCCGCCTCTCGATCTACCTGCACCTCCCGCCGGAGCCCGGCCCCGTGCCCGAGCCGGTGCGCGCCGCCGTGGCGAGGGCCGACGTCGTCGTGGTCGACCTCGCCGACCACGCGCGCGAGGTGCTCCGCCTGGCCCGGGCGGCCGGGCGGGAGATCTGGTGCGACCTGCACGACTGGGACGGCGCGTCCGACTTCCACCGGGAGTTCGCGGACGCCGCGACGGTCCTCGTGATGAGCGAGGACCGGGTCCCCGACCCGCGAGCCCTCCTCGCGTCGCGCGTCGAGGCCGGCGCGCGCTGGGCGGTCTGCACGCGGGGCGCGCGCGGCGCCGTCGCCCTCGGGCGCGACGAGGGCTGGCTGGAGCTCCCCGCGAGTCCGGTGACGCGGGTCGTCGACACGAACGGCGCCGGAGACGCGTTCGTCGCAGGCATGCTCCTGGGCCACCTCGAGGGGCGACCGTTCGCCGACTGCCTCCGGCTCGGCGCGGCCGCGGGCGCGCTGGCGGTGCAGTGCCCCGACCTCGTCTCCCCCGCGCTCGACGCCACCTCGCTGCGGCACGCGGCCGGACTCGACTGAACGAGCCCGGTCCCCCACGCAGTTAGGTTGGGAGCATGTCGCTGCTCCGACGCCCCGCCCTGCCCGACGACGTCCGCGCCGCACTCGAGCTCGCCCGGGGTGAGCGCGTGCTCGCCACCGGTCGCCTGGCCGACGGGTGGGCCGTGGCGACGACGCACGGGATCGCCGTCGTTCACCCGGGCGGAGCCGACGCCGCGGAAGGCGCCGCCGGCCTGCGGCGGCCCTGGACGGACGTGAGCACGGGACGGCTCGACCCGGACACCGAGACGCTCACCGTCGAGTGGGTCGACGGCGCCACCGCGACGGTGCTGCACCTGGCCGATGCCCGGAGCCTCGCCTTCCCGGCGGCGTTCCGGCAGTGCGTCGACTCGTCGGTGGTGCACGCCGAGCAGGTGACGCTCGCGGACCGCACCGTGGTCCGCGTGGCGCTGCGGCGCGACGGCGACGGCCAGCTGTTCACCCAGGTCATGGGCCCGGGCACCGTCGACCTCACCGACCCCTCGACGGCGGCCGCCGTCGACGCGGCCGAGGCGCGGGTGCGCGAGGCGGCCGGGCTGTAGGCCGGTCGTCGCGGTCAGTCGGCCGGGCCGGGGCCGGCCGGCCCGGTGCCGGCGGCCTCCGCCCCGTCCCGCGCCGCATCCTTGAGCTCGATCAGGAGCACGTGGGTGCCGGTGTCGCCGATGTTCTCGCCGTGGTGGCGCTGCGCGTCGAGCCACAGCGCCTGTCCTGGCTCCAGCGTCACGTCGCGATGCCGCCCACCGGCGACGAGCCGTCGGCGGAAGCCGCTGAGCGTCACCATCACGCTGTCGGGGTGGTCGTGCGGCGTGGTCACCGTTCCCGGTTCGTCGCGGTACTCGAGAACGCGCACGCGCTCGTTCTCGAACACCGGGCGGTAGTGCTCGGGATTGGTGGCCACCGGGTCCAGTCGGTCCACTCGCTCGTCGTCCATGGGCCAGTGTGCGCGCAGGAGCCGCGCCCGTCATCCCCTGGTGGACGGCCTCCGGGCGTGCGCCGCCCGGAGCGTCAGTCGTCGTCGTCCGCCTGGCCCGGCTGGGTGTTCGCGATCGTGTCCTGCCAGACCGCCTGCGCGCCCGTGTGGCCGACCTCGACGACCTGGATACCGGCCCCGACGCTCGTGACGAGCGCGGCGGCGGCGACCGTCAGGGCGACCAACCGGCCACCCGGAACGCCCGCGAGGCGCGGCGCACCCGCCTCCGGACCGGCCGCCGCACGCGCCGCGCGCTCGCGCCACCACACCCAGGCGAGCACCAGCCCGACGGCGGCGAGCGCGATCGTCCAGGGCAGCAGACCCTCGCCCAGCGAGGCGTGCCGCTCGACGGCCGAGTTCTCCCCCACGCGACCCTCGAGCGCTTCCCCGGACTGGGTCGACAGCGGCGTCAGCGCGAGCGCGAGGAGACCCAGCACCGCGGGTAGCACGCCCGCCCACCGCCGGAACCGCGGCCACAGCGCCGCGAGGAGGACGACGACGGCCGTCACGGGGACGGCGACGACCGTGGCATGCACCACGATGGCGTGGAGCGGCAGATCGGCGAAGGTGTCGAACACGGGGCCCTCCAGGGTTGCTGACGCACGTGCGGTTGCTGACGCACGTGCGGTTGCTGACGCGCTGTGCAGGAACCGTCGCGAGCGTCCACGTGGAGCACCTAGGAGGTGCCTGAGCGTCGGCTGTGAGTCGGCTTGTTCGGGCCTTTGGTCCCTTCGCGGGACGCGCGGGCGCCGTCGTCATGGGCGACGTGTCGAGGATCACCCGCGACACGCCGCCGTCCCGCGTCAACTCCGGGCGCGCACGACCGATGATGCTGCTGCGTCGGCCGGACCGGGGCCGCTACCCGCATCGGCGAGTCCCGGACGGCCGTCGTGCACGTCAGCGGCGTGCACGAGGCACCCGATCCGATCGGGTAGCATTGCCGCGCACGATCCCGCGTAGCTCAATTGGCAGAGCATCCGACTGTTAATCGGACGGTTATTGGTTCGAGTCCAATCGCGGGAGCAAGCGAAGGGTCCCCGACCGGTCTTCCCGGCACGGGGACCCTTCTCGTTCTCCCCGAACGCACTCCGGAGCCCCGCGACCCGGAGCGGCGGCGTCACCAGGGCCGGGCGACCCGCTCCTCGAGCCAGTCGTCCTGCAGGTAATCGTCCTTCTGGAGTGCGAGCCGGAGAATGCCGCGCAGGCCGGTGACGGCGTCGCCGAACGTGAAGCGACTCGCCGCGGAGTCGTGGCCCTCGCGCAGTTCGACGGGGACCTCGACGACGGGCATCCCCTGCTGCTCGGCGGCCAGCACGAGTTCGGTGGTCCACATGAGGCCCGGCTCGCGCGAGAACGCCGCGAACATCCGGCACCACTCGGCGTCCACCCAGATCGTGCCCTGGCTGTCCCCGACGGACGAGTGCAGGAGGGCCTCCCTCATCGAGCGGAAGACCCTCGACTGGAGGGTGCGCCTGGTCGACCGGTGGACGTCGGACTCGACGTGCGCCTTCGAGCCGATGGCCAGGAGCGTGTCGGCGGGCAGCTCTCGGAAGCGGGAGAGGTCACCAAGACCGAAGGGCAGGTCGTCGGCGGTGAGGAGAAGGCGGTCCCCCAGCGTCGCCAGCACCCCGGTCCGGAGCGCGACGCCGAGGCCCGGCTCGCTGTGCAGGACGCGCAGCGTGCACGGGTGCGACCACCGCTCCTCGATCTCGGCGAGGACGCCGCTCGTGGTGTCGGTCGAGCCGTTCTCCACCACGACGATCTCGTCACCCGCACCGAGCTCACCGGCCAGCGTCGCAAGTGTCGCACCGACCGTGGCAGCGCCGTTCCGGGTCGGCACCACGGCCGACAGCGACGTCGGCACGGCTCTGGGCGTGAGCCGCGCGAGGTGCCGGGCGATCTTCTGCCGCTCGCTCGCCCGCACGTGCGACGGCATCGAGCTGACGACCCACGCGAACCCACCGAGGCCGACGGACAGCAGGAGGCCGAAGGCCGCAGAGAGCTCGGAGAAGTAGTAGATGAGCGGCATGACGAACACCGCCGGCGCGAAGCCCAGCACGACGGTCGGCGTCACCATCGCCAGCACCGCCCGGACGCCCCTGCGGTGCGGGCCCCGCCGGTGCAGCGCGAGCGTGATGCCGATGCCCGCCACGACCAGCATCGCCCCGTAGTGCTTGATCGTGTAGAGCGCCTTGTCCAGGTAGAGCCGTGCGGCGGCGCCAGGGCTCTCGCGGACCTCACCGAAGTAGAGGTCCTTCATAATCTCGTTGAACTCCGTGCTCGCGATGAGCACGTCCGGGTCGACCGCTCGGGCCTGCGCCCAGCCGTACTCGTCGTTCCATCGGATGTCGAATGGCGACGGCTGACCCGTGATCGGCTCGGGATAAGACAGGCCGAGGTAGAACGAGTGCCACAGCGCGTGCGCGTCCGGCAGCTCGCTCACCGCGAGTCCCGTCGCGTCGGCCCGCTCGGTGTCGATCAGCCGCATCACGCCCGCGGGCAGCATCAGGGCGATGACGACGGCGACGGCAGCCGCCACGACGGCGCGGAGCCAGCGGAGCCGTCCCCGGCTCCACATCCACCACAGCACGCCCACCCCGGCGGCAGTGCCCACGCCCGACATCGCGCGCGACAGGTTCCCGACGCCGCCGAGCGCACCTGTGAGCAGGGTGACGGCCACCAGGGCGCGCGCGCTCAGGCGCACCGTGGACAGCACGAGGAGCATCGTCAAGGAGAGAAAGACGAGCGATGCCGCGATGCCGTACTGGGCGTAGACGCGCGTAGGCGCCGCCGCGTTCGACAAGCCGTACTCGGTGCCGAGAAGCACCGTGCCGTGGTTCACCAGCCACAGGAGCGCCGGCATCGCCAAGAGCACGTACCCCGCGCGGGCGCGCCGGAACAGCCGGGCGACGCCGAGTGGCAGCACCAGGAGAGGGAGCGCCGCCAGACCCGCCATGGCTCCCTTGAGGCCGGCGTACGGCGACGGCGAGCCCGTCACGTGCGAGAGGAGGCTGGCGATGATGTACGAGCCGGGGTCGTCGTCCCAGGCGGCCGCCGTGTAGGGGCCGTCCGTGGGCGCTTGCGTGTACCAGGAGCCGGACCCGGTGGGCTTGATCAGCAGGACGCCGGTCTCACGGTAGGCCTGGTACGTTGCATTGAGCTCGAGGTCGCGCGCGCCATGCCACGGGAGGCTCGGCATGAGCAGGACCGTCACGAACGTCATGACGGCGAGCACCAACCCGGTCAGGAGCAGGAGGATCGTCGTCGACCGTGGCCACGGCGGCTGGGCCGGCATCGTGCTCGTGTCGGCTTCGTCCAGGGGATTCTGAAGCACGGTTCCTCTCGTCCTGCATCACGTCGCGACGCGGCCGCGCCCGCCTCGGGACCCGTACCGGGCGTCAGGATAGTGCTCCGTCGCCAGGAGCCACGGCACGTCGCCCTTCATCGTCGACGCAGGGACGGGTCGGGGTGGGCGTGCGGCGCAGTTCGACGACGCTGACCCAGAGGGTCAGGGCGACACTCACCGACACGCCCGAGAGCACGATCGCGGCGATCGAACCGTGCACGACCGCCACCACGCCGACAACACCGGCCGCGCCCACCCAGAGGCGCCAGTCCGCACCAGAGCCGGGGTCCGACAGCCGGAGGAACAGCAGCGCCTGCAGGGTGGCGAAGAGGCTGCCCTGCAGCGCGAACACCCAGATCAGCGGCACGATCGCCTCGTACCCGGGCCCTGCGGCGACCTGGACCACCCACGGCGCCAGGACCGCGCAGGCCGCCGTGGCACCCGCACCGACGGCCACAGTGGCCAGCACGTTCGCCGTGCGCAGCCGAGGCGTCGATGCCGCAGCCATCCGAGGGAAGAGGACATAGCTGATGAAGCCGGGCAGGAAGAACGCGACCTTCGCGACGAGCGACCCGACGGCGTAGGCCCCAGAGTCGGCCGGCTCAAGGAAGGTCCGCGCCAGGACGACGTCCATGTTCACGAGGAGGTAGAGGCCGAGCAGGGACGCACTGTTGCGCCAGAGCTCGCGGAGCACGTTCGGGCCGGGCAGGCCAAGGGGCACCCGCTCCCGTGCGACCGCGAGCGCCACGGCGCTCCCTGCCGCACTGCCCACCAGCATTCCCAGGCCGGCGGACGTCGCGGTCGGCTCGACGGCCACGGCCACCACGGTGCCGGTTGCCCGGAGGATCCCGAGAGCCGCGTAGGTCCCGCCGAAGCGAGTGTGCAGGCGGCGCCCCTGGAGGACGCCGATCGCGGTGAAGCCGAGCACGCTCACGGCCACGCTCGCGACGACCGCGAGCATCGCGGCCGACGGGACACCGAGGACCGGCGCCGCCGCCATGGATGGCGCAGCGAGGATCAGCAACGCACCCGCCGCCCAGGCTCCCGCCCGCATGACCACGTCGGTGCGCCCCAACGCGACCCCCGCGGCGACCCGACGCGCGGCGAGGGTCTGGCAGCCGATCGCGAAAGTCGACACGATGATCGACACGCCCAGCAGCGCCCCGAGCGCACCGAACTCGGCCGGCGCCAGGATACGAGCGCTCGCGATCGACAGCCCGTAGGCCGCCGCGTTCGCCAGTGTCGTCCCGCCGGCGACGACCAGCAGGTCCCGCAGGTTCGAGACCCTTCGCTCAGGCACGCGGGGACGCTACCAGTACCGCATCATGTCCGACGCGCGGGAACCGCGAGGGGCTCTGGGTGGAGTCGCCTCCGCGGCCCAGAGCCCCTCGCGCGAAACGTCGCCGCGCGTCGCTCAGGCGCCGACGGGGACCGCCTGTCGCCACCCGTCACCCGCGGGCACGGCGCCCTCGGGCAGGTCCGCCGTCGCGATGACGACGTTGGTCCCCGTGCCGGAGACCTTCTCCCATCTGCTGCCGTAACACATGTCGACGGCCAGCTCAGGAGCCTGGGGGGCCAACGTGGCCTCCTCGATCAGCTCCGTCGTGCCGCTTGCATCACCGGTGGTCCAGAAAACCGTCTGGTGAGGGTGGTAGCTGGCCCACTCCCACTTCCACTGCCGCTGGACCTGCTCCCAGTGGCAGATGGTCTCCGTCGTCTCGGACATGTACGCGCCACCTCCTTGGGGCCTGCGCGCCGTCGCGCCTGCCTTGCACCTCATCCTCACATCGACCACCCACCCGGGGGGAGGGGACCTACGGCCCTATCTGGGTGACGGGGGCGCCCGGCAACTGGGGCAGGCGCGGCCTTCTCGGGCTGGTCCGTCGCAATCCGGGCGCTGGATCAGCACACTTGCCGATCGAACACCTGTTCGACTAGCCTCGACGCATGCCCACGGGCGGCGCCACGATCCTCCACGCCGACCTCGACGCCTTCTACGCGTCGGTCGAGCAGCTGCTGAACCCGGCGCTGCGCGGGCGGCCGGTCGCCGTCGGCGGCGGACCGACCGGTGGGGTCGTCCTCGCGGCGTCATACGAGGCCAAGCGGTTCGGCGTCTCCGGCGGCATGCCCGGCTGGCGGGCGGCGCGGCTGTGCCCGGAGCTCCTGTTCGTCCGGGGCCACTTCGCGGAGTACCAGCAGCTCGGCGACGCCGTCATGGCAATCTTCGGCGACGTCACACCGCTCGTGGAGCGCATCTCCATCGACGAGGCGTTCCTCGACGTCTCGGGAGCGACCCACCTCTTCGGGCCGGCCGCGGCGATCGGTCGCGACATCAGGGCCCGCGTGCGCGCCGAGGTCGGGCTGCCGATCTCCGTGGGCGCTGCCCGGACCAAGCACCTCGCGAAGATCGCCTCCCAGGTGGCCAAGCCCGACGGCCTGGTCGTCGTGGAGCCCGGGACCGAGCGCGAGTTCCTCGACCCCCTGCCCGTGTCCCTCGTGTGGGGCGTGGGGCCCGTCACGCAGGCCCGCCTGGCGGACCTGGGCGTGCGCACCATCGGCGATCTCGCGCAGACGCCGTCACGCGCCGTCGAGCGCCTCCTGGGCCATGCCGTCGGGAGCAAGCTCTCCGCGATGGCGCGCGACGACGACGCCCGGCGCATCGTGACCGCTCGTCACGCCGGCAGCGTCGGCGCACAGTCGGCGCTGGGACGCCGGGCCCCGGATCCCGAGACGATCCGCAGCGTCCTCGCCCACCTGGCCGAGCGCGTCGCACGCCGTCTGCGCGACAAGGGCCGCGCCGGGCGCACGGTCACCGTGCGCGTCCGGTTCGCGGGCCTGCGCTCCGTGACCCGGTCCCGGACTCTGGCCCAGCCCGTGGCGACGACGCTCACGCTGACGGAGATCGCCGAGCGGTTGACGCAGGCGGCCCTCGCCGACCAACCCTCCGGGACGGAGATCACACTGCTCGCGATCTCGGTGAGCAACCTCGCCGAGCAACGGGTGCTCCAGCTCGAGCTCGACCTCGAGCCGGACGACCCGTGGCGCCCGGGCTCGCCGACGGGCGCCGCACGGCGCGCGGTGGACGGGTCGCTCGACACGATCCGACACCGGTTCGGCAACGACGCGGCCGGGTACCTCCCTGCCCTGATGGGCGACCTGCGGTCGGTGCCCGACGCGTTCCGCGAGCTCGCCGAGCACGACCTGTGAAGGGTCACCGCTGGGGTGAGCGAGGGCACCCACGCCCCCGCTCGCTCCTGAGGACTAGGACGCGCGGGCGCGTCGGAGCCGCGCGACAGACGTCGCCACCACGATGAGCACGGCGGCGATGCCCGCGGCCACCGCGGCCGGCGTGGACCGCAGGTCCCCGCCCGTCCGCGCCACGACGACCCAGGCGAGACCCCACGCCATCGCCGCACCGATGGCGAGCCGTCCGCGCGTCCAGAGCGCGTACCCCACCCCGGCGACTCCGGCCACGGAGAGCGCGAGGACGGCCCACAGGTCGGCGGCCGGGGTCCGCGCGTCGGCACCCGCCGCCACCGCGACGGAGAAGGCGTTCGCGACCGTCGCGACCGTCACGCAGCCCAGGTAGAGCCCGATCGTCCCGTCGACGACGACACCCTCCACGATCCCCGTCGGCGCCCTCTCCTGCAGCCGGCGCACGGTCAGCACCAGCACCGCGAGGATCGCCACGATCACGACGACGCTCGCCTCGATGAGGTCCGCCTGCACGACGGCGATCCACCCGGCGTTCAGCACCATCGACGCCAGCACCAGCCAGCCGGTCCGCCGCGCCCGCGCGTCCGTGCGCTGGATGGGCAACGCCTGCCACACGGCGTAGGCGACGAGTCCGAGGTAGATCACCGACCAGATGCCGAACGCCGGCTCCCCCGGCGCGACGGGCGTCGCGTCGGCCGCGAGCGCTCCGTCGCCGACCTCCTGCTGCGAGGTCCCGCCGCCAGCACCGCTCCCCCAGAACCCGGCGAGGGTGGCGAGCAGAGCTCCGACGAGCACGACGACCTGGCGAACGACGTCGGACGGGCGGGCCGCGGCGGGCGCGGGTGCGGGCGGGGCGAGTGCAGCGGCCATGCTCCATCGTCACCGCTGCCCGGCAGGCACGCGACCGCGGCGGGAGCCGGACGCGCCCACCGGCGACAGGCGTCAGTCGCGCTCGCGCATGGCGCGGCGCTGCTGCTCGAGGGCCACGAGACGCCCGAAGGCCTCCTGGTAGGCCTCGGCGTCGACGGCCGGGTCCATGCGCTGCAGGCGACCCCGCTCGTCGGCGATCTGCCGGGTCAGGAGCAGGTCCACCAGCCCGGCGACGACGCCGCGCACGTACTCCTCGATGGCGGCCGGGCGGTCCTCGGGCAGGGGCGTCACGGCGAGCTCGGTGACCACGGCAGCCACGGGCCCCGCGGCCTCCTCGCGGACGCGCTCGAGCCACGCCGCGTCCGTGATCCCCCGGACGGCCACGACCCCACCGGCTGCCCGGATCGCCTCGTGCACGGCACGCAGCGCGGGGACGGTGAAGGCGTCGTCGGGCAGCGCGTCGAAGACGGCGGCCTCGACCTTGTTCGGGTGCTGGAGCACCGCCTCGAGGACGTTGCGCTGCAACCGGGCGACCGGATCCGCCCGGTCCGGTCCGTCCGGGCGCGCCCTCGACGGACCTCTCGAGGACGAGTCCGCGCGGTCGTCCGACTTGGGCCCGGGCACCACCGGCTCCCCCGGCCGGCTCGCCCGCGCATCGTCCCGTGCAGCATTGCCCACCGCGCGCGACGCCGACTGCACGGCCGACGCCACCGCCTCGTGCTCCATGCCGAGCCAGCCCGCGAGCATCCGCGTGTACTCCGGTCGCAGCGCCGTGTCGCGGATCCGCGCGACCACCGGGGCCGAGGCACGCAGCGCGTTCACGCGACCCTCGGCGGTGTTCAGGTCGTGCTGCGCGATCGTCGACCGGATGACGAACTCGAACAGCGGCTGGCGGCCCTGGACGAGCGCCACCACCGCGTCGGGGCCCTGCGCCTGCCGCAGCTCGCACGGGTCCATGCCGGTGGGCTCCACGGCGACGAACGTCTGCGCGTAGAACCGCTGGTCCTCGCCGAACGCACGCAGCGCCGCCTTCCGGCCGGCCTCGTCGCCGTCGAAGGTGAAGATGATCTCCCCGCCCTGCGACTGCCCGCTCGCCAGCTGCACGCCGCCACCGACCGCGGTGTCGCCCAGCAGGCGCCGGACGATGCGCGCGTGGTCCGACCCGAAGGCGGTCCCGCAGGTCGCGACGGCCGTCGGCACGCCCGACAGGTGGGCCGCCATGACGTCCGTGTAGCCCTCCACGACCACGACCTGCCGCCGCTTGGCGATCTCACGCTTGGCGAGGTCGATGCCGTAGAGCACCTGTGCCTTCTTGTACAGCGGGGTCTCCGGGGAGTTCAGGTACTTGGGCCCCTGGTCGTCGTCGAACAGTCGACGCGCGCCGAACCCGACGACGTCGCCCGTCACGTCCCGGATCGGCCACACCAGCCGCCCGCGGAACCTGTCGTACAGGCCCCGGTTTCCCTGGCTCATCAGGCCCGACGCCGTGAGCTCGGGCTCCGTGAAGCCCTTGCCGCGCAGGTGGCGCAGCAGCGCGTCCCAGCCCTGCGGGGCGAAGCCGACACCGAACTGCTCGGCCGCCGTGCGGTCGAAGCCGCGCTCCGCGAGGAACTGGCGCCCGGTCGCGGCGGCGGGCGTGAGGATCTGCTCCGCGTAGAAGGCCGCAGCGTGCCGGTGGGCCTCCAGGAGGCGCTGCCGCCGCCCGGGCTCCTCGCCGGGCCGGGCCGGGCCGCCCTCCTCGTAGCGCAGCTGCACACCCACGCGCGCGGCGAGGTGCTCGACCGCCTCCGTGAACCCCAGACCGTCGATCTTCTGGATGAACGAGATGACGTCGCCGCCCTCGCCGCAGCCGAAGCAGTGCCACAGGTTCACCGGCGGCCGCACGTGGAACGAGGGCGTGCGCTCGTCATGGAACGGGCACAGGCCCTTCATCGAGCCGACGCCCGCCGGCTTGAGCGTCACATGCTCGCCGACGACGTCCTCGATCTTCGCCCGCTCACGCACCGCGGCGATGTCCTCGCTCCGGATGCGTGCCACGCGGCGAGTCTAGGCGAGCAGTCGGACGTGCCAGTCCGCGGCGCTGACGTCGGTGAGGGACGCGACCTGGTCCACCACGACGCGCAGCCGGCCGTGGTCGTCCTCGGCCTGCGCCCAGTCCGCCGCGAACGCGGGCTCGAGGTGCTCGGGGCGTTCGAACAGCTCGGCGACGAGGTCCGTGAGGAGCCGGCGCTGGCCGGCGTACAGCGGCTCGGACTCGCGCGGTGCCATCACGAACGCCACCGCGAGCCCCTTGAGGACCGCGATCTCGCCGAGCGTGGCCTCGGGCACCACGAGGGCTGCGGCGTAGCGGGTCAGGGGACCGTTGCCGTACTCGGCGCGGGTCGCTTCGATCGCCGCGCCGCAGAACCGGCCGATGAGCCCGCTCGTCATGTCCTTCAGCGCGGCGAGCGCCCGCCGGGAGCCGTCGAACCCGGCCACCCAGGCACCCGTGCGCGGGAGGCGCGCCATCGCGGCCCGCAGGGCGCCCTCCCCGACGCCGTCGCCGTACCAGGTACGCACGGTGGCGACGACGCGGTCACGCACCTCGGCGTCCCCGAGCACGCCGAGGTCGAGCCGCCCGCCGACGACGGCGTCCTCGACGTCGTGCACCGAGTACGCCACGTCGTCGGCCAGGTCCATCACCTGCGCCTCCACGCAGCGCACGCCGTCGGGGGCGCCCTCGCGCAGCCAGGCGAACGCGGCCAGGTCGTCGGCGTAGACGCCGAACTTCGCGCCCGCCGGGGCGTCCTCGCCGCCAGTGCGGGGGAGGTCTCCCGCTCCCCAGGGGTACTTCACCGACGCGTCGAGGCTCGCCCGCGTGAGGTTGAGCCCGACGCTCGCCCCGGACTGCGGGTCGAAGACCTTGGGCTCCAGTCGCGTGAGGAGGCGCAGCGTCTGGGCGTTGCCCTCGAAGCCGCCGATGTGGCTCGTCAGCTCCGCGAGCGCGCGCTCCCCGTTGTGGCCGAACGGCGGGTGGCCCAGGTCGTGCGCGAGGCAGGCCGCGTCCACGACGTCGGGGTCGCAGCCGAGGGCCTTGGCGAGCTCCCGGCCCACCTGGGCCACCTCGAGCGTGTGCGTCAGCCGGGTCCGCACGAAGTCGTCGCTGGCCGGCCCGAGCACCTGCGTCTTGGCGCCGAGGCGCCGCAGCGCGGCGGAGTGCACGATGCGCGCGCGGTCGCGCTCGAAGGCGGTGCGCGCCGGTGACTTGGGCCCCTCCGGCACGCGCCGCTCGCGGTCCGCGTCCGAGTACCCCACGCCTGCTGCCACAGTCGCCACCCTAGCCACCGCCGGGCCGTGCGGCGGCCCGTCCGCACGGGGTCCGCGGGCGACCCTCAGGCCAGGCGCCAGACACCGACGAACGGGCCGTCACCGGGGACCCGGATGCCCCGCGCATCGTGCGTCAGGTCCGGCCCGTGCAGCGTCTGGACGGCGCCGGACGGGGCCAGGTGCGCGGGGAGCACGACGCCGGACCACGGCCCCCGCGCGGCCGCGACCAGCACCCGCTCCCCCGGCACCTCCCGCAGGTAGCCGACGGCGTCGGCCGTCGCCAGGACCCAGCGCAGACCGCCGTCCCGCAGGGCTCGCGCGTCCCGGCGCAGGCCGAGCAGCGACCGGTACGCCGCGAAGGTCCGCTCGTCACGCCGGTCCGGCCGGGCCCAGGGCATGGTCGTCCGGGCGTGCTCGCCGTTGACGCCCGTGGCGCCGTACTCGTCGCCGGCGAACACCATCGGCGCCCCGGGGTAGGTCGCCAGGAGCCCGGCCGCCACCTCGACGAGCGCGGGGTCGCCCAGCCGCGTACGGATGCGCGCGGTGTCGTGCGAGCCGAGCAGGTTCCACTGCTGGGCCGTCACCGCCCAGGGCACCCGTGAGGCGAAGTCGACCATCGAACGGACCATGGCGGCGCCGCCGCGCCGCGGCATCGGCATGGGGACCTCGGGCAGAGACCAGCCCTCGGGCGCGAGCCAGCCCCACAGCGGGCGCGCGAACGCCGAGTAGTTCATGACGGCGTGCCACCCGTCGCCCGCGAGATCCGCCGACGCGTCATGGAAGTGCTCCCCCACGAGGACCGCGTCGGGTCGCACCTGCGCCAGCGTCTCCCTCATCGCGCGCGCGACGGCGTGGGCCAGGTCGACCGCGCCGTGCCGGCCCGTCATGTTCGCGACGTCGACGCGCCAACCGTCGAGCTCGAACGGCGCCCGGAGCCATCGGCCGACGACGGAGTCCGGGCCCTCGAGGAGCCGCCGTCGCAGCTCCGCCGACCGGTGGTCCAGCTTGGGCAGCGACGCGTGCCCGAGCCAGCCGACGAAGCCGTCGTCGTCGCGGTGGTAGAAGCCCGCCTCGGGCGCGGCGGGATCCGCGCCCGCCCGGACGAACCACTCGTGCGAGGCGCCCGTGTGGTTCGTCGTGAGGTCGCCGACAACGTGCATCCGCCGCCGGTGCACCGCCGCGGCGAGCGAGACCAGCGCGTCGTCGCCGCCCAGCAGCGGGTCCACGTGCTCGAAGGTGGCGGCGTCGTACCGGTGCACCGAGCGCGCGGGGAAGAAGGGCGTGAGGTAGAGGACGTCGACGCCGAGCCGTTCGAGGTGGTCGAGGTGCGCCTCGATCCCCGCCAGGTCGCCGCCGAAGAGCTGGCGACCCGTCCGTGCGCCGTGCGCGGCGGGCTCCGCGTCCCAGTCCGCGGGTTCGGCCCACGCGGGGACCGGGCGCGCGGCCGCCCCGGGTGAGCGCGCGAACCGGTCCGGGAACACCTGGTAGACCGCTCCCTGCCGCGACCATGCCGGGGCCCGGCCGTGGACCGTGAGGCGGAAGTCGCCGTCGTCGGGCACGTCACGCGCGGTGAGACCCCGCGCCGTCAGCCAGCGCGCGCCCCGCGGATCGGCGACCAGGAACCGGTAGGAGGTCACTGGGTTGTGCACCTCGACCTCGGCGACGTACCAGGCGTCGACGTCGTCGTGGCCGTCCGGGCGCGCGACGGCGTAGCGCGGCTCGCCGTCGCGCACCACGCGCACGACGACGCCGTCGTCGCCCAGGGCGCCGGCTGCCGCGGCCGGCACGCGGACGCGCACCGGCACCCGGTCGCCGAGCCCGGGGACGCCGTCGGGGACGTGCATCGGGCCGCCGTCGTGGTGCGGGCGGTCGAGCAGGTGCGGGCGGTCGTACGGGTGCCGGTCGGCCTGCGCCGGCTGCGCCGCCGTCATCCCTTGACGGCGCCCGCGGTGAGGCCGCCCACGATGTACTTCTGCAGGAACAGGAAGAGGGCCAGCACCGGGATCGCCGCGAGGACCGCACCCGCCGCGAACAGCCCCCAGTTCGCCTCGAGGAGCGCCGACACCCACCCGTAGAGCCCGACGGCGAGGGTCCAGTTCGACTCCGACTGCAGGATCACCCGGGCGATGATGAACTCGCCGAACGTGCTGATGAACGACAGCAGCCCGACGACCGCCAGGATCGGCGAGACGAGCCGCAGGATGATCGTCCAGTAGATCTGCGTGTGCGAGGCGCCGTCGATCTTCGCGGCCTCGTCGAGCTCGCGCGGCACGGTGTTGAAGAAGCCGTACATGAGGAACGTGTTCACGCCGAGCGCGCCGCCCAGGTACACGCAGATGAGGGCGATCTTCGAGTTCACCCCCAGGGACGGCACGACGTTCCCGAGGCCGAGCAGCAGCAGGAAGATCGCGACGAACGCGAGCATCTGCGGGAACATCTGGATGACCAGCAGCGACGTCAGGCCCACCCGCCGGCCGGTGAAGCGGAAGCGGGAGAAGGCGTAGGCAGCGGACGCCCCCATGAGGACGGTGCCGATCGCGGTGCTGATCGCGATGAACAGGGTGTTGCCCATCCACGTCCAGAAGACGGTGTCGCCCAGCGCGGCGTAGTTCTCCGTGCTGATCTCGCTGAAGAGCGCGTTCGAGCCGGTCAGCGTGCCGCCCTCGGACAACGAGGCGGACACCACGTACACGAGCGGGAACGCCGCGTAGACGACGGCGACCACGCCGACGACGTGCCGCCAGCCGATCTCGGTGAACCACCGGCGGGTGCTCATGCGGTGCCGCTGCGGCGGGGCCTCGCCTGCGGACGCGGCGCGCGGGACGGACGCGGCGACAGGAGCCGGAGTGGCCATCTCAGCTCATCTCCTCGAGCTTGCGGGTCTGGCGGAAGGCGAGCGCCGAGACGGTCGCGACGATGACGAAGATGACGATCGACAGGGCGCTCGCGAGGCCGTAGTTCTTGGGCGCCGACCCGTCGATGCCGGAGACGTTGTAGACCATCGAGATCAGGATGTCGGTGTGGCCCAGCGGCACTGACGCGTCGGTGAACCGCGGCCCACCGTTGGTGAGCATGTAGATCAGCGTGAAGTTGTTGAAGTTGAAGGCGAACGAGGAGATCAGCAGCGGTCCGGTCGCCACCAGCAGCAGCGGCATCACGACCGAGCGCCACGTGCGGAAGCGGCTGGCGCCGTCCACCTTGGCGGCCTCGAGCAGGTCGTGCGGGATCGCCTGCAGCGCGCCCGTCGTGATGAGGAACATGTACGGGAAGCCCAGCCACAGGTTGACGCCGAGCACCGAGAGCTTGGCGAGCCAGGGGTCCGTGAGCCAGCCGATCTCCGCGCCACCCAGCAGCACCTCGTTGATGAACCCGAACCGCCGGTTGAGCAGGCCGGACCACAGCAGGGCGGCGAGGAAGCCCGGGATCGCGTACGGCAGGATCATCAGCGTCCGGTAGATCTTGCGTCCCCGCATGCGGGGGTCGTTGAAGACCATCGCGAGGAACAGACCCAGCAGGAACGTCGTGACGACGGAGAGCAGGGCGAACGCGAAGGTCCACGCCAGGATCCGCACGAACGGCCCGGCGTAGCGGTCGTCCGCGAACGCCGTCGAGAAGTTGTCCAGGCCGACGGCGACGCGCCAACCCACGCCCAGGGTCGAGCCGTCCTCGGCCTCGAACAGCCCCTCCGCGTTGGGCCGGTAGACCGTGCCCGTCGTGAGGTCGGTCATCGTGTCGGCCGCGGCGTCGTACTCCAGCGACGGCCGGTAGGAGTACCCGGTCCGCGCGTCCTGCGTCCGCACCGAGCCCGCCTCCGGGTCGTCCGACACCGGCACCCGCAGGGTGGTGACGTCCGCCTGGCGGGCCAGGATCTCGGCGCGCGGGAGCAGCGTCCACCCCGGCACGTCGGTGATGGCGCTGCCCTCGACGACGGCGCCGTCCACGGGTTCCAGGGGCTGCTCGGCGGTGCCGGCGAGCACCTCGCCGTCACGCACGACGGCGAAGCCGAGGTTCCCGTCGCCGTCCTGGATCACGGCCAGGGGCAGACCCGCGCTCCCCTCGACGCGCCGCTCGTTCTGCGCGAGGAGCGCCGAGATGGCGTCCTCCTTGGTGGAGTTGTGCCCGTCCCCGTAGTTCGTGAACGCGACGTAGCCGGTGTAGAGCACGACGTAGATCTGGTAGACGAGCAGGAACACGAGCCCGGGCAGGATGTACTTCATCGGGAGCGAGCGCCGCGAGAAGTAGACGTAGTCGGCGACCACCACCAGGGCGACCATCGACCAGAGGATCCCGAACGAGCCCTCCGCCCAGGCGGCGAGCACGACGTAGGCGCCGAACGCGTTGACCAGCGCCATCAGTGCGATCTTGACGATCAGCCCGCGGGTGCTGCCCGCGGCGTGCGGCTCACGGAGCCGGCGGGCGCCGCGCGCCTGCCCGGGCGGCGCCCCGCCGGGCGGCGCGGAGGTCGAGACGACCGACGTGGGCTGCGACGTGCTCATGGGTGAACTCCGCACCGTTGCGTTGGTCCATCGGGGCTGGTGCCCGGCGTCGCGGGCTGAGGCGGCGGACGTCGCCGCGGGCACCCCTCGGGTGGAGCGGCGACTGGGCCGCTCCACCCGAGGGCGCTACGTGCTCAGGCCGCGTCGAGCGCGCCCTGGATGTCGGTCGCCATCTTGTCCCAGGTGGCCACCGGGTCGGCGCCGTTGAGGATGTTCGCCTCGGTGACGCCCCAGAACTCCCACACCGCGCCCATCTCGGGGATGGACGGCATCGGCACGGCCTCGGCACCGACGGCCCGGAAGCCCGCGGTGATCGGGTCGGACGACGCCGCGTCGGCGGCGGCGATGAGGGCCGGCGGACGGTCGCCCGCCTCGTACAGCGCGAGCTGGGCCTCCTCGGTCGCCATGTAGTTGACGAGGAAGTCGTTCGCGAGCAGCGCGTTCTCGCTCTGCGCGTTCACGTAGAAGCCCTGCACGCCGACGAACGGCTGCGCCGGCTGGCCACCGGCCGACGGGATCGGGTCGATCGCCAGGTCGAGGCCCTCGAAGGAGCCGAGCATCCACGGCCCGCCGATGATGAACGGCGACTGGCCGTTCTTGAACGCCTCGACCGCGATGTCGTAGGTCACGGCCGTGTCGAGGGTGCCGGCAGCGCCCTGGGCGGCCAGCCACGTGGCGAACGCCTCGCCGGGCGCGCCGCCGAGCGCGAGCTCGGCCGTGTAGGAGCCGTCGTCGTTCTGGACGAAGACGGGTGCGCCGAACGAGGTCTGCAGCGGGTAGGCGGTGTAGGGGTCACCGGTCTCGCCCACCTGGAGCAGGATCGGGAACTGCGTGCCGGCCGCCTGGCCCATCGCGACGGCCTCGTCCCACGTGGCCGGGGCCTGCGGCGCGAGCGCGGTGTTGCGGATGAGCGCGATGTTCTCGACCGCGTACGGCAGGCCGTAGATCTGGCCGTCGTAGGTGAACGCGTCGAGCGCGACCTGCTCGAACTCGCTCGCCTTGTCGCCCAGCTCGATCGGGGCGACGACGCCGTTCGCGGTGAGCTCACCCAGCCAGTCGTGGGCGCCGACGGTGATGTCGGGGCCCTCGCCGGTCGGGACCTGCGCGTTGAAGTCGGCGCGGATGTCCTCGAAGTTCTTCAGGACGATCTCGACGGTGGTGCCCGTCGCCGCCTCGTAGTCGGCGGCTGCGGCCTCGACGGCCGCCTGGCGGGTCTCGTCGACCCACACCGTGATGCTGCCGCCATCGGTGGCAGCGGTGGTCTCGGGGGCCTCGCTCTCGGCCGGCTCCTCGGTCCCGTCGCCTCCGCAGGCGGCAAGGGTGAGCGCGGCGCTGAGAGCGACCGCGGTCAGCGTGATGCTCCGTCGCATCGGGGTCTCCAAACGACTCGTGGTCACGGCCCACGGGCGCCGGGCGGCCCCCGTCGGCCCTGTTGCGGGAAACGTAACCCCGGGGTTGCCGCTTCTGCAAACCCTTGCGGTAACTTTCAGGTATCACTTGCCGACGGACGGCTGGGTGGCGTGCCAACAAGGAGGTCGAGGTGTCCTCTACGCTGCGGCACGTGCGCACCCGACTGAAGGATCTGGCTGATCAGGCCGGTGTGAGCACCGCGACGGTCTCCCGCGTCCTGAACGGCAAGCCGGGTGTCGCGGCCGAGACGCGCAAGGCCGTCCTGGCCGCTCTGGACGTCCTCGGATACGACCGCCCGGAGAAGTTGCGCAACAGACCGCAGGGCCTGGTCGGCCTCATCGTGCCCGAGCTGGACAACCCGGTGTTCCCGGCCCTGGCGCAGGCCATCGAGACGACGCTCGCCGACCGCGGCTACACGCCGCTGCTGTGCACGCAGTCCCCCGGCGGCACCACCGAGGACGAGTACGTCGAGATGCTCATCGAGCACGGCGTCGACGGCATCGTCTTCGTCTCCGGGCGGCACGCGGACACGTCGGCCTCCACCGAGCGCTACCACCGGCTGCGCGGGCGCGGGCTGCCGATCGTCTTCGTCAACGGCTACGCGGCCGGCGTGGACGCGCCGTCGGTCTCGACGGACGACGCCGTCGCGATCAGCCTCGCCGTCCGGCACCTCGTCAGCCTCGGGCACCGACGGATCGGCCTCGCCGTCGGGCCGGACCGGTACGTGCCCGCGCGGCGCAAGATCGCCACGTTCGCCACCCTGCTCGACCAGCGCGAGCCCGGCGCGGACGTGACGCCGCACGTGGTCTCCACCCTGTTCACCGTCGAGGGCGGCCAGGTCGCCGGGGGCGAGCTCATCGACTCCGGGCACACCGCCATCATCTGCGGCTCGGACCTCATGGCGCTCGGCGTCATCCGGGTCGCCCGTTCCCGAGGGCTCAGCGTCCCCGACGACCTCTCGGTCGTGGGCTTCGACGACTCGCCCCTCATAGCGTTCACCGACCCGCCACTGACGACGGTGCGCCAGCCGGTCGTGAGCATGGGCAAGGCCGCCGTGAGCGCGCTCGTCGCCGAGATCGCCGGCCAGCGCGTGTCGCGCACGGAGCTGCTCTTCCACCCCGAGCTCATCGTCCGGTCGTCGACCGCCCCCGCACCCGCAAGGACCTCTGCCCCGGCAGACTCGGCCATCGGTTCCTAGGCTGGACCCGACCGGCTGACGGCGCACACCCGCGCCGGCGGCCGCGGAGCCTGCACCCTACCCACCCGGGAGAGTCGTGACCTCGATCCTGTCCGCCCTCGCACAGCCGTCCACCACCACGACCCTCGTGCACCGGGCGCACGCCGGTTCCGCACAGTGGTGGCGCTCGGCGGTGATCTACCAGGTCTACCCGCGGTCCTTCGCCGACGGGAACGGCGACGGCATCGGCGACATCCCCGGGATCACGGCCCGCCTCAAGCACCTGGTCCGCCTGGGTGTCGACGCGATCTGGCTCTCGCCCTTCTACCGCTCCCCCCACCACGACGCCGGCTACGACGTCGCCGACTACCGCGACATCGACCCGGTCTTCGGCACGCTCGCGGACGCCGACGCGATGCTCGCCGAGGCCCACCGGCTCGGCCTGCGGGTGATCGTCGACCTGGTGCCCAACCACACCTCGTTCGAGCACCCGTGGTTCAAGGCCGCCCTCGCGGCCGGTCCCGGCAGCCCGGAGCGCGCGCGCTACATCTTCCGCGACGGCAAGGGGCCCGAAGGGGCGCAGCCGCCGAACGACTGGCGCTCGGCCTTCGGCGGCTCCGCGTGGACGCGGGTGACCGAGCCGGACGGCGCCGCGGGCCAGTGGTACCTGCACCTGTTCGACGAGTCGCAGCCCGACCTGGACTGGACCAACCCCGAGGTGCACGAGGAGTTCCGTTCCGTCCTGCGGTTCTGGCTGGACCGCGGCGTCGACGGGTTCCGGGTCGACGTCGCGCACGGCCTCGTCAAGGAGCCCGGGCTGCCCGACTTCCCCGCGCCGACCGCCGCCGTCACGCCGCCGCACGAGGGCACGCACGGCTCCGAGGACGGCGCGACGGGCGCCGGCTCGCTCGGCCCGATGTGGGACCAGGACGGCGTGCACGACATCTACCGCGAGTGGCACCAGGTGCTCGCGGAGTACGACGGCGACCGCGCGCTCGTCGCCGAGGCGTGGGTGGAACCGCTGACCAGGCTCGCCCTCTACGTGCGACCGGACGAGATGCAGCAGGCGTTCAACTTCTCGTTCCTGACCTCGTTGTGGACGGCGCCGGCCCTGCGCGGCGTCATCACCGAGTCGCTCGTGACGAACGACGGCGTCGGCGCGCCCACCACCTGGGTGCTGTCGAACCACGACGTCGTCCGGCACCCGTCGCGCCTCGGCCTGGCGGTGCCCGGCGGGAAGCCGGAGGGCATCGGCGTCGGCGACCCCCAGCCGGACGAGGAGCTCGGCCTGCACCGCGGGCGCGCGGCGAGCCTGCTCATGCTCGCGCTCCCGGGCTCGGCCTACCTGTACCAGGGCGAGGAGCTCGGCCTGCCCGAGCACACCACGCTCGACGACGACGAGCGGCAGGACCCGACGTGGTGGCGGTCCGAGCACACCAGCCGGGGCCGTGACGGCTGCCGCGTCCCGCTGCCGTGGGAGGCCGACGCCCCCGCGTTCGGGTTCTCGTCGACGGGCCGCAGCTGGCTGACACAGCCGTCGTCCTGGGCGCGGTACGCGCTCGACCGGCAGCGATGCGTCCCCGGGTCCACCTTCGAGATGTACCGCGCGGCGCTCTGCCTGCGCCGCGAGTACCACCTCGGCTCGGGCTCCCTCGGCTGGGTGGACGGACTGGCCGACGGTGCCTCGGACTCCCTCGTCGCCTTCGTCAACCGCGAGGTGCTCGTGGTGACGAACGTGGGGAGCGAGGCGGTCGTGCTCAAGGGCACGGACCTCGAGGTCCTCGTCTCCTCGGCCGACCTGCCGGAAGGCCAGGCCGGAGGCGCCGAGGTCGCGGTCCCGCCGGACGTCACCGTCTGGGTGCGTCGGCGCGAGGCCTGACGCCACGCGCGGTCACGGGGCGAGCAGGACGGTCCCGTCGCTGGAGGACACCAGCACCCCGGCGCCGCTGCCGACGAGGCCCACGCCGTCCGCGCCGACGCCGCCGAGCGGTACCTGCCACCGCACGACACCCGTGCCGAGGTCGCGGGCCACGAGCACCATCCCCGCACCTGCGCGCTCCGTCACGACGACCACGTCGCCGTCGGTGAGCGCGGTCGGGGACCAGCCGATGCCGTCGACCGCGTCCTGCCACACCACGTCCCCGCTGTGGACGTCCAGCGCGACGACCTTGCCCGCACCGGCCGTGACCAGGATCCCGTCGACCTGGACGAGCGGCTCCATGCCCGCCATCCGGCCACCGGACCAGAGGTCGGCGCCCGACGCCGGGTCGACGGCGACGACCTCGCCGCGCCCGCTCGCCGCATCGGTGCTCGAGCTCGGGCGGCGCAGCAGCAGCACCCCCGGTTCTGAGCCGTCCGTCACGGCGGGGAGCCATGGAACGCCGTCGAGCTCGACGACGCCGCCGCCGTCGGCCGGGACGACGCGCGAGACACCGGTCCCGAAGGCCCTGGCGTCGAAGTCCCACTCGACGCGGGCACCACCGGGCAGCGTCGCGGCCATGGTGTAGAGCACCCCGTCGCGAGCCGCCTCGGGCTGCGGCTCGCCCGTCGCGAGGTCCAGGGGGACGGAGCCGACGGTGCCCACGCGGAGGACGTCCGTCTCGACGTGGAACACCCAGCCGGTCCGGTCGATGCGCTCGAGCGGCTCGGGCAGACGCTGCGTCCAGACCTCGCGGGCGACCTCGTCCGGGCCCCCGGGCAGGGCCCACCGCGACACCACGACGGCGCCCTCCTGGTCGAGCGAGGCGACCACGACGTCCGGCCCCGCCAGCTCGACGCCCAGGACGTCGGCGGGCGTGGGGACCGTCGCGACCTCCGCGCCGGTCGTCGCGTCCAGCAGGGTGACGCTCGTCGGCTCGCCCACGACGACGCGGTTCCCCTCCACGGTGGCGAAGAAGCGGTAGCAGGCGACGAGCTCGACCGGGGCAGCGTCGAGCGCCGGGCGGCCCGGCGCGCTCTGGGCGCTCAGCGTCCGGCACGTCTCGTCGTCGGCGGTCGGTCGCGTCCAGAGCTGCTCGCCCGTGCGCAGGTCGACGCCCGTCAGGCGCCAGTCGCGGGGCGTGAGGAGCACGACGACCTCGCGGCCGACCGCGTCCACCTGGGCACCGTCGACGCTCCACGCCTCCTCGAGCGGCCCGTCGAGCGGCGGCAGCAGACCCTGGACACCCGCGAGGGCTTCGCGCCGGTCTCGCTCCCGGCGCTGGTCGTCCGCCGTCATGACGGCCGAGGTCACGACCACGGCGGCGACCACCGCGAGTCCCGCGGCGACGAACCAGAGCCGGCGGCGACGCGCTCGTCGGGGCTCGCCCGTGCCGCTCGCGGGCCGGTCGCCCGGGCCCTCGTCGAGCTCGACCTCCACGGCGTCGCCCGCCGCCCCGCCCCCACTCACGGGTCGACCCTAGCGAGCGGGCCCCGCCCGGGGGTCAGCGCAGCGCGACCAGCCCGGAATCGGTGAGGACGAGGACCGTCCGTCCGTCGACCTCGTCGACGGAGACGACCTCGCCGGGCAGCGCCACGTCCCACGCCTGCTCCCCCGTGGTCAACCGGCGCGCCACCAGGCTGACGCCCCCGTCGCCGTCGTCGGACGGCAGCAGGACGACGCGACCGTCCGTCACGGCGTCCCACGTCCGCGACCCGCGCGCGACCTCGTGCTGCCACAGGCGCAGACCCGTGCCGACGTCGAGCGCGACCGCCGACGACGGCGAGACGGCGATCACGACGCCGCCCGCCTGGACCGAGGCCTCGAGCCACGGCACGTTGGCCAGGTCCCAGCGCACCCGGCCCGAACCGGCGTCCACGCCGAGGAGGTGCTTGTCCGAGGTCCGCCGCACGACGACGACGTCCGACGCCGACCCGTCGCGCACGGGTGCCAGCCACGGCAGCCCCGGCACCTCGAACCGCACCCCGGCCTCGCGGTCGACGATGACGACGTCCTTCGGTCGCCCGAAGTGGTCGCGGCCCCAGCGGGCTTCCCGACCGCCGGGCAGGTCGAGGGTCTCGGGCGCGGCTCCCGCCGCGGCGGAGGCCTCCCGCTGCCCCGTGACCGCGTCGAACGTCAGCCGCCGCTCCCGGGAGCGGAAGGTCACGGTGGCGTCGCCGGTCTCGTGCGACCAGTCGGCCGCGGAGCTCAGCTCGGCCGGTCCGTCCGGGCCGGCGCTGAACGCAAAGGCGTCGAGGCCGGAGAGCGGCTCCCAGCCGCGGATCGTGACCGCCGTCCCGGCCGTCCCCGTCAGCACGACCAGGCCGTCCACGACGTCGGCCGCGGCCCAGCCGTCGCCCGTCAGCGCCCGGAGCTCCGTACCCGAGGACGCGTCGAGGACGCTCACCCCGCCCGGGTCGGACGCCGTCGCGACCCGCAGGCACACCGCGACGGCGACGACCGGCAGGTCCTCCGGTGTCGTGCTCAGCGGGTGGCACTCCTCGCCGGTGCGCTGCCACCGGACGGCGCCCGTCTCCAGGTCGACCGCGGTGAGCGATCCGGCGTCGGCGCCGCTGCCCGGCCCGCCGTCGCCGCCGGCCAGCAGGACCGTGGTGGAGGTGCGCGCCACGGGGCGTCCGGCGTCGCTGCGCCACGCGACGGCCATGGGCTGCGCGATCGGGTCGAGGTAGCCCGGCAGGCCGGCGAGCGCAGCCAGCCGGCTCTCGTCGCGCCGCTCCTCCGCCTGGTTGAGCCCCCAGCTCGCCAGCGCGACCACCGCGAGCGCGCCGACGGCGGACCAGAGCCGACCCCGGGAGGCGCGGACGACCTCGGGAGCCGCGGTGCCGCCGTCGTCGGCGGGCGGTCCGTCGGCCGAGCGGCGCGCGCGACGACCACCCGGGAGCAGTCGGCCATCGAGGTCCTCGACCAGCTCCACGTCGACGCGCTGCGGGTCCTCCGCACCGGACCGCATGAGCCAATGTAGATCGGCGACGGCGTCAGCGCGACGGTCGGTCTCAGTCCGCGGCACGCCCGCGTGACCGGCTACCGGTAGTAGACGAGCTCCGTGTCGTTCCCCACGAGCACCCCGTCACCGACCACGTTGAGCAGCTGGATGTTGGACAGGGTCGGCACGCGCCAGGTCTCGGCCCCGCTACGGATCTCCCGCGCGACCAGGCTGGTGACGGCGCCGTCCGTCGTCGGCAGGACGACGCGCGACCCGTCCGTGACCGGGGAGACGGCGCCCGACAGCGTCGCGCGGTGCTGCCAGAGCTCCTCGCCGGTCCGCAGGTCGACGCCGGCCGCGTACCCGGAGCCGGCCACCGCGACACCGTCGACCTGGACCAGCGCGGTGGACCACCGCATCGGCACGGTCCAGAGCTCGTCACCGGTCACCACGTCCAGCGCGCTGAGGCTGCCGCCCGTCCCGTTGTCCCCGGTGCTGCCGACGAGGATGCGATCGGGCAGCGAGCCGTCGGTGTACCAGGGTGACCACAACCCGCCCGGCGCCTCGAACCGCTCCGTGCCGTCGGGGCCCGTCACCGTGACCGAAGGGTCACCGACGACGTAGCTCACGCCGTCCTCCTGCAGGATGTCGCCGTAGCTCATGTCGACGCGGGTCCCGTCCGGCAGGACCTGCCATCCACCGCTGGCCGTCGGCAGCTCGACCTCGGCCGTCGTCGGCTCGCCGGTGTCCATGTCGATCGCCTCGACCAGCCCGCCACCGGGCGCCAGGAGGAGCACCGTGCCGTCGTACAGCGACGGCCACGCCCCGGCGTAGTAGCCGTCGTCGTCGACCGCCATGACCTCCGTGGTCGTCGACCAGACGGGCGGTCCTCCCGCGAGCGGTCGCCGCGTGAGCTGGATCGCGCCCTCGGGCGTGACCGTGGCCGCGACGAGATCCTCCTCGACGGGGTCGAACGTCACGAGCGCCCCGGGGAGGTCGACGCTGGCGAGCTCCGCGCCGCTGCGCACGTCGAGCACGGTGAGCGTCGACTGCTCCCCGGCGGCGGGCAGCTCCCCGCCGAACCCAGGTCCCGACGAGCAGATGAGCATGCTCGCGTCCGGAACCCCGCCGCCGGCCGCCGCGAAGGCGAAGGCGACCATGGCCTCCTCCGACGTCAGGTCCGACCACTGCGGGTTCCACTGGCTGCACCAGCCGTCGCCCGGCTCGGTGCGCTCCCACGCCACCTCGCCGGTGGCGGTGTCGACGGCACGCCACACGTTCACCCCACCGACCTGGTCCCAGGTCTGCAAGACCATGACCTCGGACGTCGTGGCCATCGGCCAGCCGCCGCCCGGCAGGCGCCAGACCTCCTCCAGCGGCGCGCTCAGGTCCACGAGCGGCATGCCTCGCTCGGCCAGGGCGTCCCAGCGGGCCTCGGCGCGCCGTTCGTCGAGCGCGGTCAGCACTCCCCCGGTGACCGCGAGCGCCAGCACCACCCCGGCGCCCACGGCGAGGAGCACCCGCCGACGACGGCGGTGCGCCCGCGCCTCGGGCGTGGGGTCGCCCCCGGAGCCGCCCGGGCTACCCGGGTCGCCCGACGGGTCGTCGCCCGGGGCGACCGCGTGGAGCGGCGGCCGGAGCGCGTCGGGGCTGTCGACCTCGACCAGGTCGACCGGGACGGTGTCGCCCTCGCCGCCGCGCACGTGGCGACACTAACCGCGATCGGCGCCTCCCGTCCGCCGTCCGGGGCGCGGAACGACGCGCGGAACGACGCGCGGACGAGGTCAGCCGCCGGAGACGCTCAGCTCGGCCTCGGCCAGGGCCGCGCGGAAGGTGTCGTCGAGCTCGCGCGAGTCGAGCCAGCCGTCGGGCACCACCGGTCGCTTCGGGGACCCCGCGCGTCCGCGCTGGCCCTCGGCGGCCTCGCCCGGGTAGGGCTGGTCGAGGTCGAGCTGCCCGAGCAACCTGTCGAGGTGCGCGAGGTCCTCCACCAGGCCGAGCTCGCGCCGCAGCTCCCCGCCCACGACGTACCCCTTGAGGTACCAGGCCATGTGCTTGCGCATCTCACGCAGGGCCTTCAGCTCGTCGTCGAACTCCTCGACCATGAGCTCGGCGTGCCGGCGGATCGCGTGGGCGACCTCGCGCAGGCCGGGCCGCACCCGCGCGTCGGACCCGTGGAACGCGGCCGCGAGGTCGGCGAACAGCCACGGCCGCCCCTGGCAGCCGCGCCCGACGACGACGCCGTCGCACCCGGTCTGGTGCACCATCGCGAGCGCGTCCTCGGCGGACCAGATGTCGCCGTTGCCGAGCACCGGGATGGACGTGACCGCCTCCTTGAGGCGGGCGATGGCCGACCAGTCCGCGGTGCCCGAGTAGTGGTCGGCCGCCGTGCGCGCGTGGAGGGCGACGGCCGCGACGCCGGCGT
This sequence comes from Actinotalea fermentans ATCC 43279 = JCM 9966 = DSM 3133, assembly GCA_000767215.1. Lineage (GTDB taxonomy): Bacteria > Actinomycetota > Actinomycetes > Actinomycetales > Cellulomonadaceae > Actinotalea > Actinotalea fermentans. The sequence continues at coordinate 41,201 of AXCX01000005.1, forward strand.
CCTCGGCGACCCGGCCCGCCTCGAGGTAGGTCAGGTGGTCGTCGTCGACGCCCTTGCGCATCTTGATCGTCACGGGGACCCCGTAGGGCTCCGCCGCCGCGACGGCCGCGTGCACGATGGCGGAGAACAGGTCCCGCTTCCAGGGCAGCACCGCGCCGCCGCCGCGGCGCGTCACCTTGGGCACCGGGCACCCGAAGTTGAGGTCCACGTGGTCCGCCCGGTCCTCGGCGGCCAGCATCCGCACGGCCGCGCCCACGGTCGCCGGGTCCACGCCGTAGACCTGCACCGAGCGCAGCCGCTCGTCGGGGTCGTGCCGGATGATGCGCAGCGACTCCGGCGTGCGCTCCACGAGCGCGCGCGACGTCACCATCTCGGCCACGTACAGGCCCGCGCCGTGCTCGCGGCACAGGCGCCGGAAGGCGCGGTTCGTCACGCCGGCCATCGGGGCGAGCACCACCGGCGTGTCCACGGTGAGCGGGCCGATGCGCAGCGGCGGCAGCACGGCGGGTGCGTCGGTCACCGGAGGATTCTCCCATCGTGCGCCGGGGCAGGCCGACACGGCAGGATCACCCCGTGCCGCACCTCGACCGGATGACCAGGATCATCGCCGCGATCCTCCTGCCGATCGCCCTCGCGACCGTCGTCGGGATGGTGGTGCTGTGGCCGACCGGCGAGCCGCCCAGCACCGGGATCGTCGACATGCCGGCCGAGTACCCGACCGCGCGGATCACCGGCGTCGACGCGCAGGAGTGCGGCGGGACCAACGAGGACCGGCTGCCCAGCGGGGAGATCCCGACGACCGTCCCGTGCCTGCGCCTGCACGTGGTCGTCCTGGGGGGCGACGACGACGGGCGTGAGCTCGAGATCTGGGCCCCGGCGACGGTCGGGCTGCGGGACGTCCCGGTGGGCTCGCGCATCGTCCTGGTGCACTACCTCGAGACGGAGACCGAGCCCGAGGTGTGGGCCTGGTACGACTTCGCGCGCACCGTCCCCCTGCTGCTGCTCACGGCCACGTTCGCGCTCGTGGTGATCGGGGTGGCGCGGATGCGCGGCCTGCGCGCGCTCGTCGGGCTCGCCGTGGCCTTCGTCGTCATCGGCGCGTTCATGCTGCCGGCGCTGCTGCGGGGCGCCGAGCCCCTCGCGGTCGGCCTGGTGGGCTCGGCCGCCATCATGTTCGCGGTCCTCTACCTCGCCCACGGGTTCTCCCTGCGGACCTCCGTCGCCCTGCTCGGGACGTTCGCCGGCCTGGCCGTGACGGCGCTGCTCGGCGTCATGGCGGCCGGGGCGGCACACATCACCGGGATCGAGACCGAGGACACCTACCGGCTCGCCCAGCTCACCGGGCACCTCAACAGCGACGGGCTGCGCGGCATCTTCCTGGCGGGCGTGGTGCTCGCCGGGCTCGGCGTGCTCAACGACGTCACGATCACCCAGGCGTCCGCGGTCTGGGAGCTGCGCGCGTCGGACCCGGCCGCGTCCTGGCAGACGCTCATGGCCCGCGGGATGCGCATCGGCCGCGACCACATCGCCTCGACCGTCTACACGATCGCGTTCGCCTACGCGGGGGCGGCGCTGCCCGTGCTGCTGCTGCTCGAGGTCTACCAGCTGCCCTTGTGGCAGACGATCAGCTCCGGGGAGTTCGCCGAGGAGATCACGCGCACGCTCGTCGGTTCCATCGGACTCGTGCTGGCGATCCCGCTGACCACCGCGATCGCGGCGCTCGTCGTGACGTCGGCGCCTGCGCGCGCGGTCACCGGGCACGGGCACGGCCACTCCGACGGACACTCCCACGGCCATACGCACGACGCAGGACGTGCGTCTGCGACTCAGGACCCAGGCCCGGGCGCGCAACCTACGGCAAAGTAACCTACGGAACCGTCACCTACGAGAGGCCCGTCCATGCCGACGACTCCCGCACCTGGATCCCGCTGGCCGGACCGCCCCCTTCCCCGACTGATCCAGGGCGGGATGGGCGTCGCCGTCTCCTCCTGGCGACTGGCCGGTGAGGTCGCCCGCGCCGGCCAGCTCGGCGTCGTGTCGGGCACGGCCCTCGACCTGGTCCTGGTCCGGCGGCTGCAGGACGGCGACCCGGGCCGCGCGGTCCGCCGCGCGCTCGCGGACTTCCCCTACCGGGGCGTCGCGGCCCAGATCCTTGACACGTACCTCGCGATCGACGGGCGCGCGCCCGCCGAGCCCTACGGCAAGGCGCCGAAGGCCTCGCTCCAGGCCGGCGCGGACGCCCAGCGGCTCGCGGTCGCAGCAGGGTTCGTCGAGGTCCACCTCGCCAAGGCGGGCCACGACGGCATGGTGGGCATCAACCTGCTCGAGAAGATCCAGATGTCGACGCCCGCGATCCTGTACGGCGCGATGCTCGCCGGCGTCGACGTCGTGCTCATGGGGGCGGGCATCCCACGGGAGATCCCGCACCTGCTCGACGAGCTCGCCGCCCACCACCGCGGCGAGGTGCCCGTCGACGTGCTGGGCGCCGCGGAGGGCACGCACCGCGTGGTGCTCGATGCCGCCGACCTGTTCGACGGCGCTCCGCCCGCCCTCCGCCGGCCCGCCTTCGTGGCGATCGTCTCCGCGGACATCCTGGCCACCCACCTCGCGAAGGACGACCGCACGCGACCGGACGGGTTCGTCGTCGAGGGCCCGACCGCCGGCGGGCACAACGCGCCTGCGCGCGGCCGCCCGGTGCTCGACGACCTGGGTCAGCCGGTGTTCGGGCCCCGGGACGAGGCCGACCTCGACCGCGTCGCTGCCACGGAGCTGCCCTTCTGGCTGGCCGGCGGGTACGGCACGCCCGAGGGCCTCGCGCGTGCGCTGGCGGCCGGTGCGACCGGCGTCCAGGTCGGCACCGCGTTCGCCCTCGCCGCCGAGTCCGGCTTCACGCCGGCCCTGCGCGCCCAGGCCCTCGAGCAGCTGCGCGCGGGCACTCTCGAGGTGCGCACCGACCCGCTGGTGTCCCCGACGGGCTTCCCGTTCAAGGTCGCCCAGCTGCCGGGCACGCTCGCGGACAAGGCGCTCGCGGAGGCCCGGGTCCGCCCGCCGTGCGACCTCGGCTACCTGCGCCGGCCGTACGTCCGGCCGACCGGCACCGTGGGCTACCAGTGCCCTGCCGAGCCGGTCGACGTGTACGTCCGCAAGGGCGGTACGGCCGAGGCGGCCGCCGGCCGCGGCTGCCTGTGCAACTCGCTGCTGGCGGCCGTCGGTCTGGGGCAGGTGCGCGGCGACGCCGTCGAGCTGCCGCTCGTCACGCTCGGCACGGACCTCGACGGTGCGCGTCGGCTCCTCGAGGCGCACCCGGGCGGCTGGACGGCCCACGACGTCGTCGACTGGGTCGTGGCGTCGTCGTCCGTGCAGCCCGCCTGAGCCGCACCCGAGCGAGGGTCTGGCTCAGGCGTCCTCGTCCGGCTTCGGCGCGGACGAGCGGGCCGCCGAGCGCTCGGCGCGGTCGCGGATGCCGCGCAGCATGCGCTCGGTCATGACGAAGCTCACCCACGACACCGGCTCGACCATGCGACCGGCCCAGCCGGTCCGGTAGCCGTACCGCTCACGGACCACGAGCCGCGTGCGGCCGTCGGCGGCCGGGCGCAGGACGAAGGCCCAGGTGAAGTCGAACGGGACCGGACCCTCGTCGTCCACCGGGCCCGCGCCGTGCAGCACCAGGGCCTCCAGCGGGCGCACGACGGCCACGGGCAGCGCGAACTCCGGGTGCAGGTGCACCTCGTCGCCGACCTCGACGCCCTGCCACTCCGGCACGACGGCGTCCGCGCTCGTGATGTCGCAGCCCGCGAGGTTCTCGAGCCGGTCGTAGGAGTAGAAGCCGCCGCGCCCCTGGCCCATCTGGACGAGCCAGGGCCAGACGTCGGCGGCCGACGCGCGGATGGTGATCGCGCGCGTGGCGACGAGGTCCGCGGCGGGGACCAGGTCGTCGCCCGGCAGGTCGGCGGCCTCCTCCTCCGGGGTCGCCCCGAAGGCGAGCTGCGCGCGTCGCCCCTGGCGGTAGGCGGCGACCGCACCGGCGGCCGCGACGGCGGCGAGAAGGGTCCGACGGACGACGGCGGCGCTGTTCACGCGCACCAGTGAACCGCGCGTCGGGCCGCGCTGTCAGGGCCGATCGGCCCGAGGCGGTGCGCACCCGGCGACAACCTCCGCCCCCGGTGCTGCGTTCTCTAGGGTGTGAGCACGATGGCGAGCGAGGAGCTGCGACCACCACCCGGGGCGACCGGCACGGCGGATCCCGACGTCGCCGCGGTGCATCTGGTCGGCCTGCGACGCACCGCCGACGACGACTTCACGGCGTTCGTCGCCGCCCACCAGGCCGATCTCCTGCGGACGGCCTGGCTGCTGGTCGGCGACGCGCACCGGGCGGAGGAGCTGACGCAGCAGGCGCTCGTGCGCACGTACGCCGCATGGGCGCGGGCCGGTTCGGGCGACCCGCTCGCCTACACCCGCCGCGTCCTGGTGAACCTGCGCACGGACAGCTGGCGACGCCGGCGCCGCGAGGTGCTGGTCGACCGCGTACCCGACGAGGCCGCAGGCCTGGGCACGCCGCCCGCGCGGGACGCAGCCGACGACCACGCCGACCGCGACCGCCTCGTCCGCGCCCTCGCGGCACTCACCCCCAAGCAGCGCCGCGTCGTCGTGCTCCGGCACCTCGTGGGGCTCCCGGAGGCCGAGGTCGCCGACCACCTCGGCGTGAGCGTCGGCACCGTGAAGTCCACCTCCTCACGGGCCCTCGCGCAGCTGCGCGACGCGCTCGCCGTGACCACCAGCGGGAGCGACTCATGACCCTGACCGACGACGAACTCGTCCGCTCCCTCGCCGAGCAGGTCGACCGCGCCCTGCCCACGATGTCGCTCGACCCGGCGGCGCTGGTCGCCGGGGGGCGGCGGTACCGCCGGCGCCGGACGGCCGCCCGGGCCGCGGGCGGGCTGGGTGCCACGCTCGCCCTGGTCGCCGTCGTGGTCGCCCAGGGCCTGACCGCCGACCGCGACGGACCGGCCGGTCCCGAGCAGATCGTCGTGGGTGACCTCACAGTCACAGCCGCCGTGGCGGCCGTCGCGACGGAGACCAGCGAAGGCATGATGTACGACCTCGGCCTCCCGCGGGACGCCGCACGTCCGGAGGGGAGTCGAGTCGTGCTCGACGCCGAACCCGGATGGCTGGGGCTGCGACCTTTCGACCCGTCGACCGGCTCCGTCGGGCAGGTGGGCGCGGGCATGGGGTTCAGCGAACCGCCCGTCGGCGGCACCTTCAGCAGCGGCACGAACGCCACCCTGCTGGGCGTGGTCCGGACGGGCGAGACGCCGGAACTCGTCCTGGACGGCACACCGGCCCGGAGCCTGCCGACCTTCCGTGTTCCTGGCGTGGATGGCCGGGTCCTCGTCCTGAGCATCTCCGGCCGAGCAGGGAGTTCCACGTGGCCGACGGTCGCGGTCCGCCTTGGTACGGATGCCGACAGCCGCCCGATCGAGGTCGCCCTGGAGAACACTGCGACGTCGGCGGTGTGGTCTCCCACGTCCGTCGGGGAGGTGGACACGGACCTCGGCCCGGCGATCGAGCTCGGCGGCCCCGGCATGCCCGGCGGTGAGCGCGGGGTCGTGCTGATCCCGCGCGGGACCGAGGCGTTCACCGACCCTGCCACCGCAGCGGCTGACCTGCACCCGTGGGGCGACCTGACCGGTGCACCGTTGGCGACGCTCAGGTGGCCGGCGGAGACGTCATCGACCTCTGCGCTCGACGACGTCTCCGACGGCGCGATCGTCGACGGCGTCGCCTACCTCGTCGGCGTCGTGCCGTCCGACGCGACGACAGTCGTCGCGCGGGTCGGCGACACGCGGGTCCCGCTCGGCACGTTCACCATGAGTCAGCTGCCCGGCCGTCAGGTGTACGTCGCTGCCATCGACGTCGCCGGTGCCGATCCCCTGCCCACGCTCGGTGTCGAGTACCGCGACGGGCGTGGCCTGTCCACGTCGGGCTGGGTGCTCCTCCCCTGAGGCGATCCCTGCCGCGGGGGCGCCGTCAGCAGCCGACGAGGCGCTCCGCCAGCCAGCTGCGCACCTGCGCGATCGCCACGCGCTCCTGCGCCATCGAGTCGCGCTGGCGGATCGTGACCGCCTGGTCCTCGAGGGTGTCGAAGTCCACCGTGATGCAGTACGGGGTGCCGACCTCGTCCTGACGGCGGTAGCGGCGGCCGATGGCGCCGGCGTCGTCGAAGTCCACGTTCCAGGACTTGCGCAGCTCGGCGGCGAGGTCGCGCGCGGCCGGCGAGAGGTCCTCGTGGCGCGACAGCGGGAGGACGGCGGCCTTGGTCGGGGCCAGCCGGTGGTCGAGCCGCAGCACGGTGCGGGTGTCGACGCCGCCCTTGGCGTTGGGCGCCTCGTCCTCGGCGTACGCCTCGATGAGGAACGCCATGAGCGACCGCGTCAGGCCGGCTGCGGGCTCGATGACGTACGGCACCCAGCGCTCACCCTTGGCCTGGTCGAAGTACGACAGGTCCTGGCCGGAGTGCTCGCTGTGGGTCTTGAGGTCGAAGTCGGTGCGGTTCGCGATGCCCTCGAGCTCGCCCCACTCGCTGCCGGTGAAGCCGAACCGGTACTCGATGTCGACGGTGCGCGTCGAGTAGTGGGACAGCTTCTCCTTCGGGTGCTCGTAGTGGCGCAGGTTGTCGCGCCCGATGCCGAGGTCCACGTACCAGTCGGTGCGGTAGTCGATCCAGTACTGGTGCCACTGCTCGTCGGTCCCGGGCTCGACGAAGAACTCCATCTCCATCTGCTCGAACTCGCGCGTGCGGAAGATGAAGTTGCCCGGCGTGATCTCGTTGCGGAACGACTTGCCGATCTGCCCGATGCCGAACGGCGGCTTCTTGCGGGCGCTCGCCATGACGTTGGCGAAGTTCACGAAGATGCCCTGCGCGGTCTCCGGCCGCAGGTAGTGCAGGCCGGACTCGTCCTCGACGGGGCCGAGGTAGGTCTTGAGCATCATGTTGAAGTCGCGGGGCTCGGTCCACTTGCCGCGGGTGCCGCAGTTCGGGCACGCGACCTCGGCGAGGCCGCCCTCGGGCTCGCGGCCCTTGCGCTCGGTGAACTCCTCGATCATCTGGTCCTCGCGGAACCGCTTGTGGCACGAGAGACACTCGGTCAGCGGGTCGGAGAACACGGCGAGGTGCCCGGAGGCGACCCACACCTGCTTGGGCAGGATCACGGAGGAGTCCAGGCCGACGATGTCGTCGCGGCTCGTCACCATCGCGCGCCACCACTGGCGCTTGATGTTCTCCTTCAGCTCGACGCCGAGGGGCCCGTAGTCCCACGCCGACCGCGTGCCGCCGTAGATCTCCCCCGACGGGAAGACGAAGCCGCGGCGCTTGGCCAGGCTGATGACCTTGTCGAGGCGGGACTCTGCCACGGGTGCTCCTTGCGTGCCGCACGTGGCTCGCGCGGCGGCTGGTGGGGACGGGTGCTCGGCTTCGGCGCTGCACGCCTGGGTGCCGAGCGCCAAGGCTACCGGTGTCCGCGGCCACCGGTTTGACAGGCACTCCGCCCCTTAATGAGAATGATCCTCATGTTCAGACGACGTGCTGCCCTCCCCGCCCTGCTCGCCGCCTCCGCGCTGACCCTCGCCGGGTGCGGCGCGTCGTCGGCCGGTTCCGACGACGGCATCCAGGTGCTCGCGTCGATCTACCCCCTCGCCTACGCGGCCGAGCGGGTCGGCGGCGACCTCGTCTCCGTCTCGACGGCGACGCCCGCCGGGACCGACCCCCACTCGGTCGAGCTCTCCCCGCGCCAGCTCCGCGACGTCGGCGACGCCGACCTCGTCGTGTACCTCGGCGGCTTCCAGGCGGCCGTCGACGAGGCGGTGAGCGAGCGGGCACCCGACCACGCGCTCGACGTCGCCACGGTGGCCGACCTCCAGCCACTGCCGGCGGGGGCCGCCGACGAGCACGCGGACGACGAGCACGGTGGCCTCGACCCGCACTTCTGGCTGGACACCGAGCGCCTGGCGGCCGCGGCGCGCGCGATCGCCGACGACCTCGCCCGCGTCGACCCGGACCACGCGCAGACGTACCGCGCCAACGCAGGCGTCCTCGCCGACGAGCTGGCTGCCCTCGACGACGAGTACGCGGCCGCCCTGACGACCTGCGACAGCGACGTCGTCGTCACGTCGCACGCCGCTTTCGGCTACCTCACCGAGCGCTACGGTCTGCGCCAGGTGAGCGTGTCCGGCATCGACCCCGAGGGCGAGCCCTCGCCTGCGCGCATCCGTGCCGTGCGCGAGACCATCGCCGATCTCGGCGTGACGGCCGTCTTCACCGAGCCCCTCGCCGATCCCGCCGTGGCGGCGACCCTGGCCGAGGACCTCGGCGTCGACGTGCTCCAGCTCGACCCCCTCGACAGCCACGACCCGGACGCGCCCGACTACCGTGAGGTCATGGCCACCAACCTCGACGCCCTGCGCACCGGCCTGGGCTGCGCATGAGCGAGGCCATCGACGCCCGCGGCGTCGTCGTCGAGCTCGGTGGCGCACCGATCGTGCGCAGCGTGGACCTCGCCGTCGGCGAGGGCGAGGTCGTCGCGCTGCTCGGCGCCAACGGCTCGGGCAAGTCCACCCTCGTCCGCTCCCTGGTCGGCGTCGTCCCGCTCGCGGCGGGCTCCGTCCGGCTCCTGGGCGCGACGCTCGGGAGGCAGGTCCCCTGGGGAGACGTCGGCTACGTCCCGCAGCGCGTGAGCGCGACGAGCGGCGTGCCGGCGACGGCCTGCGAGGTCGTGCTGTCCGGCACGCTGCACGGACGGCGGCTGCGCCCACCGCGCGACGGTCGCGAGCGGGCGTGCGCCGCGCTGGCCGCCGTGGGCCTGGGCGCCGAGGCCGACACCGCCGTCCGCACGCTCTCAGGAGGGCAGCAGCAACGCGTGCTCATCGCGCGCGCGCTCGTGCGCCAGCCGCGGCTCCTGCTCCTCGACGAGCCGGTGGCCGGCGTCGACGTGCCGAGCCAGCAGACCTTCGCCCGTGCCCTCGCTGAGCTGGCCGCGGCCGGGACGACGGTGCTCGTCGTCCTGCACGAGCTCGGCGCCCTCGCCCCGCTGATCCAGCGGGCCGTCGTGCTGCGGCACGGCGCGGTGGTCCACGACGGCGCCCCGCCACGCCCCGCGCCCGACCACGCCGCCGCGGGGCACGAGCACATCCACCCGCACGACGGCGACGTCGACCCGGTGCACGACGAGTCCGGCGTGACCCCGACCGTGAGGTGGCAGCCATGATCGAGATGCTCACCGATCCCCTCATGCAGCGCGCACTCCTGGTCGCTCTGCTCGTCGGGCTGGCCGCACCGGTCATCGGCACCTACCTGGTCCAGCGCAGGCTGTCGCTGCTCGGCGACGGCATCGGGCACGTCGCGCTGACGGGCGTCGCCCTCGGCTGGCTCGTCGGCAATGCGGCCGGGCTCGTCCCGCAGGACACGCTGGCGATCCCCGGCGCCGTCGTGGCGGCGATCCTCGGCGCCGTCGCCATCGAGGTGGTCCGCGCCAAGGGCCGCACCAGCGGCGACGTGGCGCTGGCCCTGCTGTTCTACGGCGGCATCGCCGGCGGCGTCCTGATCATCTCGCTCGCGGGCGGCAGCAACGCGAACCTGGTCGGCTACCTCTTCGGCTCGATCTCGACGGTGTCGACGCAGGACCTCGTGGTCACCGTGGCGCTCTCGGTGCTCGTGCTGGCCGTCGGGCTCGGGCTGCGCACCGCGCTGTTCGCCGTCTGCCACGACGAGGAGTTCGCGCGTGCGGCCGGCCTGCCCGTGGGCGCGCTGAACGTCGTCATCGCCGTCGTCGCCGCCCTCACGGTCACCGTCGCGATGCGGGTGGTCGGGGTGCTCCTGGTCAGCGCCCTCATGATCGTCCCGGTGGCGGTCGCCCAGATGGTCACCTCCTCGTTCCGGCGGACGATGGCGGTCGCCATGACCGTCGGCGTGGTCGTGTGCCTGGCGGGCCTGACCATCACCTACTTCCACGACGCCTCGCCGGGCGCCACGATCGTCGTGCTCGCCATCGGCCTGTACGCGCTCGCCGCGGCCGCGCGGCCGCTCGTCGCCAGTGCGCGGCGAGGCGGCACCCACGACCCGCACCCGGAGCTCCCGGACGACGTCGTGGTGGAGGCGCCATGATCCAGCGGATGACGCGGCAGCGCTCGGCCGTCGCCGAGCTGCTCGCCGACGTCGACGACTTCCGGAGCGCGCAGCAGCTCCACGAGCTCCTGCGCGGGCGCGGCAACGAGATCGGGCTGGCGACCGTCTACCGGACGCTCCAGACGCTCGCCGACGCGGGCGAGGTCGACGTGCTGCGCGCGGAGGACGGCGAGGCCCTCTACCGCCGGTGCTCGCGGCGCGAGCACCACCACCATCTCGTGTGCCGACGCTGCGGCACGGCCGAGGAGATCGACGGTCCGGGCGTCGAGGCCTGGGCGGAGGCCGTCGGTGCGGCCCACGGGTTCTCGGACATCGTGCACACGATGGAGCTCTCGGGGATCTGCGCCTCCTGCGCGGCGGAGGCGGGAGACGCCTGATGCCGGACTGGATGTCGGGCTGGCCGCTGCTGGCGGTCTACCTCTTCTTCCTCTTCGGGGCGGTCGCGCGGTCCCAGGCCATCTTCTGGCTCGGTCGAGGCGTCACCGCGGGCGCCGAGCACTCGCGGTGGCGTGCGCGCGCCGAGTCGCCGCGGGTGCGCCGGGCGACCCGCACGGTCGAGCGCTGGGGCATGCCGATCGTCCCGGCGGCCTTCCTGACCGTCGGGTTCCAGTCCGCCGTGTTCCTCGCCGTCGGCCTGCTGCGCGTCGGGTGGCTCCGCTTCACGCTCTGGTCGCTGCCGGGCTGCCTCGTCTGGGCCGCCCTGTGGGGCGGCGGTGGACTGGCGGCCCTGGCCGGCGCCCGCGAGCTCTCCGAACGCTCGCCCTGGCTGCTCGCGTCCGTCCTCCTCGCCGCCGGGCTCGTGGTCGCCGTGATCGCCGGCCGCATCCGGCGCCGCCGCGAGCAGGCGGACGCCGTGACCATGCTCGCGGACCAGGCGGACGGACGCCCGGAGCTGCCCCGATGACGACCGGACGCCTGATCACGCTCGCGCGCTACCCGGTGAAGTCCCTGGGGGGCGAGGAGCTCGCCGAGGCCCGTGTCGACGCGCGCGGGCTCGAGCACGACCGGGCGTGGGCTGCCTACACCGTCGACGGCTTCATCGGCTCCGGCAAGCGCACCCGCCGCTTCCGTCCCGTCGACGGACTGCTGCAGTGGACGGCGGCGATGGCCGACGACGCGCCCGTCGTGACCGGACCCGACGGCCGCTCGTGGCGCGCGGACACCCCCGAGGCCGCCGCGGCGCTCAGCGCGTCGTGCGGCGAGCCCCTGCGGCTCGCGCCCGAAGGGACGGTTCCCCACCACGACGACGCCCCGGTCCACGTGCTCACCACCGCGTCCGTACGGGCGCTCGCCGAGCGCGTCGGGGCGCCGCTCGACCCCCGCCGCTTCCGCGCCAACCTCCTGCTCGACCTCGACGAGACGCCGGGCAGCCCGACACCGTGGCCGGAGGACGACTGGCTGGGCCTGACCCTCACGGTCGGCGAGGTGGTCCTGCGCCTCACGGCACCGATGACGCGCTGCGTCATGGTCAACGCCGCGCAGCCGGGCATCGTCGACGACGCGCGGGTGCTGCGGTCGCTCGGGGATCGGGGCGCGCGGCTCGGCCTGATGGCGGACGTCGTCGTCCCGGGCGTCGTCCGGCGCGGCGACCGCGTGGCGATCCGGTAGCTCCTCACGGCGCGCGGCAGGTCACCGCCGCCTGCGGTCCCGCCCGCGGCTCAGTGGGCCTGCGAGACGCAGAACTGGTTGCCCTCCGGGTCCGACAGGACGACCCACGCGAAGCCCGACTCCTCGTGCCGCGCGACCTCGAGCGCCCCCTCGGCGAGCAGGCGCTCGACCTCGAGCTCGCGGTCGGGAGCCGTCAGGTCGAGATGGACGCGGTTCTTCCCCGGCGTCGGCTCGCCGACCCGCTGGAAGCCCAGCCGCGGCCCGTGCTCCGCCGCGACGATGAGGTACTCGTCGCCCTCGAACCCCTCCACGACGCGACCGCCCACCTGCCGCGCCCACCACTCACCGAGCGCCCGGGGGTCGCGGCAGTCGATCGTCACCATCTCGATGCGCATCATGGTCATGACGCTAGTGGGCCGGTCCGACGCCCGGTGCCTCCTGACGCTCCACGCGGGTCACGAGCCGGCGGCCTTGTCGACCGCCCCGCCGTAACGCCGGTCGCGGCGCGCGTACGTCTCGACGGCGCGCCACAGGTGCCTGCGGTCGACGTCGGGCCAGTACTCGTCCAGGAAGACCAGCTCGGCGTACGCGGCCTGCCAGATCATGAAGTTGCTCGTCCGCTGCTCGCCCGAGGTGCGCAGGAACAGGTCGACGTCGGGCAGGTCCGGCTCGTCGAGGTGCCGGGCGACCGTCCGCTCGTCGACCCGCTCGGGGTCCAGACGACCCGCGGCGACCTCGCGCGCGATCGCCCGAGCAGCGTCCGCGACCTCAGCCCGGCCGCCGTAGTTCACGCACATCGTGAGCGTGCAGACCGTGTTCTGGCGGGTGAGCTCCTCGGCCGTCTCGAGCTCGGTGATCACCGAGCGCCACAGCCGTGGGCGCCGACCGGCCCACCGCACCCGGACCCCCCAGTCGTGCATGGTGTCGCGCCGACGCCGGAGCACGTCGCGGTTGAAGCCCATGAGGAAGCGGACCTCGTCCGGCGAGCGCTTCCAGTTCTCGGTCGAGAACGCGTAGGCGGACACGTGGGTCACGCCGATCTCGATGGCGCCCGCGACGACGTCGAGCAGTGCCGCCTCGCCCGCCGCGTGCCCCGCGGTGCGCGGCAGTCCTCGCTCGTTGGCCCAGCGGCCGTTGCCGTCCATGACGATCGCCACGTGCCGGGGGACGAACTCGCGCGGGATGTCGGGCGGGCGCGCGCCCGACGGGTGCGGCGGCGGCGGGACCACGACGTGCGGGCTCGCGGTGACCGCGCGACGCCGCTCGGCCGCCATCAGGCGCGCTCCACCATCGGCAGGGAGCGCAGCCCGCGCTCGAGGTGGAACTGCAGGAAGGCCGCCACCAGCCCGCTCCCTTCCCGGCGATGCCGGTCGTTGCTGTCGTCTGCATTGGCCCAGTCGCCGGACAGGAGGGCCGCGAGCAGCGCGAACGTCTCCGGCGCCGGTGCGGCGGCGCCGGGCGGCCGGCACGCGGCGCACACCGCGCCGCCGG
>AXCX01000048.1 GCA_000767215.1 Actinotalea fermentans ATCC 43279 = JCM 9966 = DSM 3133
CGCGCGGCTGCTGGCCGCCGCGGGCGTCCCCTCCGCCGAGCACGACGCGCGGGCGCTGGCCGCCCACGTGCTCGGGGTCGAGCGGGTCGAGCCCGCCCTCGCGCCGACCCCGCCGGCGTCGTTCTTCCCGGTGTTCGCGGCACTCGTCGAGCGCCGGTGCGCGCGGGAGCCGCTCCAGCACATCGTCGGCTCGGCGCCGTTCCGCTACCTGACGCTCGCCGTGCGCCCCGGCGTCTTCGTCCCGCGCCCGGAGACGGAGACCGTCGCGCAGCTCGCCGTCGACGAGGCCCGGCGGCTGACGGCCGCGGGACGGACCCCCGTCGTCGTCGACCTGTGCTGCGGTACCGGGGCCATCGCGCTGGCCGTGGCGACGGAGGTCCCCGGGGCGGTGGTGACGGCCGTCGACGCGTCGGCGGAGGCGGTCGCGCTCACGCGCGAGAACGCCCGGGCCTGCGGGGCCGCCGTGCCGGTGGTCCACGGCGACGCGACCGACCCCCGGGTGCTCGCGGACCTCGACGGCATCGTGGACGTCGTCGTGTCGAACCCGCCGTACATCCCGCCGGACGCCGTCCCGCTGGACCCGGAGGTGCGCGACCACGACCCCGCGCTCGCCCTCTACGGGGGCGGGCCTGACGGGCTCGAGGTGCCCCGCGGCGTCGTCGCGCGGGCGGCCGCGCTGCTGCGGGCAGGTGGGCTGCTGGTGGTCGAGCACGCCGACGTGCAGGGCGCGGGGATGCGCGACGCCGTCGCACGCCTGGGCGCGTTCGAGCAGGTCAGCACGGTGTCGGACCTGACCGGCCGGGACCGGATGGTGGTGGCGCGGCGGGTGGGTGACCACGGCGCCGACGGGACATGACAGACTCGGGCTCCGTGATGGACTGCACGGACCCGGCCACCTGGGGCCCGGCGATCGACGAGGCGGTGCACGCCCTCGGTCGCGGGGGACTCGTGGTCCTCCCCACCGACACCGTCTACGGCATCGGCGCCGACGCCTTCTCACCGGCCGCCGTGGCGGCGCTGCTGGCCGCGAAGGGCCGGGGCCGCCAGATGCCGCCGCCGGTCCTCGTGCCCGACGTGCGCACCGTCGACGGTCTCTGCGACGACGTCCCCGACGCCGCTCGCCGCCTGATGGAGGCCTTCTGGCCGGGCGCGCTGACCGTCATCTGCCGGGCGCAGCCCTCGCTCGCGTGGGACCTCGGCGAGACGCGCGGCACCGTCGCCGTGCGGATGCCCGACCATCCCGCGGCGCTGGCGCTGCTGCGCCGGACCGGACCGCTCGCGGTCTCGAGCGCGAACCGCACCGGCTCGCCGGCCGCGCTCACGGCGGGCGAGGCGCGTGACCAGCTCGGCGACGCCGTCGCCGTCTACCTCGACGGTGGTGTCGCGCCCGGGGGAGTGGCCTCGACCATCGTCGACGCGACCACGCCGCGGCTGCGCGTGGTCCGCCTGGGCGCGCTCGGCGTCGCGGAGCTCTCCGCCGTGGCCGCCGTCGAGGGCCCGGAGGGCAGCGCCGGGTGAGGATCTACGTGCTGCTGGCCCTCGTCGCGGCCGCCGTCACCTACCTGACGACGCCGCTCGCGCGGTGGCTGGCCCTGCGCACCGGTGCGATCACCGCTGTGCGCGACCGGGACGTGCACGTGACGCCGATCCCGCGGATGGGCGGCGTGGCGATGCTGCTGGGGATGGCCGTGGCGATCGCCTTCGCCTCGCGCATGCCGTTCCTCGCGGGGGAGTTCCGGACGTCGACGGCGTGGGCCATCCTGGCCGGCGCCGCGATGGTGTGCCTCCTGGGTGCCGCGGACGACATCTGGGAGCTGGACTGGGTCACCAAGCTCACGGGTCAGCTGCTCGCCGCCGGCGTCATGGTGTGGCTGGGCCAGGTCCAGCTGTACGCCCTGCCCATCTGGGGCCAGACCATCCCCTCCTCGCGGATGTCGCTGGTCGTGACGGTGCTCATCGTCGTCGTGGCGATGAACGCGGTGAACTTCGTCGACGGCCTCGACGGGCTCGCCGCCGGCCTGATCGCCATCGGCGGCACCGCGTTCTTCATCTACACGTACCTGCTCACCGCCGACACGGGCGCGGAGAGCTACGCCAACCTCGCCACGATGATGGTCGCGGTCCTGGTCGGGGCGTGCATCGGCTTCCTGCCGCACAACTTCCACCCCGCGCGCATCTTCATGGGCGACTCGGGGTCGATGCTCATCGGGCTGACGATCGCGGCCGCGGGCATCCACGTGACCGGGCAGGTCGACGCCGCCGCGGTGACCACGCGCCAGCAGTTCCCGGCCTTCCTTCCGCTGCTGCTGCCGGTCGCCGTCCTGCTGCTGCCGCTGGTGGACATGGGGCTGGCCGTCGTCCGCCGCGTCGGGGCCGGCAAGTCGCCCTTCCACCCGGACCGCCGGCACCTGCACCACCGGCTGCTGCAGCTGGGGCACTCGCACCGGCGTGCGGTGCTGATCATGTACCTGTGGACGGCGCTCTTCGCCTTCGGCGGCGCCGCGCTGGTGCGCTGGACCACGACGCAGGTGCTGTGGGCGGTGGGCGTCGGCATGGTGGTCGCGCTGGGGCTCACCCTCGGGCCGCTGCGCGGACGCCGCGCCCAGGGGCCGCCCGGCGGCGCGGGTGGTGCGGGCGGCCGCCCTGGGAACGACGGCGGGCCCGACGGCGGGGACGACGGTGGACACGACGACGACGGCCCGGTGCGCGGCCGGCTGGAGGTAGGGGTCGGATGAGCGACGCGACGACACCGGGACCGGTGCCCGGGGCCGAGGTCCAGGCCGAGCTGGGACGCGTGTTCCGCCGGGCGGTGCGCGGCGTGGTCGTGCTGGCGGTGGTCCTGATCGTCGTCGGTGGCGCCGTCGGCTGGTTCGTCGCCGGTCTGCCCGGCCTCTGGGGCGGCCTGCTGGGCGGCGTCGTCGGCGGGCTGGTGGCGGCTGCCACACCGGTGACGATGCTCGCGACGTCGCGAGCATCGCTGACCGCTGCCCTCGGCGGCGCGGTCGGTTCGTGGCTCCTCGCGGCGCTCGTGCTCATCGGCGCCGTGCTCGGCCTGCGGGCCACGGGAGGCGTGCACATGCCCGTGTTCGGCGGCACGGTGGTGGTGGGTCTGCTGGCCGCCGTGGTGATCCAGATGCGGGCCGCCCTGACCGGCCGGGTACCCCACGTGGACCCCAGCATGCGCCCGCCGGCCACCCCGCCCGAGGCCTAGGACGAAGGTCCTGGAACGGTCCTGTGGCCATGAGGGCGCAGGGCGGGCGGCCGCACAGGAACAGGCCCGCGATGGGCTAGGATTCCCACGATCCAGCAACGACTGGTACGGCGGCGTGCCCGGGCACCGACCGCCCCAACCACGAGCCTCGGGAGTGCACCCTGTCCACCGCTGCGACGATCGCGCTGCTCGCCGCCTCCGGTGACGAGGGCGGGCCTCACATCCCCTCCATCGCCGAGTTCTTCCCGCCGGCGATCGGCTTCGAGGGCACGCCGTTCGAGTTCAACCGCATCACGCTCGTGCGGATCCTGTCCGCCGTCGTCATCTCGCTCGTCTTCTGGGCCGCTGCGCGCCGCGCCGCGCTCGTGCCCGGGCGGGGGCAGAACCTGGCCGAGATGGCCCTCGACTTCGTCCGCGTGAACATCGCGGAGGAGGTGCTCGGCGAGCGGCGGGCCCGCCCGTACGTGCCGCTGCTGACGACGATGTTCTTCGCGATCCTGGCGATGAACATCACGGGCATCGTGCCCCTGCTCAACATCGCCTCGACCAGCACCGTCACGGTGCCGCTGCTCCTGGCCGTCGTGGCGTGGATCGCGTTCGTCGTCGCGGGTATCCGCGCGCACGGGGTCTTCGGCTACGTGAAGACGAGCCTGTTCCCCGCCGGGGTGCCCTGGCCGGTGTACATCATCCTGGCCCCGATCGAGCTGGTCTCGACCTTCATCCTGCGGCCGGCGACGCTGACCATCCGTCTCATGGCGAACATGCTCGCCGGGCACCTGCTGCTGGTCCTCTTCTTCTCGATGACCAGCTGGCTCTTCCTCGAGGCGAGCGGCGCCCTGAAGGTCGTCGGCACGCTGACGTTCGCGGCCGGCTTCGCCTTCACCGTGTTCGAGATCTTCGTGGCGGTCCTGCAGGCGTACATCTTCACCCTGCTCACCGCCGTCTACATCAGCCTCTCGGTGGAGGCGCACTGAGTCTTCCGCGCCCCCACGGGCTCGGGTCGCACGACCGCACAGCACCGCTCCCGGACGCCCGTCCGGGACGACGACGAAAGGAAAGGCCTGACGTGGACACCATCGTCGGCAACATCGCCACCATCGGGTACGGCCTCGCCACGCTCGGCCCCGGCATCGGCATCGGCATGCTCGTCGGCAAGACGCAGGAGGCCACCGCCCGCCAGCCCGAGGTCGCGGGCGCGCTCCGCATCAACATGTTCATCGGCATGGCCCTGGTCGAGGCCCTCGGCCTCATCGGCCTGGTTGCCGGCCTGATGTTCTGATGCTGTCCACCATCGTCCTGGCGGCGGAGGAGAGCGAGGTCCCCGAGGGGATCGGGCTCTTCATCCCCCCGATCTCCGAGGTCATCTTCTCAGCGCTCGCCCTGGGGATCCTGGCCTGGATCTTCATGCGCAAGGTGCTGCCGACCTTCACGCGCATCCTCGACGAGCGCACCGCGCGCATCGAGGGAGGCCTGGCCAAGGCCGAGTCCGCGCAGGAGGAGGCCGCCGAGGCGCTGGCGCAGTACCACCAGCAGCTGGCGAGCGCGCGCGCCGAGGCGGCGCGCATCCGCGAGGACGCGCGCGCCGAGGGGGCGCAGATCGTCGCGGAGCTGCGGGCCAAGGCGACGGCGGACGCCGAGCGGCTGGTCGGCAACGCCCAGCGGCAGATCGAGGCGGAGCGCGCGCAGGCCGCGACGGCACTGCGCGCCGAGGTCGGCGCGCTGGCCACCGAGCTCGCGTCGCGCATCGTCGGCGAGGCTCTTGCGGACGAGGCGCGCCAGTCCCGTGTCATCGACCGCTTCCTCGACGAGATCGAGGCCTCGGTCGCGGCCGGCGAGGCGCCGGCCGCAGGGGGTGGGGGCCGCTGATGCGTGGGGTCAGCCAGGCGTCGTACGAGGCGGTGCAGGAGGGCTTCGAGCCCGTCCTCACGGCCGCGGGACCGCAGGCCGCAGAGCTCGGCGACCAGCTGTTCGTCGTCGTGGACGCGCTCGACCGCTCCGGCGGCCTGCGGCGCGCGCTCAGCGATCCGTCGCGGGACGGCGACGACAAGGCCGGCCTCGTCCAGGAGCTGCTCGATGGCAAGGCGGACCCGAGCGTGGTCGAGCTCGTGGCGGCAGCGGCGCGGCGTCGCTGGTCCGTCCCCGAGGACCTCGTCGAGGCGCTCGAGCGGGTCGCCGCGGAGACGGTGCTGTCCGCGGCCCAGTCCGCGGGCGCGCTCGAGCGGGTCGAGGAGGAGCTGTTCCGCTTCGGCCGGGTGCTGGCGCGCGAGCGCCGCGTCCGCGACGCCCTCACCGACCGGATGGCGACGCCCGACGCGCGGGCCCAGGTCGTCGAGCGGCTGGTGGGCACGCAGGTGCACCCGGTGACGCTGCAGCTGCTCGTGCGCGCGGCGCGCACGCCCCGCGGCCGCACGATGATGACGACGCTGACCCAGCTGGGTCGGCTCGCGGCGCACCGGCGCGAGCGGCTGCTCGCCACGGTGACCGCCGCCGTCATGCCCTCGCCGGCGCAGCTCGAGCGGCTCGGCGCGGTGCTGTCCGCGGCGTACGGGCGCCCCGTGCAGGTCAACGTGGCCGTCGACCCCGAGGTCGTCGGCGGGCTCCGCGTGGCGGTGGGAGACGAGATCGTGGACGCGACCGTGCTGTCGCGGCTGGACGAGGTACGACGCAGGCTGGCCGGCTGAGGCCAGGACGAACCGGGGTGCGAGCACCGGCCCCGCCCCGGAGCACAGGACGTGACGACGCCGATGGCGCCGTTTCTGACAGGAGAGAGCAGGATGGCTGAGCTGACGATCAAGCCCGAGGAGATCCGGGCTGCGCTGGACAGCTTCGTGGAGTCGTACACGCCCTCGGGCGCGGTCCGCGAGGAGGTCGGCCGGGTCACCCTCGCCGCCGACGGCATCGCGCAGGTCGAGGGCCTGCCCGGCGCCATGGCGAACGAGCTCCTGGAGTTCGAGGACGGCACCCTGGGCCTCGCGCTCAACCTCGACGTGCGGGAGATCGGCGTCGTGGTGCTCGGCGAGTTCGCCGGCATCGAGGAGGGGCAGGTCGTCCGGCGCACCGGCGAGGTGCTCTCCGTCGCCGTGGGTGACGGCTACCTGGGCCGCGTGGTCGACCCACTCGGCAACCCGATCGACGGCCTCGGCGAGGTCGCCACGGAGGCCCGCCGCGCGCTCGAGCTGCAGGCGCCGGGCGTGATGGCCCGCCAGAGCGTCGGCGAGCCGCTGCAGACGGGCATCAAGGCGATCGACTCGATGATCCCGATCGGGCGCGGCCAGCGGCAGCTCATCATCGGCGACCGCCAGACCGGCAAGACCGCCATCGCGATCGACACGATCATCAACCAGAAGGCGAACTGGGAGTCGGGCGACCCGAAGAAGCAGGTCCGCTGCATCTACGTCGCCATCGGCCAGAAGGGCTCGACGATCGCGGCGGTGCGCGCGGCGCTCGAGGAGGCCGGCGCTCTCGAGTACACGACGATCGTGGCCTCGCCGGCGTCCGACCCGGCCGGCTACAAGTACCTCGCCCCGTACACCGGTTCCGCCATCGGGCAGCACTGGATGTACGACGGCAAGCACGTCCTCATCGTCTTCGACGACCTGTCCAAGCAGGCCGAGGCCTACCGCGCCGTCTCCCTCCTCCTGCGCCGCCCGCCGGGGCGCGAGGCCTACCCGGGCGACGTCTTCTACCTGCACAGCCGCCTGCTCGAGCGCTGCGCCAAGCTCAGCGACGCCCTCGGTGGCGGCTCGATGACCGGCCTGCCGATGATCGAGACCAAGGCGAACGACGTGTCGGCGTACATCCCGACCAACGTCATCTCGATCACCGACGGCCAGATCTTCCTCCAGTCCGACCTGTTCAACGCGGACCAGCGGCCCGCCGTCGACGTCGGCATCTCGGTCTCCCGCGTCGGCGGCGCCGCCCAGGTGAAGTCGATGCGCAAGGTCTCCGGCACGCTGAAGCTCGAGCTCGCCCAGTACCGCTCCCTCGAGGCGTTCGCGATGTTCGCGTCCGACCTCGACGCGGCCTCGCGGCAGCAGCTCGTGCGTGGTGCTCGCCTCATGGAGCTGCTCAAGCAGCCGCAGTACTCGCCGTACCCGGTCGAGGACCAGGTGGCGTCGATCTGGGCCGGGACGCACGGCAAGCTCGACAAGGTCGCGCTCGGCGACGTCCGGCGCTTCGAGCAGGAGATGCTCGAGCACCTGCGCCGCAAGACGGACGTGCTCTCCACGATCGCCTCGACGGGCCAGCTCGGCGAGGAGACGGAGGCGGCGCTCGAGGCAGCGGTCGACGAGTTCACGACGGCGTTCCTCGCGGGCACCGACGTGTCGCCCGAGCCCGAGCCGATCGACGCCACAGAGGCGCCTGCGGAGCAGCAGCAGGAGCAGATCGTCAAGCGGAGCCGGGGCTGACCCGTGGCCGGCAAGCAGCGGTACTACCGACAGCGCATCAAGTCGACCCAGGCGCTGAAGAAGATCTTCCGGGCCATGGAGCTCATGGCCGCGTCGCGGATCGCGCGCGCCCGGGAGAGCGTCGAGGCGGCCGGGCCGTACTCGCGCGCGATCACGCGGGCGGTGTCGGCCGTCGCGGGGCACGCGGACATCGACCACCCGCTGACGCGGGAGCGGCCCGAGACGAACCGGACGGCCGTCCTGCTCGTGACGGCCGACCGCGGCATGGCCGGTGCGTACTCGGCGTCCGTGCTGCGTGAGGGCGAGCGGCTGATCAAGGAGCTCACGGAGCAGGGCCAGGAGGTCCAGCTCTACGTGACGGGCCGACGCGCGGTGTCGTACTACACGTTCCGGCGGCGGGAGCTGGCCGGCTCGTGGACGGGCTTCTCCGACGCGCCGACCGCCGAGGTCGCCGCCGAGATCGCCTCGACGCTGCTCGAGGCGTTCCTCACCGACCCGTCGGAGGGTGGCGTCGGCCAGCTGCACGTGGTCTACACGCACTTCGTCAACATGGTCACCCAGACCCCGCGCGTGATCCGGATGCTGCCGCTCGAGGTCGTGGACGCACCCACGGGCGAGGACGTGCACAACGAGCCCGTGCCGCTGTACGAGTTCGAGCCGTCCGCCGAGGTCGTGCTCGACGCACTGCTGCCGCAGTACGTTCGCAGCAGGATCCACTCCTTCCTGCTGCAGTCGGCCGCCTCCGAGCTCGCCGCCCGCCAGCAGGCCATGCACACGGCGACGCAGAACGCCGAGGACCTCATCAGGAACTTCACGCGGCTGGCGAACCAGGCCCGCCAGGCGGAGATCACGCAGGAGATCAGCGAGATCGTCTCCGGCGCCGACGCGCTGGCCTCCTGACCACCGGCCTCACGAACGACCCGGACCGAAACAGAGCGAGGACACATGACTGCCACCACCAGCGAGACCGCCTCCCGGCACACGGGTCCCGCGACCGGTCGCGTCGCCCGGGTGATCGGCCCCGTGGTCGACGTCGAGTTCCCCGCGGACGCGCTGCCCGAGATCTACAACGCGCTCCACGTGGACATCGACCTCTCCGCCCAGGGCGAGGGCGAGTCGACCTTCACGATGACCCTCGAGGTCGCCCAGCACCTGGGTGACTCGATGGTGCGCGCCATCGCGCTGAAGCCGACGGACGGCCTGGTCCGCGGCGCCGTCGTGCGCGACACGGGGGCCGCCATCAGCGTCCCCGTCGGCGACGTGACCAAGGGCCACGTCTTCAACGTCACCGGCGAGGTGCTCAACCTCAAGGGCGATGAGAAGCTCGAGGTCACCGAACGCTGGCCGATCCACCGCAAGCCCCCGGCCTTCGACCAGCTCGAGTCGAAGACGCAGATGTTCGAGACCGGCATCAAGGTCATCGACCTCCTGACCCCGTACGTGCAGGGCGGCAAGATCGGTCTGTTCGGTGGTGCCGGCGTCGGCAAGACGGTCCTGATCCAGGAGATGATCTACCGCGTCGCCACCAACCACAACGGCGTCTCCGTGTTCGCCGGCGTGGGGGAGCGGACGCGTGAGGGCAACGACCTCATCGCGGAGATGGAGGAGTCGGGCGTCATCAAGCAGACGGCGCTCGTCTTCGGCCAGATGGACGAGCCGCCGGGGACGCGTCTGCGCGTCGCCCTGTCCGCGCTGACGATGGCGGAGTACTTCCGCGACGTGCAGAAGCAGGACGTGCTCCTCTTCATCGACAACATCTTCCGGTTCACGCAGGCGGGCTCGGAGGTCTCGACGCTGCTCGGCCGCATGCCCTCCGCCGTCGGCTACCAGCCGAACCTCGCCGACGAGATGGGCCAGCTGCAGGAGCGCATCACCTCCACGCGTGGCCACTCGATCACGTCGCTGCAGGCGATCTACGTGCCGGCCGACGACTACACCGACCCGGCACCGGCGACGACGTTCGCGCACCTCGACGCGACCACCGAGCTCACCCGTGACCTGGCCGCGCGTGGTCTGTACCCCGCGGTGGACCCGCTGGCCTCGACCTCGCGGATCCTCGACCCGCGCTACGTCGGCCGCGACCACTACGAGACCGCGACCCGCGTGAAGTCGATCCTCCAGCGCAACAAGGAGCTGCAGGACATCATCGCGATCATGGGCGTCGACGAGCTGTCCGAGGAGGACAAGATCGTCGTCAACCGCGCGCGGCGCATCCAGCAGTTCCTGTCCCAGAACACCTACATGGCGACGGCGTTCACCGGCGTCGAGGGCTCGACGGTGCCGCTGTCGGAGACCATCGAGGCGTTCTCGAAGATCTGCGACGGCGAGTTCGACCACGTGCCGGAGCAGGCGTTCTTCAACATCGGTGGCCTCGAGGACCTGGAGCGGGCGCACGCGCGCATCCAGAAGGAGCTGGGCTGACCGTGGCGCACCTCGAGGTTGACGTCGTCGCGGCGGACCGCCGCGTCTGGCGCGGCGACGCGCAGGCGGTCAGCGCCCCGGCGGCCGACGGCGACGTCGGCATCCTGCCCGGGCACACGCCGCTCCTCGCGATCCTGCGCGAGGGCGAGGTGCGGATCACGGCGACCGACGGCGCGACCCGCTCGGTGCGGGTGGACGAGGGCTTCCTCTCGGTGGACGGCGACAAGGTGACCGTCGTCGTCCACACCGCGACCGAGACCGACGCCGGTCGCGGGCGCGGCCGCTGAGGGCCACGGCGCGTGGAGGCACTGGCGACGCTGCTCGGCCTGGGGGCCGTGCTGCTCGTGCTGGGCGGCTTCGTGGGCCTGTACGTGTCCCGCCAGCGCACGCTCACGCGCCGCGTCGCGTCGTTCTCCTGCCTGCTCAACACGGGCGAGGAGATCAAGCGGATGTGGCAGCCGGGGATCGCGCAGTACACCCGGGAGCGGCTCCTGTGGTGGCGCACGTTGTCGCTCGCGCCGCGGCCGGCGCGCGCGTGGTCGCGCCTGGAGCTGGAGCTCGTCGAGCGCGTGCCCGTCGGACAGGTCGACGAGGCGGGCCGGCCGCTGCTGCTCGTGCACTGCCGGCACGGTGACGAGGCGTTCCAGATCATGGTCTCCGCGCCTGCCTACGCGGGCCTGGTGTCGTGGCTCGAGTCCGGCCCCCGGCCGATCAAGGGAGTGATCTAGTGCGGTTGGTCGTCGCGCGGTGCGCCGCCCGGTACACGGGGCGGCTCACCGCGGAGCTGCCGCTCGCGACCCGGCTCGTCGTGGTCAAGGCCGACGGCAGCGTGCTGCTGCACTCCGACGGCGGCTCGTACAAGCCTCTGAACTGGATGAGCCCGCCGTGCTCTCTGGCGGTCGCCGAGCCGGACGACGACGCGGCTGCGCGCGGCGTCGTCGAGATCTGGCACGTGCAGCACGCGAAGTCCGACGACCGGTTGGAGATCGAGCTGCACGAGGTGCTGCACGACTCCGCGCACGAGCTGGGCGTCGACCCGGGCCTGGTCAAGGACGGCGTGGAGGCGCACCTGCAGAAGCTGCTCGCCGAGCAGATCCACCTGCTGGGCGCCGGGCACGTGCTCGTCCGGCGCGAGTACCCGACGGCGATCGGACCCGTGGACATCCTCGCGAAGGACCCGGCGGGCGGGGCCGTCGCCGTCGAGATCAAGCGCCGCGGTGACATCGACGGCGTCGAGCAGCTCACGCGCTACCTCGAGCTCCTGAACCGTGACCCGCACCTGACGCCCGTGCGCGGCGTGTTCGCCGCCCAGGAGATCAAGCCGCAGGCCCGCGTGCTCGCGCACGACCGGGGGATCACGTGCCTCGTCCTCGACTACGAGGCCATGCGCGGCATGGACGACGCGTCGACGCGGCTCTTCTGACACGCGCGCTCCCGCCTGCTGGACGCCCAGGACGAATCGGTTCGACGCCGTCAGGATGGTCCCCATGACGACGCCCGACGCCGCCCGTGCATTTCCCGCCGACTTCGTCTGGGGCGCCGCCACGGCGTCGTACCAGATCGAGGGCGCGGCGGACGAGGACGGGCGTCTGCCGTCCATCTGGGACACCTACGCCGCCACGCCGGGCAAGGTCCGCGGCGGCGACAGCGGGGCGGTGGCCTGCGACCACTACCACCGCACCGCCGAGGACCTGAAGCACATGGTCGACCTCGGCCTGCACGCCTACCGGTTCTCGCTCGCGTGGCCGCGGATCCAGCCCACGGGCTCGGGTGCGTTCAACGCTGCCGGCCTCGCCTTCTACGACCGGCTGATCGACGACCTCCTGGCAGCCGGCATCGACCCGGTCGCCACGATGTACCACTGGGACCTGCCGCAGGCCCTTGAGGACGCCGGCGGCTGGCCCGAGCGGGACACCGCACTGCGGTTCGCCGACTACGCCGCGAAGGTCGTCGACGCCTACCGCGACCGCGTGAAGGTCTGGACGACGTTCAACGAGCCCTGGTGCTCGGCCTACCTCGGCTACGCGTCGGGCGTGCACGCCCCGGGCCGCACCGAGCCCGCGGCCGCGCTGGCCGCGGTGCACCACCTCAACCTCGCGCACGGCCTCGGGGGCCGCGCGGTGCGCGAGGCGCTCGGCGACTCCGCGACCCTCTCGCTCACCCTGAACCTGCACGTCGTCCGGCCGGACGACCCGACGAGCCCCGAGGACGTCGACGCCGTCCGGCAGATCGACGGGCTCGCGAACCGCGTGTTCCTCGAGCCGGTGCTCGACGGCCGCTATCCGCAGGACGTCATCGACGACACGGCGCACGTCACCGACTGGTCGTTCGTCCGCGACGGCGACCTGGCGATCACGCACACGGGCCTCGACGTCCTCGGGCTGAACTACTACTCGACGCAGCGCGTGCGCCGGTACGTGGCCGACCACGAGAAGGCCAGCGCGGACGGCCACGGCGCCTCGGTGCACAGCGCCTGGGTCGGCGCCGAGGCCGTGGAGTTCCTGCCTCAGCCCGGGCCGCACACCGCCATGGGCTGGAACATCGACCCGAGCGGGATGACCGAGATGCTGGTCGGGATCCACCGGCGCTACCCGGGCCTGCCGATGATGATCACCGAGAACGGCGCCGCCTTCGACGACGTCGTCAGCCCGGACGGCCGCGTCCACGACGACCGCCGCGTCGACTACGTCCGCCGGCACGTGGAGGCCGTCGGCCAGGCCATGGACGCCGGTGCCGACGTGCGCGGGTACTTCGTCTGGTCCCTGCTGGACAACTTCGAGTGGGCCTACGGGTTCAGCCGGCGGTTCGGCGTCATCCGGGTGGACTACGACACGCTCGCGCGCACGTGGAAGGACTCCGCGTACTTCTACCGCGACCTCGTCGCGGGCGGTACGGTCCCGGGCCCCGACTGGGCACCCCCGGCCTGACGTCCCCGACCCGCCCGGCCGGGCGGGGGAGAATGGCGCCATGCCCTCCGGTCGTCGCTCGAGCAAGCGTCCCTGGTCGGGCCCCCACCCGGAGCTCGACGAGATGCGTGCGCGCGCCGGCACCCGTACCGAGTCCGGGCCGGACGGCGACTGGGTCGTGCGCTCGGTGAGCGCCGCAGCGGCCACCAAGGCGTACGTGTGCCCGGGGTGCCGGCAGGAGATCGGACCCGGTACCGCGCACGTGGTGGCGTGGCGCGCGGACCACCTCCTGGGCGACGAGGCCGCCGTCGGCGAGCGGCGCCACTGGCACACGGCGTGCTGGCAGGCGCGAGGACGGCGCCGATGACTCAGGTCCTCCCGACCGCGGCCGGGCCGAGCCGGACGGCGCCCCCGCGGCCGCGGCTGGTCGCCACCGATCTCGACGGGACGCTGCTGCGCGACGACGGGTCGGTGTCCGTGCGCACCGCGCGCGTGCTCGAGGCGCTCGCCGAGGCGGGCGTCCAGCTCGTGCTGGTGACGGCGCGGCCGCCCCGCTGGGTGGAGCATCTGACCTGCGTGCCCGCGCACGGCGTCGTCATCTGCGTCAACGGTGCGGTCGTGTACGACGTCGCGCGACGGACCGTGCTCGAGCACCTCGGGATGCCCGACGACCTCGTCCGCGACGTGGTCCGGGACCTGCGCCGGGCGTTCCCCGACGCCGAGTTCGCAGCCGAGCGCCCGGGCGGCTTCGCGGTGGAGCACGTCTTCCGGTCCCCGCACCCGGTGCCCGCCGACGTCGTGCGCACGGACCGGATCGAGTCGAGCCTGGACGACGCCACGGTGAAGCTGCTGCTGCGGAGCGCGGCGACACCGGACGAGGAGCTGGTGGGCGCCGTCGACCGCGTCCTGGCGGGGCGTGCCGTCGTCCTGCACTCGGGCGCGGACGGGCTCGCAGAGATCCACCACCCGGCCGTGTCGAAGGCGGCGGCACTGGCGCGGTGGGCGGCCGCGCGCGGCATCGACGCGGGGGAGGTCTGGGCCTTCGGTGACATGCCCAACGACCTGCCCATGCTCGCCTGGGCCGGTCGCGGCTTCGCCGTGGCGAACGCGCACCCCGCGGTGCTGGCAGCGGCCGACGAGGTGTGCGGGGCGAACGAGGACGACGGCGTCGCAGCCGTCCTCGAGGCCATGCTCGCCTGAACCGAGGGCGCCTCGCCTCTCTGCGGACAGCGGGCGAGCAGCGGCCCGACGCTCGGTAGGCTCGCCCCGATGGAGTCGACCGAGATCCGCGCGCTCACGGTCCTGCCCGCCCGGCGGGAGGACATCGAGCTGCACACCGCCGACGGCCTGACGCTCGTCGGCGAGCTGGCCGTGCCGCTCGACCGCCCGCCCGCGGCAACGCTGGTGACCCTGCACCCGCTGCCCACGCACGGCGGGTTCATGGACAGCCACGTGCTCCGCAAGGCGGCCTGGCGCCTCCCGGCGCTCGCCGACCTCGCCGTCCTGCGCTTCAACACCCGCGGCACGTCGAGCCCGCGCGGGCGGAGCGAGGGCACCTTCGACGGCGGCGACGCCGAGCGCTTCGACGTCCACGCCGCCATCGAGTACGCCGAGTTCGCGGACCTGCCGCGGCGCTGGCTCGTCGGGTGGTCGTTCGGCACGGAGCTGGCGCTCATGCACGGCGCCGACCCCTCCGTGGAGGGCGCGATCCTGCTGTCGCCGCCCCTGCACCGGGCGACGGACGAGCACCTGGCGGCCTGGGACGCGTTCGGGCGGCCGCTCGTGGTGCTCGTGCCGGAGCTCGACGACTACCTGCGCCCCGACGAGGCGCGTCGCAGGTTCGCCGCCGTGCGGCAGGCAGAGGTCATCGGCGTCGAGGGCGCCAAGCACCTGTGGGTCGGGGAGGCGTCGGTGCGGCGCGTGCTCGACGAGATCGTCGCGCACGTGCTGCCCGGGCACCCCGGGCTGCCGACCGTCTGGTCGGGCGACGCCGCACCCGACGCCCTCGACGACGTACCCGAGGACGACGAGCAGGACCACACGGGAGGCGCCCGGCCGGGCGCCCGGACGGAGGGGTGACATGACGACGGACGGCATGCTGGCGCTGCACACGTTGCGTCGAGGGGTGCCCGGCAGCCTGCCGCTCGTGGTGCTGCACGGTTTCCCCGTCGACCACCGCATGTGGCTCGACGTCACCGACCTCCTGCCCGGCGAGCGCACGGTCCTCGCGCCCGACCTGCCGGGCTTCGGGACGTCGCCGTCGGGACCCGACGTCGCGGTGGCGGTGGGCGCCGACCCGGCGGTCGCGTCCGTGGACGTCATGGCCGACGGCGTCGCCGCGACCCTCCGTGCGGCGGGCGTCGAGCGGGCGGTGGTCGCGGGCCTCTCCATGGGTGGCTACGTGGCCCTGTCGATGGTCGAGCGGCATCGTGACCTCGTCGCCGGCCTGGGTCTCGTCGACACCAAGGCCACGGCCGACGACGACGACGCGCGCGCCCGTCGCCTCGCCATCGCCCGCCAGGTGCTGGCGGACAAGCGCGTCGAGGCGGTGTACGGCATGCGCACCTCGGTCCTCGGACCGACCAACCGCGTGGCGCGTCCGGACCTCGTGGAGCGGATGTCGGAGTGGATCCGCGACCAGGGTCCCTCGGCCGTCGCGTGGGCGCAGGAGGCCATGGCGGCGCGCCCCGACCGCACGGAGCTCCTGGCCACGTACGACGGGCCCTCGCTCGTCGTCGTGGGCGAGGAGGACGAGATCGCGCCGGTCGACGTCGCACGCGGGATGTCCTACAAGCTGCCCGACAGCGACC
The DNA here is from genome assembly GCA_000767215.1 of Actinotalea fermentans ATCC 43279 = JCM 9966 = DSM 3133. Lineage (GTDB taxonomy): Bacteria > Actinomycetota > Actinomycetes > Actinomycetales > Cellulomonadaceae > Actinotalea > Actinotalea fermentans. Next base: position 15,758 of record AXCX01000048.1, read on the forward strand.
TCGTCATCGTGCCCCGGGCGGGTCACATGACGAGCATCGAGAGCCCGCAGCCCGTCGCCTCGGGGCTCAGCCGCCTGCTCCGACGCGCGGAGGCCGCCGGCTCCTGACGGGAGATCGCGGGGCCGACGCTGCCGCGGGTGCGGTGCGAGGCTCGCTCGCGCCCGCGCGTCTCCGTGCCGGCGTCAGCGGCGGGGCTGGTCGCCCAGCGCGATCCGCAGCGCGTCGACCAGGTCGATCGACTCCCCGTCGCGGGCACCCTTGCCCAGGATGAGCGGTGGGTCGTCGGGCTCGGGCCGCGCGCCGGTGACCAGCGACGTGAGGCGCCGCGGGACGGACAGGACGTAGAACTCCCCGTCGGTGCCGACCGCGACGGACTCGTTCCGACGCAGGTACCAGCCCTGCAGCGGGGTGCGGAAACGCAGCCTGCCGTCGTAGCTCCGCGCGTGCAGCGGCACGGGTGCGATGCCGCGGCGGCTCGCCTCCGCGACGAACTCCGCGATCATGGCGCGCGCCTGCGCCGACTCCGCCTGACGACGTCGCTCGAGCTCGCGGGCGTGGTTCGCCGCGGCCTCCTTGCGTGCGTCCCGCCAGTCCTGGTTGGACTGGCCCGTCCCGTCGTCAGGCACGGCCGCGCGGGCCAGCCTTCGCCTCGTCGTCGGCGGGCTCGTCGTCAACGGGCTCTGACTCAACGGGCTCTGCCTCAACGGGCTCTGCCTCGGCGGGCTCGTTGTCGGGGGACTCGTCCTCGGAGGCCTCCGCATCGACCGGCTCCGCGTCGACCGGCTCTGCGTCAGCCGGGTCGGACGGGACGTCGTCCTGCACGTCGGCGACCGCGGCGAGCACCGCCGTCGACTCGGCCTCGTCCTCGTCGGGCTCCGGCTCGTCGTCCAGCTCGGCCTCGAGCTCGGCCCGCGCGTCGGTCACCGCCTGCTGCGACGCGGCCGTCGCGGCTGCCTCGAAGCGGGCCTCGGCTGCCTGCGCGCGCTGGAGGGTGTCCCGCGAGGGGAGCGGGTCGTGGGTGAGCAGGCTGCGGAGCTCGTCGAGGTAGACCGTGATGGCCTCCCGCTGCCGGTTCAGGTCCTCGACCTGACGCTGGGCCGTGGTGCGCTCGCGCTCGGCCTCCGTCATCGCCTCGGACAGCGTCTTCTCGGCGTGCTCGCGGGCCTCCGCGACGACGCGGTCCGCGTTGCGGCGCGCGTTGGACATGAGCTCCTTCGCGTGGGCCTCGGCGTCCTGACGGACGCGGTCGGCCTGCTCGAGGGCGTTCGCCACCCGCTGCTCCGCCTCGGCGGCGTGCGCCTCGGCGTCGGCGACCAGGCGCTCGGTCTCCTGCCGCGCCTGCTCGTGTCGCTCGGCGTCGGCCCGCTCCGCGGCCTCGCGGCGCTGCGCGATCTCCACCTCGGCGTCGGCGAGCGTCCGGCGCGCCTGCTCGAGGAGGCGGTCGGCCTCGGTCTTGGCCTCGGTGGTGAGCTCGTTCGCCCGGCGACGCGCCTCGGTGATGAGGCGCTCGATGTCCAGTCGCGTGCGGTCGCGCATCTCGTTGGTCTCGCGCTCGGCCGTCGCCCGCAGCTCGGCTGCCCCGCGCTCGGTCGTCTCGCGCAGCTCCGTCGTCTCGCGCTCGGTGGTCTGGCGCAGGTGCGCGGTCTCCCGGTCGGTCGTCTCGCGCAGCTCGGCGGTCTCGCGGTCCGCCGTGGCCCGCAGGCTCGTCGCGTACTGCTCGGCGTCGGCGCGCTGCTCGGCGACCTCCTGCGCGGCCTGGGCGCGCAGCGCGGCCACCTCGTCGGTGACGGCGGCGCGGAGCTCGGCGGCCTCGCGGTCGGCG
>AXCX01000460.1 GCA_000767215.1 Actinotalea fermentans ATCC 43279 = JCM 9966 = DSM 3133
CTCGCCACCGCCGAGCGGTTCGCCGAGCGCGCCCGCCTGCGCCGACGGCTGACGCGGCGCCGCGCCGTGTGGTCCGCCGTGGGCGTCGTGGCCGCCGTGGCCCTGGGCTGGCTGGCGTTCCTGTCGCCGGTGCTGGCGCTGGACGTCACCGCGGTCGAGGTCGTCGGCGAGGGGACGGTCGTCGACCCGGCGAGCGTGCTGGCGGTGG
>AXCX01000461.1 GCA_000767215.1 Actinotalea fermentans ATCC 43279 = JCM 9966 = DSM 3133
CGCCGCGTACGACGGGACGCCGCTGCCGCGCCTGGACACCGTCGAGCTGCGCCGCGGCGTGCTCGACGTGCCGGGGGTGCGCGCCGCGGAGGTGGCACGGGACTGGCCGCACGGGCTGCGGATCACGCTCGTCTCGCGCGAGCCCGTGGCCGCCGTGCCGGCGCCGTCCGAGGACGCCGCGGCCGCCGCCGACCAGGGCGGTCACGGTGCCCCGGCCGCCGACCAGCAGGCCGGCCAGGCCGCGGGCTACCTCCTGCTCGACGTCGAAGGCGTGCAGGTGGGCCGCGCGGCGGAGCCACCGGTCGGCCTGCCCGTAGTGAACGTCCCGCCGGACGACGAGGACGCGCGGGCGATGACGGCCGTGCTCGCCGTGCTGGAGTCCCTGCCGCCCGAGCTCGCCGAGCAGGTGTCGGCGGCGGGTGCGGCGAGCGAGGACACCGTGAGCCTCACGCTGGCCGACGGCGCCCGCGTCGAGTGGGGGAGCGCGGAGCAGTCCGCGCTGAAGGCCCGCGTGCTGCTCACGCTGCGGGCGGCACCGGCGAGCGCGGGCGCCGCCGTCTTCGACGTCGCCGCCCCGACGATGCCGATCACGCGCGCGGGGTAGCGCCCGAGGGCGCGCGAGTGGTCGACACCACTGGCGGGAATCCCGACACGCGCCCGCGGTGATTGCCGGTCGGGGGTCGGCAACCTAGCGTCGAACCCGACAGCACTCTGACATAACTCTAACCTTCCACCTGAACCTGAAGGTTGGATCCCGCGGCACGAGAGGCACCGACGTGGCAGCTCCCCAGAACTACCTCGCCGTCATCAAGGTGGTCGGGATCGGCGGCGGCGGCGTCAATGCCGTCAACCGGATGATCGAGGTCGGCCTCAAGGGCGTCGAGTTCATCGCGATCAACACAGACGCGCAGGCCCTGCTGATGTCCGACGCCGACGTGAAGCTCGACGTCGGTCGCGACCTCACGCGGGGCCTCGGCGCAGGCGCCGACCCGGAGGTGGGGCGCAAGGCCGCCGAGGACCACGCGGAGGAGATCGAGGACGTCCTGCGCGGCGCGGACATGGTCTTCGTCACCGCGGGCGAGGGCGGGGGCACCGGCACCGGCGGCGCGCCCATCGTGGCCCGCATGGCTCGGTCGCTCGGCGCGCTCACCATCGGCGTCGTGACCCGGCCCTTCACCTTCGAGGGCCGCCGCCGCTCGGTCCAGGCCGAGAACGGCATCGAGGCGCTGCGCGCCGAGGTCGACACGCTCATCGTCATCCCGAACGACCGGCTGCTGTCCATCTCCGACCGGTCCGTCTCGGTGCTGGACGCGTTCCGCTCGGCCGACCAGGTCCTCCTGTCCGGCGTCCAGGGCATCACCGACCTCATCACCACGCCTGGCCTGATCAACCTCGACTTCGCGGACGTGAAGTCCGTCATGCAGGGCGCCGGCAGCGCGCTCATGGGCATCGGCTCGGCGCGCGGCGACGAGCGGGCGGTGCAGGCCGCCGAGCTCGCGATCTCCTCGCCGCTGCTGGAGGCGAGCATCGACGGCGCCCACGGCGTGCTGCTCTCCATCCAGGGTGGCTCGGACCTCGGGCTGTTCGAGATCAACGAGGCCGCCCGCCTCGTGCAGGAGGCCGCGCATCCCGAGGCGAACATCATCTTCGGTGCGGTCATCGACGACGCCCTCGGCGACGAGGTGCGCGTCACGGTCATCGCGGCGGGCTTCGACAGCGGCACGCCCACGACGCGGCGCAACCCGCGTGCGATCGGCGAGGTGAGCGGGCGTCGGGTGGCCCCGGAGAACCACCCGGCCCAGCCCGCACCCGGCGAGCTGCCGCCCGTGATCGCCCCGGTGACGCCCCCGTTCGGCGGCCACGCCGCCACGCCGCCGACCCTCGAGCCGGAGGCGCGGCCGGCGCCGGCCGCCCGTGGCGGCCAGGCCGAGGAGGGACAGGGCGAGGTGCCCTCGTTCCTCGCCGACGAGCGGGAGCCGCTCGAGGTGCCGCGGGTGCTCGAGGAGCGCCCCGCGCCGCGACGCACCGACGACCTCGACCTGCCGGACTTCCTCAAGAACCCGTGACCGACGCGGTGGGGCCCGACCCCGTGGTGGCCGGCCTCGCGGTCGTCGACCTCGGGCCCGGCGTCCGCGCCGCCTTCTCCGGGCCGGGGAACCTCTCGCGGACGGTCGGCGACCAGGACGGCGTGCTGGCCCGGCGCCAGGCGCTGGCGGCGTGGGCGGGCGCGCCCGTCGCGTACGCCTGGCAGGTGCACGGTCGGCGGGTGCACGTGGTGACCGGCCCGGCCCAGGTGCCCGACGACGGACCCGTCGCCCAGGCCGACGCGCTCGTCGCGATCGGGGGCCGGGTCGCGCTGGCCGTGCTCGTCGCCGACTGCGTGCCGGTGCTG
>AXCX01000462.1 GCA_000767215.1 Actinotalea fermentans ATCC 43279 = JCM 9966 = DSM 3133
CCCGCCGGCCGGGGCGGCCCACGCGGTCGGGCCCGGCGGTGGAGGCGGCGGCACCGGCTGGGCGGACGGCAGCGGCTGGGACGACGGCAGCGGCTGGGACGGCGGGACCGGGGAGGGAGGGACGTCGGCGTCGGTCATGGCGCTCACGCTAGGGAGCGGGCCCACGCGCAGGGGCGGCCTCGGCGGAAGGGTCCTGTGCGGGTTCGCGCACATCCGTGCAGGTCACGTGAGCGCGCGCACACAACGAGGGCCGGCGACGGGCGACCTGTGGCCATCGACGGACGAGGGCCCCGTCCGTCCGGACGGGGCCCTCGGGTGGAGCCGCCTTGGGGAATCGAACCCCAGACCTGTTCATTACGAGTGAACCGCTCTGCCGACTGAGCTAAGGCGGCGGGCGCGACGTCCGGCAGGGCCGGACGGCGAGCGGGCTCTACTGTACCCAGCCTGGGCGGGGCGATCCAAAGCGGATCTCGCACGGGTGTCGTCAGCGAGGACGCGCCGGCCCGTGGCGCCGTCAGCAGGAGGCGCCGCCCGCGGGGAGCTCGCCCTCGAGCAGGTACGTCTCGACGACGTCGCTCACGCACGACCCGCCCCGGCCGTACGCGGTGTGGCCCTCGCCCTCCCAGGTGAGGAGCTCCGCCGACGCCAGCTGGTCGGCGAGCGCGACCGCCCACTCGTAGGGGGTCGCGGGGTCGCCGGTCGTGCCCACGACGAGGATCGGTGCCGCACCCTCGGCGGTGATCGGCCGGCGTTCGCCCGTCGCCGGGAACGGCCACGTCTCGCAGCCGATCGCCATGGCGAAGTCGCGGCCGAACGTCGGGGCGACCGCCGCGACCTGGTCCGCGAAGGCGACCATCTCGTCGTAGTCGCGCACGACCATCGGGTAGTCGAGGCAGTTGATCGCCTGGAACGCGACCATGCTGTTCGCCGTGTAGGAGCCGTCCGGCGTGCGGTCGAGGTAGAAGTTCGCCAGCTCGAGGAGCGTGCTGCCGGTCCCCGAGTTGATCGCCTCGTCGAGCGCCATCGTCAGGTAGGGCCACGAGCCGTCGTCGTAGAGCGTGACGACGATGCCGTACCAGGCCAGGGTGCCGTTGACCTCGGCGCCGCTGCCCGCGGGCAGCGGCGAGGCCTCGGCGTCGGCGACGAGCTGGGCGACCCGGGCGAGCCCCTGGTCCAGCGTGCCCTTCAGCGGGCAGGCGTCGTCCTGCTGGCAGTCCTCGACGTACGCCCGCAGGGCGTTCTCGAAGCCGATGGCCTGTCCGACGACGAGGTCGTCGTTCGACATGGACGGGTCGAGCGCGCCGTCGAGCACCAGGCGGCCGACGTTCTCCGGGTAGAGGTCCGCGTACGTCGCGCCGAGGAAGGTGCCGTAGGAGAAGCCCAGGTAGGAGAGCTTGTCGTCGCCGAGCACCGCACGGATCAGGTCCATGTCGCGCGCCGCGCTCACGGTGTCGACCTCGCCGAGCACCGGCCCGGTCGCCGCGAGGCACGCCTCGCCGAACGCGCGGGCGCGCTCGCGCGCGGCCTCGACGTCGGCCTGGCTCTCCATCGGGAAGTCGGTGGTGAAGAAGGCGTCGATCGTCTCGTCGTCGCCGCAGTCCACCGGGCTGGACCCGGCCACGCCACGCGGGTCGAACCCGACGATGTCGTACGCCGCCAGCACGTCGTCGCCCACCACGTAGTCGACGACGGAGCTGAGGAAGTCGACGCCGGAGGCGCCCGGACCGCCAGGGTTGACCAGCAGGGAGCCGAGCCGCTCGTCGGCGGAGCCCGTGGCCGGGGACCGCTTCACCGCGAGCTCGATCGCGCCCGCCGTCGGGTCGTCCCAGTCCAGCGGCGCCTGCACGGTGGTGCACTCGTAGCCCGAGCCGCAGTCCTCCCAGCCGAGCGTCTGACCGTAGAAGGCGTCGAGGCCCAGCGACGGGTCGACGGTGGTGCCCTGGTCAGGGGAGTCGCTGCCGTCGTCGGACGGCGTGGACTGCTCCTTGCCCCCGACGCAGCCCGCGAGCAGCAGGGCGACGGTCAGGCCGAGGGCGACCGGGCGGGCGGGACGGGGCAGGCGGACGGCGCGGCGCACGGGCTCCACCGTAGCCCGTTCGGGGGATGCCGACCTCAGCCTTGGGGACGCAGTGCGACCGCCATCGCCTCCATCGCGAGGAGGGGTGCGACGTTGCCCTCGAGCCGCTCCCGAGCCTCCGCGATGGCGTCCATCCGGCGGATCGTCTGCTCGGCCGTGGAGTCGCCCGCCAGGCGCGCGACCTCGGCCGACTCGGCCGTGTTGACCAGCGGGACGTCGGCCCCGAGCTGGACCACGAGGACGTCCCGGTAGAGGGAGAGCAGGTCGAGCAGCGCACGGTCGAGGACGTCGCGCTGGGCGCGGGTGGCGCGCCGCTTCTGGTCCTCCTCGAGCTGGCGCACCTGCGCGCGCAGCGTCGGCGGCAGCTGCTGCCCCTCGCCCGCGCCGAGGGTGCGCAGGAGGTCGGCCTTCTCCTGCGCGTCCCGGTCGCCGGTCGCGGCCTTGGCCTCGGCCGCCGCGACCTCCACCAGGTCGGCCGCGGCGAGGACGGCGTCGCCGACGCCGCGGATCT
>AXCX01000463.1 GCA_000767215.1 Actinotalea fermentans ATCC 43279 = JCM 9966 = DSM 3133
CGACGCCGACGGCCTGCCCGCCGGGACCGCCCAGCCGCGCCCCGTCCTGCCCCGCGACCTCGGCGTGGCGGTCCGCGAGGCGCTGCAGACCTCCGCGCTGGTGATCGTGGACGCCGGCGCGATCCGCGACGCCGGCAACGCCACCCGCAGCCGGGCCGCGACGACGCCGGGTGACACCGACGGCGACGCGGCGGACCTCCCCGGCGACGAGCCCTCGCACGACCCGAGCGGCCTCGACATCTTCGTCGAGCCCACGCGCGCCGAGCAGGTGCGGCTCGTCGACGAGCGGGTCGAGGCGGTCCTGCGCGCGACCCGCGCGAGCGACGCGACGGTCCTGGTCGTCTCGATCGCGGACTCCGGTCGCGCGCGGCTGCAGCTGGCCGCGGCCACCGGCCCCGCGCCCGACGGCGGCACCTACGCGGGCGGCCTGCTCACGTCCGGCTCCACGCGCCAGGACGGGCTGGTCCAGACCACCGACGTGACCTCCACGCTCCTGGAGCTCCTCGGGCTGCCGCAGCCGGCGGCGGCGTCGGGCGCACCGATCGTCCGGACGGGCGGTCCGGCGACGGCCACGGAGCGGGTGGCGCTGGTCCAGGACATCGCGGTCGAGGCGCGCCAGGTGACGCGGCTCGCCAGCTCCTACCTGACGCGGCTGGTCATGGCCGAGGCGGTGCTCTTCGTCGCGGCCGCGCTGCTGCTCGGGCGCCGCGCGGCGCGGGGACGCGCCGACCGGGCCCCGCTGCGTCCCGCGCTGCGCGTGCTCGCGGTGGTCTCGCTCGCGCTCGGCTCCGCACCGGTCGCGTCGTACCTGGCGGGCGTCGTGCCGTGGTGGCGGGCGTCGTCGCCCACCTGGGCGTTCTGGTGGGCGGTCCTGGCGTGGATGGCGGTCATCACCGCGGCCGCGCTCGCCGGGCCGTGGCGCCGGAACCTGCTCGGGCCGGCGGGCGTGGTGGCCGGGGTCACGGTCGCGGTGCTGCTCGTCGACACCATGCTCGGGTCGCCGCTGTTCATCGACGCCCCGATGGGCTCGCACCGGATCCAGGCGGCGCGCTTCTACGGCATGGGCAACCAGGCGTTCGCCCTGGTGGCCGCGGCGGGCATCCTCGCCGCGACGGCCGTCGCCCAGCCGCTCGTCAGCCGCGGGCGACGCACCCTCGCCACGTGGCTGGTCGTCGCCATCGGGCTGGTCGTCACGGTGGTCGACGGCGCCCCCGGGCTCGGCAGCGACTTCGGCGGACCGCCCGGGATCATCCTCGGCTTCGCCGTGCTGGCCACGGTGGTGAGCGGGCGGCGGGTGCGGTGGAAGCCGCTCCTGCTCGTCGCGCTCGTCGCGGGCGCCGTGGTGGTCGGCTTCGCCTGGCTCGACTGGCTGCGCCCGGCCGCGGACCGCACGCACCTGGGCCGGTTCTTCGCGACCGTCATGGACGGCCAGCTCTGGCAGGTGGTGTCCCGCAAGGTCGCCGTGCAGCTGCGCGTGCTGACCTACTGGCGCTACCTGGTGCTCGCGCTCGGCGGCACGATCGTCACCGTGCTCGTGCTGCTCGGGCCGTTCCCGTGGCGGCGTCGGGCGCGGCGCGCGGAGGGCGACGCCGTCGGCGCGCTCGCGGACGGCGACGGGCCCCTCTCGGGCCTCGGCCGCGCGGTCCCGCTCCTGGGAGCGGGCATCGCGGGCGTCGCCGTGGCGCTCGGCATCGGCTTCCTCATCAACGACTCGGGCATCGTCGTGCCGGCGACCGGGCTCGCCGTCGTCGTGCCGTGCCTCGTGGCCGCGGCCGCCCAGCTGCGCCTCGCGGAGGCGCGCGCGGGGGTCAGTCCTCGGCCGGAGCCGGACGAGACTCCCGCCTGACGAGCCGCCGGGCCCGCCGGGCGTTCACGGCGATGAGCACGTCGCGGTACTGGGCCGCGCGGTGCAGCTGCCCGCGGAAGTCCGAGCCCGACGGCCGGTGCCGCAGGTCGCACGGCACCTCGCGGATCCGGAAGCCCTTGGTGAGCAGGTCGATCGTCATACCTGTCTCGACGCCCCAGCCGCGCGCGAGCGGCGTGGCCGCCTCGAACGCCTCGCGCGTCACGCAGCGCATGCCCGACAGCGGCTGCGTGGGCGTCCAGCCGGTCATCGACTGGATCGACCGCCGGGCGAGCCCGACGACGATGCCGCGGCCGCCCGCGCCCGGCTGCGGCGGGAGCAGGGCGATCGTGGCGTCCGCCTCGCCCTCGAGCACCGGCGGCACCAGCGGGGCGGTGTTGACCGCGGACTCCGCGAGGTCGCCGTCGATGAAGAGCAGGAGGCGGGCCGGGCCGTCCTCGACGTCGCGCATCGCGACCACGGCGGCGCCCGTCTCCATCGCGGCCGCCTTGCCGCGGTTGTGCGAGTGCCGCACGACGACGGCGCCCGC
>AXCX01000464.1 GCA_000767215.1 Actinotalea fermentans ATCC 43279 = JCM 9966 = DSM 3133
GCCGGCGTCGGGGGTGCCGCCGGAGCGGGCGCCTTGGGCGTCGCCGCACGCGCGGGGGCGGGTGCCGCCGCGGGCTGTGCGGGCTGCGCCGGGTAGGCGTCACGCAGCTTCCGGACGACGGGTGCCTCGATGGTCGAGGACGCCGACCGTACGAACTCGCCGAGCTCGCCCAGCTTGGCCATCAGAGCCTTGCTGTCGACGCCGAGCTCCTTCGCGAGCTCGTACACGCGGACCTTTGCCACAACTCTCCCTGTCTCGGTCCGCCCGGACAGGGTGGACCGTCGTTAGTGCTGGGTACTCATCTCTGGGTGCTCATCGGGTGCCCATCGGCTTCCAACCCGCTCTCTGATCCAGTGATTCGACGGACGTGCTTCGCGGCCACTGCTGTCCCTGCTGCGTCGTGGCCCGGCTGATCGAGGTGAGCCCGCACGGCGGCCAGGTCCAGCGTCCCGACGCGCAACGCACGCGGGAACGCCCGACGGCGTTCGGCAAGCTCCAGGCACTCCGGGTCGGCATGCACCCAGGCGCCCCGACCAGGAAGGGAGCGTCGGCTGTCGACGACCGCCCGGGACGTCCCGGCGTCGTCGGTCACCGCCACCACCCGTAGCAGGACGGACCGCGGACCTCGTGCGCGGCACCCCACACAGGTGCGCACCGGACCGTCCAGCGGACCGGCATCGACGCGCGCGGGGAGCCGGGCGCTCGGCCCAGCACCGGCCAGTCTAGCGCCCCGGCTCACGACTGCTGACCTGAGGGCCCTTCCGCCGTGTCGGCGGACGCCGTCTGGCCGCCCTCGTCCGACCGGATGTCGATGCGCCAGCCCGTGAGCTTCGCCGCGAGCCGGGCGTTCTGGCCCTCCTTGCCGATGGCGAGCGAGAGCTGGAAGTCCGGCACCACGACGCGGGCCGACCGCGTCTCCGGGTCCACGATCGTCACGGAGGTGACGCGGGCCGGGGAGAGCGCGTGGGCGACGAACTCCGCGGGGTCGTCGCTGTGGTCGACGATGTCGATCTTCTCCCCGCGCAGCTCGGCCATGACGGCACGGACGCGCGCGCCCATCGGGCCGATGCAGGCGCCCTTGGCGTTGAGCCCGGGCACCGTGCTGCGGACCGCGATCTTGGTGCGGTGGCCCGCCTCGCGGGCGAGCGCCGTGATCTCGACGGACCCGTCCGCGACCTCCGGGACCTCGAGCGCGAACAGCTTGCGGACGAGGTTCGGGTGCGTGCGCGACAGCGTGATCGACGGACCCTTGGGCCCGCGGGCGACGTCGAGCACGTACGCCCGGATGCGCTCACCGTGCTGGTAGTGCTCGGTCGGCACCTGCTCGTGGGCCGGCAGCACCGCCTCGGTGCCGCGGACGGCGACGAGCACGACGCGCGGGTCCCGGCCCTGCTGGACGACGCCGGCGAGCACCTCGCCCTCGGTCCCGCGGAAGGCTCCGAGCACCTGCTCGTCCTCGGCGTCGCGCAGCCGCTGCACGATGACCTGGCGCGCCGTCGAGGTCGCGACCCGCCCGAAGCCCTCCGGCGTGTGGTCGAACTCCGGGCCGAGCACGGGTGCCGCCGGTGCCGCGGCGCCGTCGTGGACCGCCGGCTCGGCGGCGTCGGCCGCGGCCTCGGCCACCGGGGCCGGCTCCATCCGCTCTCGTGCCCAGACGGTCACGTGGCCGCTCCGGCGGTCCACCTCGACCCGGGCGTGCTCGTACGCCCCAGGGGTGCGGTGGTACGCGGACAGCAGCGCCTGCTCGATCGCCGAGACCAGCGTGTCGAGGCTGATGTCCCGCTCGTGCTCCACGAGCCGGAGGGCAGTCATGTCGATGTCCATCAGGCACCCTCCTCCTCGTCCGTGGGGTGGCTCAGCTCGACCTCGACGGTGCCGCGCACGACGTCCGCCGGCGCGAGCCGCACCTCGCCGTCGCCGGTCTCGAGCACCAGGGCGTCGTCGTCGGCGGCCGTGAGCCGGCCCTGCACGGTGCCGCCGTCACGCAGGGTGAGGCGCACCAGCCGGGTGCGGGCACGCCGGAAGTGCCGGGGCTCCGTCAACGGCCGGTCCGTGCCCGGGCTCGACACCTCGAGCGTGTAGGCGCCCTTGACGGGGTCCTTCGCGTCGAGCGCGACGGAGATGTCGCGCGACACGTCGCCCAGGGTGTCGGCGTCGATGCCGCCGACGCCGTCGGCGAGGTCGACGACGACCCGCACCACGCTGCGCCGGCCGGCTGCCGACACGTGCACGTCCTCGAGGACCAGTCCGGCCGCCGTCACCACCGGCTCGACCACCTCGCGGACCGCCCCTGCGGGGCTCGATGCGCCGACCATCGTCGCCTCCGTTACGTTCGGCGGCCCCATGGGCCATCTGGACTTGTCCGGGCCCAGCCTAACGACTCCCTGGGCGACCGGGCGCCGCCGGAGCGTGGCAGGATCGCCCGCGATGACTCACCACTCCCCCGATCACCGGGCCGCCGGCCCCGCAGCCGGTCACGCTGCCGGCCGGGCCTCAGGCCGTGCCGCCCGTGCCGCCGGTGCCGTCCACCGCCCCCTGGCGCGCGCGGCGACGACGGCGG
>AXCX01000465.1 GCA_000767215.1 Actinotalea fermentans ATCC 43279 = JCM 9966 = DSM 3133
CCCCGTCGGTGCCGAAGTCGATCTTCGCGACCGCGTTCGCGCCCCCCCCCTCGACCCCGACGACCGTGCCGAGCCCGTAGGAGTCGTGCGTCACCTTGTCGCCGATCGCGAGCGACGGGGTGTCACCCACGGGGCGCTTGCCCGACCCGAACGAGGGAGTCCCCGCGTCGCGCGGTGCACCGACGGGACGCCCCGTGCCGGAGTGCACCGGCGCCGCGCCCTTGCGCGTCGTCACCGGGCCCGAACGGCCGGCAGCACCGCCGCCAGTACCGCCACCCCCGCGCGACCCGCCCCACGCCGACGCACCGCCGCCCCAGCCGGAGCCCGACCCGCGCAGCGCCTGCATGCTGGACTCGCGGCGACGCCAGTCCACGACCTCGTCCGGCAGGTCGTCGAGGAACCGGCTCGCCGGGAACTCGTTGGGGACCCCCCACGCCGTGCGCACGGCGGCCCGGGAGATGTACAGCCGCTGCCGCGCCCGCGTCAGCCCCACGTAGGCCAGCCGCCGCTCCTCGGCCAGCTGGTCCGGGTCCGCGAGCGACCGCATGTGCGGGAAGGTCCCGTCCTCCCACCCGGTCACGAACACCACCGGGAACTCCAGGCCCTTCGCCGTGTGCAGGGTCATCAGGGTGACCTGCCCCTGGTCGGGAGCAGCATCGCCGCCCTCGTCCGCGTCGGGGATCTGGTCGGAGTCCGCGACGAGCGAGACGCGCTCGAGGAAGTCCGACAGATCGCCCTCGGGGTCGCTCTGCTCGAACTCGGTCGCGACCGCGTGCAGCTCCGCGAGGTTGTCGACGCGCGACCCGTCCTGGGGGTCGTCGCTCGCGCGCAGCTCCGCCAGGTAGCCCGTCCGGTCGAGGACCGCCCCGAGCACCTCCGCCGGCCCGGCCTCCGCGGCCAGCTCACGCAGCCCCGCGAGGAGCCCCGCGAACTCGCGCAGCGGCGTCGTCGCGCGCGGCGACAGCCCGTACACCTCGTCGAGCCGGTCCAGGGCGGCGCCGAACGAGATCCGCTCACGCTCCGCGAACCCGGCGATCATCGCCTCCGAGCGCTCCCCCAGCCCACGCTTCGGCACGTTGAGGATCCGACGCACGTTCACGTCGTCGTCAGGGTTCACGATGGCGCGCAGGTAGGCGATCGCGTCCTTGATCTCACGCCGCTCGTAGAACCGCGTGCCGCCGACGACCTTGTAGGGCAGGCCGACGCGGATCAGCACCTCCTCGAGGGCGCGGCTCTGCGCGTTCGTCCGGTAGAAGATCGCGACGTCGGCCGGGCGGACGTCGTGGTCGTCGCCCAGGCGGTCGATCTCCTCGGCGACGAACCGCGCCTCCTCGTGCTCGTTGTCCGCGACGTACCCGACGATCTGCGGGCCCGCCCCCGCCGCGGTCCACAGGCGCTTCTCCTTGCGGCCCGGGTTCTTCGAGATCACGGCGTTCGCGGCCGTCAGGATGGTCTGGGTCGAGCGGTAGTTCTGCTCGAGCAGGATGGTCCGCGCGTCGGGGTAGTCCGCCTCGAACTCGAGGATGTTGCGGATCGTCGCCCCGCGGAACGCGTAGATCGACTGGTCGGCGTCACCGACGACCGTCAGCTCCCCGGGCGTCGCGCTCTCGTGCGCCCCCACCAGCTCGCGCACCAGTACGTACTGCGCGTGGTTCGTGTCCTGGTACTCGTCGACGAGGATCTGCCGGAACCGCCGCCGGTAGTGCTCGGCCACCTGCGGGAACGCCTGCAGCAGGTTGACGGTCGTCATGATCAGGTCGTCGAAGTCGAGCGCGTTCGCCGCGCGGAGCCGCTGCTGGTACCGCGTGTAGACCGCGGACAGCACCTCGTCGAACTGGTTCGCCTCGCCCGCCGACGCGCCGCTCGACCGCGCGTAGGCCTCCGGGTCGACGAGCTCGTCCTTGAGGTTCGAGATCCGGTGCGCGAGCCCCTTCACCGGGAACTTCTTCGGGTCCAGGTCGAGCTCGCGCCCCACCAGGGTGAGCAGGCGCTGGGAGTCCGCGGCGTCGTAGATGGAGAACGTGGACCGCAGGCCGAGCGTCTCGTGCTCGCGCCGCAGGATCCGCACGCACGCCGAGTGGAACGTCGACACCCACATCGCCCGCGCGGCCGGCCCGACGATCTGCTCCACCCGCTCGCGCATCTCGCCCGCGGCCTTGTTGGTGAAGGTGATCGCGAGCACCTCTCCGGGCCGCACCTGGTGCGTGGCGAGCTTGTGGGCGATACGGTGCGTCAGCACGCGCGTCTTGCCCGAACCCGCGCCCGCGACGATGAGGAGCGGGCTCCCCGCGTGCAGCACCGCCTCGCGCTGCTGCGGGTTGAGCCCCTCCAGCAGCGCGTCGGCGCGGGCGCGCGCCTCCGCCTCGCGCTCCGCCTCGCGCTCGGCCGCGCGGTCCGGCGCGTCGTCCCGGCG
>AXCX01000466.1 GCA_000767215.1 Actinotalea fermentans ATCC 43279 = JCM 9966 = DSM 3133
TCCGTGGCGGTGCGCCGAGGTGCCGTGGCGGCGCGCGTGGTGGTGCTCGTGGACGACGTCGTGACGACCGGCGCCACCCTGGCCGCGTGCCGGGCGGCGCTCGAACGCGCCGGGGCGCTCGTGGTGGGGGCGGTCGTGCTCGCGGCCACGCCGTCGCCGTCGGCCGTGTCCGGGGTCAGCACGCCGGGGCGCTAGGATCGGAACGATTCGATCCTAGCACCCCGTCCGCCCGAACGCGCACCCCGTGATGCCACGGGTGGCAGGCTGGCGTGGACACCGAGGAGGTCCCCGATGCCCCGCCCTTTCCCGCCCACGTCCGTGGTGCCCGACCCGACGTTCGCGCACCGGGTCGCGACCGCGACCGTGACCGTGCTCGACCCGACCGGTGCGCCGTTGGCTGACACCGAGGTCACGGTCGAGCAGACGCGCCACGCGTTCGGCTTCGGCAACATCGGGTTCGACTTCATCCCGCTCGCCAACGGTGAGACCGTGCCGCACCCCGACGACGACGTCGAGACCTTCGGCGGTGCGTCGCTCGAGGCTCTCGAGCACCTGGCCGACCTCTGGCTCGACGTCTTCAACACGGCGACGCTCCCGTTCTACTGGGGACGGTTCGAGTCCCGGCGCGGCCAGCCGCAGACCGAGCGTCTGCGGCGCACGGCGGAGTGGTTCCGCGACCGCGGCGTCGAGCTCAAGGGGCACCCGCTGGTGTGGCACACGGTCCAGCCGTCGTGGCTGCTGGACCTGCCGGTCGACGAGATCGAGCGGGTGCAGCGGGAGCGGATCCGGCGTGACGTCGCCGACTTCGCCGGCCTGGTCGACACCTGGGACGCGATCAACGAGGTCGTGATCATGCCGGTGTTCACCAACGGCGACAACGGCATCACGCGGCTCGCACACCGGATCGGACGCCTCGCGACCATCCGCCTCGCCTTCGAGGAGGCCCGCGCGACGAACCCGCGGGCCACCCTGCTCCTCAACGACTTCGACATGTCCACCGCGTACGAGTGCCTCATCGAGGGGGTGCTCGAGGCGGGCATCGAGGTCGACGCGCTCGGCCTGCAGAGCCACATGCACCAGGGGTACTGGGGCGAGGAGAAGACGCTGCGCATCCTCGAGCGCTTCTCGCGCTACGGGCTGCCGATCCACTTCACGGAGTCGACGCTCCTGAGCGGGCACCTGATGCCCGAGGAGATCGTCGACCTGAACGACTACCAGATCCCCGACTGGCCGAGCACGCCCGAGGGTGAGGCCCGCCAGGCGGACGAGGTCGAGCGTCACTACCGCACGCTGCTGGCGCACCCCTCGGTCCGCAGCATCACCTACTGGGGGCTGTCCGACGACGGCATGTGGCTCGGCGCCCCGGGCGGCTTCGTGCGCAAGGACGGCTCGTGCAAGCCGTCGTACGACGCCCTGCGGGGGCTCGTGAAGGGGGAGTGGTGGCTCGCCCCGACGACGATGCGGACCGACGCCGCCGGCCGCCTCACCGTGCAGGGCTGGCTCGGCGACTACGCCGTCAGCGCCCGCGACACCCGCGCGTCGTTCGCGCTGGCGGCCGGGGTGCCCGCGGTCGACGCGCGGCTGGGCTGACGGACCGACGCCTCAGGGTGAACTGTGCGGGACACCGCGGACAGGTGAAGTGAGCCCGCTTCTCCTGTCCGCGGTTCCGGGTTACGGTCGTGGTAGCTGACGACCGGATGGCGCATCCCCCGGACCGCCGCCCGGTTCCGCAGAGGCCTGCGGGAGGAGGTGGTGCCCACACCGCGTCCCTACCTGTGAGTGATCCAGGTCCCGTCGGACGGTTCGCCCGTCCCACCCAAGGAGGTCAGCCATGGAGATCGTCGTCGTCGGCCGCCACACCGAGGTTCCTGAGCGGTTCCGCCGCCACGTCGAGGACAAGCTCAGCAAGGTCGCCCAGCTCGCACCGCGTGCGCAGCGGGTGGACGTCGAGGTCACGCACGAGAAGAACCCCCGACTGTCCGAGATCTGCGAGCGGGTCGAGCTGACCGTTCGCGGCAAGGGGCCGGTGATCCGCGCCGAGGCCATGGCTGACGACCCGTACGCCGCCCTCGACATCGCGATGACCAAGCTCATGGAGCGGCTGCGGCGCGCGCGCGACCGGCGCAAGGACCACCGCGGCGCCCCGCTGACGCCCGTCGAGGTGCGTGCCGCCGAGGCGGAGGAGGTCGTCGAGGCCGAGCCCGACGCCGGCGTCACGGTGACCGAGGACGGCGCCGTCGAGAAGATGCTCGGCGACTCGCCGATCGTCATCCGCGAGAAGCTGCACACGGCCCAGCCCATGACCCTGGACGACGCGCTCTACGAGATGGAGATGGTCGGGCACGACTTCTTCCTCTTCGTGGACGCGGAGACGTCGCTCCCCTCGGTCGCCTACCGGCGCCGGGGGTGGAGCTACGGCGTCATCCGGCTCGACTCGCCGGTGTCCGTCAGCGCGCAGGCGGTCTAGCACACCGGCGGGCGCGGGCCCGCGGCCGAGCGCCGCAGGCCCGCGCCCGTCGCGTGCAGCGGCGTCCGGTGGTGGCGTCCGGC
>AXCX01000467.1 GCA_000767215.1 Actinotalea fermentans ATCC 43279 = JCM 9966 = DSM 3133
TCGGGCCGGACCTCGAGGTGACGCAGGCGCAGGTCGCCGGCCTGCGCAACGCCGAGGCCCTGGTGGCGCCCGACGACTGGCCCGCGGCCCTGCCCGCGCTCGCCACGACCCCCGACGCCTGCGCGCGGCTGTCCACGTCCGGCGCCGGCGGCGCGGCCGACGCGACGGTGCAGCTCGTGCCGACCGCCCAGGACATCGCCACCGGCGCGGGTGCGTCCGTGGACGTGGACGGTGGCGCGCTCGTGCTGCCCGTGGCCGGCAGCGCCGACGCGGGCGGCTGGGTGCACCTCGTGGACGCCACCGGGACGGCGTACCCCGTGCCCGCCGGCGACGGCGTCGTCGTCACGCGGCTCGGCTTCACCGCCGACCAGGTGGTCCGCGTGCCCCAGGAGTGGCTCGGCCTGTTCCCGACGGGCCCCGCCCTCACCGTCGACGGGGCGCGGGTCACGCACACCGCCGGATCCGTGCCGACGCCCGCCGCCGGCGCGCCCGCCACGGAGGGCGACGGCTCAGGCGCCGAGACGGGCGAGGACGCGGCCGGGGAGGACGCCACGGGTGAGGACGCCACGGCCGACGCCACCGTCGACGACGCGTGCACCCCCGGTGAGCGGAGGCTGATCGCGGACCGCCCGGCTGCGCTCGCGCAGCTCGGCGTCGACGGCGCGTGGGAGCTGGCCACGGGTGCGGGGGTGACCGTCGCCGTCGTCGACTCCGGCGTGACCGCCGCGAACGAGCACCTGACGACCGCCGTCGTGCCGGGCAGCGACCTGATCGGTGACACCGAGGGGCTCGCCGACGTGGAGGGGCACGGGACGGCCGTCGCCGGCATCATCGCCGCGCGCCCCGTGGCCGGTTCCGGGCTGGTGGGGCTCGCCCCTGAGGCGACGATCCTGCCGATCCGCGTCTTCGTGGACCGCACCGAGGACTCTGTCGAGGCGGGGCTCGGCCCGCGCGACGACCGCCTCGCCGAGGGCATCCGCCTCGCCGCCGACGCCGGCGCCCAGATCATCAACGTCTCCATGTCCAGCCCGCAGGACGACCCCGGGCTGGCCGACGCGGTGGACTACGCGACGAGCAGCGGCGCGCTCGTCGTCGCGAGCGTCGGCAACCTCGTGCCCGACCAGCCGCCGTCGGGCGCGCGCTACCCGGCGGCCTACCCCGAGGTGCTGGCCGTGACCGCGGTCGACGCGGCCGGGGCCGCCGCCGGCGCCGTCGAGCAGGGGCCGCACGTCGACGTCGCCGCGCCGGGCCAGGGCGTGCTCACGACCTTCCTCGCCGACGGGGACTGCGTCATGGCCGGGGACGGGGCGCTGACCAGCTACGCCACCGCCTACGTCAGCGGGGCGGCCGCGCTCGTCGCGCAGCTCTACCCGCAGGAGTCGCCCGCGCAGTGGGCGCACCGGCTCATGGTCACGGCCGCCCGGCCCATCGCCACCGAACGCAGCGACACGCTCGGCTGGGGCATCGTCCGCCCGTGGGCAGCCCTCACGTTCGTCGACGACGGAGCTGCCGCCGGCCCGGCGAGCCCCGTGCACGACGCGCCCCAGGCCGCCCCCGAGCCCGCGCCCGTCTCGCTGAGCCCCGCCGTCGACCTGGGTGCCGACACCCGCCGGGCGGCGACCTGGTGGCTGCTCGCCGCGGCCGTCGCGGGCGCCGCGGCCGCGCTCGTGGGCGTGCCCGTGCGTCGTCGGCGGGGGACAGTGGCGAGGACAGGTGCCACCGGACGCCCGAGCGGCTCATCCGGCGGCGCCTCGGTGCCGACAAGAAGGGCAGCGCGCGCCGCGCGCGCCCCGAGCGGGAAGTGAGAGATGGCGTACCCGGGAGCTGTACCCGCCAGCGTGGGCAAGCGCGTGCTGGCCTCCGTGATCGACACGCTCGCCGCGTTCCTCCTGGGCGGCGCCTTCCTCGGCGCGGGTACCTGGCAGGCCGCGACCGCCACCGATGACGGCGTGCCCTCCGGCGCGCTGGTGCTGACGCTCGTGGGCGTCGGGCTGCTGGCGGCGCTGGGCCTGGCGCAGTGGTGGTACCACGGCCGGCGCGGCGCGACCCTCGGCAAGGCGCTGGTCGGGCTGCGCACCGTCGACGCCGACACCGGGCAGCCGATCGGCATGGGCCGCGCGCTCCTGCGCGCGCTCGTCGTGGCCGCGGGCAGCCTGGCCTTCGGGGTGGGGCAGCTCGTCGTCCTGGCCTCGCCGCTCTTCGACGCGGGTGGCCGCCGGCAGGGCTGGCACGACAAGGCGGTCCGCGCGCTGCTCGTCGACGTCGTGACGGGCGTCGACCCGGTGCGCGCCCGCGCGAGCGAGGAGGCCGCGACGGCGCGGCTCGACGGACTCCTCGCGCCCGTGGCGGTCGT
>AXCX01000468.1 GCA_000767215.1 Actinotalea fermentans ATCC 43279 = JCM 9966 = DSM 3133
CCGGCGGCAACACGGGCGGGAACACGGGTGGCAACACCGGCACCAGCTGCTCGGCCGGCTACGTGGCCCTGACGTTCGACGACGGCCCCAACTCGGGCACCACCAACCAGATCCTGTCGGCGCTGCGCGACGCGGGCGCCACGGCCACGGTGTTCCCGACCGGCTCCAACGCGACGAACAACGCCTCGCTCATGCAGGCGTACCGGAACGCGGGGGTGCAGATCGGGAACCACAGCTGGGACCACCCGCACGTCGGGAGCCTCAGCTACAACGACCTGCAGTCCCAGCTCCAGCGGACCCAGCAGGCCGTCCAGCAGACCGCGGGCGTGACGCCGCAGATCTTCCGTCCGCCGTACGGCGAGACGGGCGGCTCGGTGAGCCAGGTCGCCTCGCAGCTCGGCCTGCGCGTGGTCACCTGGGACGTCGACTCGGCCGACTGGAACAACGCCAGCGCGTCGGCGATCCGGCAAGCGGCCGGCCAGCTGCGTGACGGCCAGATCATCCTGATGCACGACTGGCCGGCCAACACCGTCCAGGCCCTGCCCGGGATCCTCAGCGACCTCAAGTCACGCAACCTGTGCACGGGTCACATCTCGCCGAGCACCGGCCGCGCCGTGGCGCCGTCGTCCACCGGCGGCAACACCGGCGGGAACACCGGCGGCACCGGAAGCTGCACCGTCTCGGTGACCAAGGCCAACGACTGGAGCGACCGCTTCAACGTGAACCTCGCGGTGTCCGGCTCGAACAGCTGGACCGTGAAGATCAACCTCGGCAACGGCCAGTCGCTGCAGAACGCGTGGAACGCGAGCGTCTCGGGCACCTCCGGCACGCTGACCGCCACACCCAACGGTGCCGGGAACTCCTTCGGCATCACCCTCTGGAAGAACGGCAACTCGGCCGTTCCCACCGCCACCTGCACCGCAGGCTGACGGCCCCCACCGGGCCCCGGACGCCGTCAGCGCCGGGGCCCGGTGGGCTGTCCGACGGCGGCAGTGGGGCGCCCGGGCGCGGCCGTGACGTCCACGAAGCGGTAGCCCGAGCGCTCGACGACCTCGCCGAACGCGAGGTCCAGGGGGCGCGGCAGCACCGGGCCGGCGGCGACCACCGTGTGGTACTCGCCGAGCTCGCCCGACGGGTCCACGCCCGCAGCAGCCAGGGCGTCCACGAGGGCCGCGTCGAGCTCACGCCCGAGGACGTCGACCCCCAGCACCTCCGGACCCGCCGCGTCCGCGGCCACCGCCACGACGTACGCCCGGAACCCCTCGCGCCACAGCTCGTCGAGCAGCGCGCGCCGCGGCCGGCCCCACAGCGGCTCGTGCACCGTGACACCCACCGGCCCGCAGACGCCCTCCACCCAGGCGCGGTTCCGGTCGACGTCGATGTCGCCGAAGACGCCGTCCGTCACGCCGTCGGCCCGCAGCGCCGTGACCGCGGCCACGAACCGGTCCTCGTACTCGGCCCAGCTCGTCGGCACGAACGTGATGGGCAGCCCCATGGCGTCCGCCTGCGCACGCAGCACCTCGGCACGCAGGCCGTGGGAGCGGCTGCGCGTGCCGTCCTCGATCATCATCGTGAGCAGCCGCTCGACGACGACGCCGTCCGCGTGCGCCCGGTGCAGCGCGAGCGCCGAGTCCTTGCCGCCGCTCCACGAGCAGAACCCGCGCACGCCGACCGCCTCCCTCGCGGCACGGTCCGCGCGCCTCGAGGCCCCAGGATGCCCGACGGCGTCCGGACTGTGGAGCCCTCCGCGTCCCGGGCGCGTCCCGCGACGTACGGTGCCTCATGAGCGCCCCCGGTCCCGACGCCGAGCCGACCACCGTCCGCGAGGCCCAGCAGATGTTCCGCAACTTCGCGGACGGGTTCTCCGAGCTGCGCCTCTACCGCACCCTCGCCCTGGGCATCGCCGCGGACGACGACGTCGCGCGCCTCCTCCTCGCCGCCCGCCCCGGGCAGGCGCGGCCGATCCTCCTGCTCGCCGCCCTGCACGACCTCGTCCTGGCGCACCCCGAGCTGCCCGCCGCGCGCTGGTACCCGAGCGTCACGGGCGGCCCCGTGCCCGACGGCGACCCGTGGCCGGACGTCCGCGACGCCGCCCTCACGCACGCGGACCGCCTCCGGCGCGTCATCGCCACCCGAGGCACGCAGACCAACGAGGCGAACCGCGCCGTGCACATGGGTGCCCTCGTCGCCGAGGCGTCGACGGACGTGCCCGACGCCCCCGTCGTGCTCCTCGAGATGGGCGCGAGCGCGGGACTCCTGCTCGAGCTGGACGCGTACCGCATCGAGATCGGCGCGCCCGGGACCCCCGGCGCGGCGGTCCTGGGCGACCCGGCGTCGGACCTCGTGACCCAGGGCGAGCTGCGCGAAGGGTCGGTCGCGGGACTGCGGCTGCCGCGCGTCGTCGGCCGGGTGGGGCTGGACCTGGCGCCCGTCCGGCCGGACGACGACGCGGAGCTGCGCTGGCTCGAGGCCTGCCTGTGGCCCGACCAGCCCGAGCGTCTCGAGCGGTTCCGCGCCGCCGTGCGGCACGTG
>AXCX01000469.1 GCA_000767215.1 Actinotalea fermentans ATCC 43279 = JCM 9966 = DSM 3133
CGCTGCGCCGCGAGGTGCTGGCCGCGCGCGACGCCGTCGCGCAGGTCGTGCGGGTGGGGTCGCCCGCGCAGCAGGCGGCCGCCGCGGCCGTGCTCGTGGCGACCCGCAAGGAGCTCTACCGGATCCTCGCCGACGGCGACGACACCCCGGAGTCCTGACCGGCGCGCACGCACCGCCGCTCCTGGTACGGGTGCGAACCCTGGGACAGGTGGGACGTCACATCTGGCCCACGGGTCACCTGCGTCACAGGTGCGGCGCTCCGTGTACGCACGGGCGGACGTTCGGACGGCCCGGACGCGCCCCTCCGCGCGCCCGGGCCGTCACGTCTCCGGTGGGTGCCGGTCGGGCCCTCCATCCCTCACGACACCCACCGCTCAGAGGAGGCCCGCAGGCCTCGGTGTGACCGCCGACTTCGCGGTCACCGGCGTCGCCCGCGCTGGCCGTCCGGGGACCGGGCGAGAACCCTGGTGCGGGACCGAGTGCAGGTCCGCGCGCGGTGCCGGACGCGTGCTCGACGCCGGCCG
>AXCX01000470.1 GCA_000767215.1 Actinotalea fermentans ATCC 43279 = JCM 9966 = DSM 3133
CGCGTGGCGGGCCGCCAGAAGTGGCCCGCCGGAAGGAAGACCAGCAGGCCGGTCCCGACGGCGGCGACCAGCACCGCGTCCACGGCGTCGTCCACCGTCACGGCCCAGACGTCGGCCTCGGCCGCGGCCACCACGCCGATCGCGACCCAGGCGACGGCGGCCGAGACGAGCACGGCGCCGATCGCCGGGAGCGCACGCCGACGGCGTGGGAAGAGCCGCTGGGCGCCCAGTCCGAGCCCCACGGCCCAGGTCAGCCCGGCGAGCAGGACGCCGGCCGCGACGGGTGCGAGCGCGCGCGGGGTCGTCAGGTCCCCCAACGTCGACGCGAGCACCCCGCGGCCGGCCTCCAGCACCCCGGGCGCCGGCATCTCGTACGGCGTGAGGACGACCGCGGCCGCCGCCGTCGCGGCAGCGCCGAGCACGAGCGCGGCAGTACCCGCCAGCAGCGGTACCGCGACGAGCCATGCCGTGCGCCGACCCACCGATCCCCCTCCGGACGTCAGGACGCTCCTCAACGCCCCCTTGACCTGTAGACGTCGCACGACCCGCGATCGCTGGCACCGTTCTCCGCTTCGATGCGCATCCGTGACCGTTCCGTGACCTGAGATGCCGCGAATCGGGCGCAACGACCCCCACGCCCCACACGCGCGGCACCGCGCGACCCGCTCCGGTTGCCGCGCGCCCGCTCGCGTCGTTCCCTGCCCCCATGAACGACGACGCCCGCGCGGCCGTCTTCCACGACGCCGCACCCCTGTCGGCCCGGACCACCGCGGACGGGCCCGATGATGCGCACCTCGTGCCACCGGGCGTCGACCAGGCGACCGTCGACGCCGTCGGGAAGCTCACCGCCGCGCTCGAGGTGGTCGAGCAGGCGCGGGGGATGCTGTACGGCTTCCACCGGCTCACCGGCCGCGCCGACAACGACCTGCGCGACGCCCTGGACGCGCTCGAGGCCGCCGGCCACGACGAGCTGGCCCGGGCGATGCGCGAGGACCTGTTCGGGCGCAACGTGCTCAGCCACCGCTGGACGTTCCAGGTGGTCGAGGACTACGACGACGGCTACTGGTCGGCGTTCCGGCGGTGGGAGCAGGAGGCGCGCGACCGCCTGCTGGCCGGCCGGCGGCACGTGTACGAGGCGCAGCTCAAGGAGCGCAACCGCACCCACGGGCGCCCGGGGCACGAGGCGCGGCCCGAGTCCGGCCACTAGCCGGGCGCGCGGGCTCAGGGGGCGGCGTCGGGCAGGGTGCGCGTCACGGCGGCGATGCTCAGGACGGCGTCCGCCGACGCGGGCTCGAGCCGGACGTCCATCGACGCGCTCGACCCGGGCGCCAGGGACGCGAACTCCGGACGCGCGCCGGACTGCTGCACGGTGCCGTCCGCGCTGGTCGCGACGAGGTCGACGCGGTAGGTCAGGACGGCGTCGCTGCTGTTGCGCACGGTGACCGGGACCAGCAGGCGGCCGCTGCCGCGGGACACCTCGCCGACGGTGACGTCGGCCGACAGGTCGTAGGGGCCGACGTCCTCCGCGGCGAGAACCGTGAGCTCGGGGATCTTGGCGGCGCCGCCCGTGGGCCCGGCGTAGGCGCCCGCGACCTCGGCGTGCACCCGCAGCACGCTGCCGATCTGCGCGGCCCCGAGCACGTCCGGGCTGCCGCGCAGGACGGCGACCGTGCCCTCCACCTCGCTCGCCGGCTGCGCGGAGGTGACCCGCACCTGCAGCGTCCCGCCGCCGGTCGCGGTGTACGTCCGGGTGACGAACGCGTGCACGACGATGCGCTGTCCCGCCGAGGCCTCCGGGGCCGCCTGGATGCCGAGCCACGTCGCGTTGTCGACGGGCGCGAACGACGCGAGGTCGACCGGTTCCGACGACGACGTGGGCGCGACGGCGGGGTCCACGTCGGGGCCGCCGTCGTCCGCCCCGCTGTCGGCCTGCGCGGCGCAACCCGCGAGGAGCGCGGCGGCCACGGCCGCGAGGGCGGTCGCG
>AXCX01000471.1 GCA_000767215.1 Actinotalea fermentans ATCC 43279 = JCM 9966 = DSM 3133
GTGACGCCAGCGGCCCGGGCCGCCGCGACGACCTCCTCGTCGCGGATCGAGCCGCCCGGCTGGACGACGGCGCGCACGCCGCCGTCGAGGAGGATCTGCAGGCCGTCCGCGAACGGGAAGAACGCGTCCGACGCCGCGACCGCGCCGCGGGCCCGCTCCTCGCCGTGACCGTTCGCGCGCTCGACCGCGAGCCGGCACGAGTCGACCCGGTTGACCTGCCCCATCCCGACGCCGACCGACGCGCCGTCGCGCGCCAGCAGGATCGCGTTGGACTTCACGGCGCGCACCGCGCGCCAGGCGAAGGCGAGGTCGGCGAGCGTGGCGTCGTCGGCGGCCTCGCCCGACACGAGCGTCCACGTGGTCGGGTCGTCGCCGGTGGCGTCGATGCGGTCGCGGTCCTGCACCAGGAGGCCGCCGGTGACCGGCCGGGTCTCCACCACCGCGGCCGGGCCGCCGTCGACCACGAGCAGCCGCAGGTTCTTCTTGGCGGTGAGGATCGCCAGGGCGTCGTCGTCGTAGCCCGGCGCGACGACGACCTCGGTGAACACGGGCCTCAGCTGCTCGGCCATGGCCCGGGTCACCACGCGGTTCGCGGCGACGACCCCGCCGTACGCGGAGACCGGGTCGCACGCGTGCGCCTTGGCGTGCGCGTCGGCGATGTCCACGCCGACGGCGATGCCGCACGGGTTCGCGTGCTTGATCACGGCGACCGCCGGGCCGGCGTGGTCCCACGCGGCGCGGTACGCGGCGTCGGCGTCGACGTAGTTGTTGTAGCTCATGGGCTTGCCGTGCAGCTGGCGGGCCTGCGCGAGGCCGGGGGCGCCGTGGCCGTTCGTGTAGAGGGCCGCGCGCTGGTGGGGGTTCTCGCCGTAGCGCAGGACGGCGGCGCGGTCCCAGGTGGCGCCCATCCAGACCGGGAAGCCGGTGTCGACGGCGCCGTCGGCGGTCTCCACGCGGTCCGTCGGCGACAGCACGTTGCCCATCCACGAGGCGACGTGCACGTCGTACGTGGCGGTGTGCACGAAGGCCGCCGCCGCGAGCGCGCGCCGCTCGGCGAGCGTGAAGCCGCCGGTCGCGGCCGCGCGCGCGACGTCGTCGTACCTGGCCGGGTCCGTGACGACGGCGACGCTCGGGTGGTTCTTCGCCGCGGCCCGGACCATCGAGGGGCCGCCGATGTCGATCTGCTCGACGCACTCGTCGGGGCTCGCACCCGACGCGACGGTCGCCGCGAACGGGTAGAGGTTGACCACGACCAGCTCGAACGGCGCGACGCCGAGCTCGGAGAGCTGCGCGAGGTGCTCGGGCCGGCGGGTGTCGGCGAGCAGCCCCGCGTGCACGCGCGGGTGCAGCGTCTTGACGCGGCCGTCGAGGCACTCCGGGAAGCCGGTGAGGTCCTCGACGCGCGTGACGGGCACGCCGGCGTCGGCGATGCGGGCGGCCGTGGAGCCCGTCGAGACGAGCTCGACGCCCGCGGCGTGCAGGGCGGTGGCGAGCTCGGCGAGGCCGGTCTTGTCGTAGACGCTGACGAGCGCGCGGCGGATCGGGCGGCGGGTCTCGTCGGCGGTCGGGTCGGCGACGTCGGGCAGGGGGGCGAGGTGCGACATGGCGGCTCCTGGCTCGGGTGCGGATCGGATGACCTGCTCCCGGCACCCAGGCGGGCGGTGCGCTGACGGGACCTGCTCGCCGCTCCCCGGTGGTCGATCCCACCCTCGCCAGTCGCGGCGGGGGCAGTCTAGCCGCCGGTGCGGGGGTGGCCGGAAGGGCCCCGGCGACCGGTTCAGCCGATGCGGACGGTCCGGCCGTCGACCGCGTAACCCTCGCGCGCGAGGCGCCCGACGACGTCGACCAGCAGCTCCCGCTCGACCGCCTTGATGCGCTCGTGCAGGCCGGCCTCGTCGTCGCCGTCGAGGACCTCAACCGCACGCTGGGCGACGATCGGGCCCGTGTCGACGCCCGCGTCGACCAGGTGCACGGTGCAGCCCGTGACGCGCACGCCGTAGGCCAGCGCGTCGCGCACGCCGTGCGCGCCGGGGAAGGACGGCAGCAGCGCCGGGTGCGTGTTGACGATCCGCCCCCCGAACCGCGCCAGGAACGGCTCGCCCAGGATCCGCATGAAGCCCGCCAGGACCACGAGCTCGGGGTCGAACACCTCGACCGTGCGCGCGAGCGCCGCGTCCCAGGCCGCGCGGTCGGGGAAGTCCCCCGGCGCGACGACGGCCGTCGCCACGCCCACGGCCTGCGCCTTGGCCAGCGCGGGCGCGTCGGCGGTGTTGCTCACGACGGCGACGACGCGCGCCCCGTAGGCCGGGTCGCCGTG
>AXCX01000472.1 GCA_000767215.1 Actinotalea fermentans ATCC 43279 = JCM 9966 = DSM 3133
CGACCGCGCGGGCCGGCTCACGCTCGAGCTCACCGCCGGCGGCGAGGCGGAGGTGGCCTTCCCCCAGGAGTACGCGGACGAGCTCACCGCCGCGCTGCTGGACGCCGACGTCGACCTGGACGCCGAGCCGAGCGGCGCGTCCGCGGGCGACGTCGCGCTGCGGCTGCTGCCGGTCCTGGTCATCGTGGGCGTGCTGGTGTGGGTGGTCCGCCGGGTGAACCCGAACGCTGCCGCGGGTGCGCCGCGCCGGGCGCTGGCGGAGGGCGAGGTCCCCGAGGTGACGTTCGCCGACGTCGCCGGCGCCGACGAGGCCGTGGACCAGCTGCGCGAGATGGTGGAGTTCCTGCGCGACCCGGCGCGGTTCGAGGCCCTCGGGGCCACGCGGCCGCGCGGCGCGCTGCTCGTCGGCCCGCCCGGCACCGGCAAGACGCTGCTCGCACGCGCCGTCGCGGGCGAGGCCGAGGTGCCGTTCTTCGCGCTCGCGGGCTCGGACTTCGTCGAGACGTACGTGGGCGTGGGTGCGCGGCGGGTGCGGGACCTGTTCGCGCAGGCCCGCAAGGCCGAGCGGGCGATCATCTTCATCGACGAGGTCGACGCCGTCGGGCGCACGCGGACCAGCGGCGTGCAGCAGGGCGGCGACGGCGAGCGCGAGAACACGCTGATCTCGCTGCTCAACGAGATGGACGGGTTCGGCGGGTCGCGCGTCGTCGTGCTCGCGGCCACGAACCGGCCGGACACGCTCGACCCGGCCCTGACCCGCCCGGGCCGGCTCGACCGGCAGGTGCAGGTGCCCAACCCGGACCGCCGCGGGCGGACGCTCATCCTGCAGGTGCACGCCGCGGGCCGGCCGATGGGCGCCGACGTGGACCTGGTGAGCGTGGCGCGGCAGACCCCGGGGATGTCGGGTGCGGACCTTGCGCAGGTGGTCAACGAGTCCTGCATGGAGGCCGCCCGGCGCGGGCTCGCGGAGGTGGACGCCGACTGCTTCCAGGCGGCGATCGCGACCGTCGCGATGGGCCGGGCGCGCACGTCCGCCCTGGTCACCGACGAGGACCGGCGGATCACCGCCTGGCACGAGGCCGGGCACACCCTGGCCGCGGCCCTGCTGCCCGACGCCGACGACCCGGTCTCGGTGACGATCGTGCCGCGCGGCCCGGCCGGTGGCGCGACGTGGATGGCCGGCAACGACGACGTCTTCCTGCCGCGTCGCAAGGCGCTCGCGCAGCTCACCGTCGCCCTCGCCGGGCGGGCCGCCGAGGAGTACCTGCTCGACGGCGAGCACACGCAGGGCGCGGCCGGTGACCTGCAGGGTGCCACGCGGCTCGCGACGGCGATGGTCACCCAGTACGGCATGACGGACTTCGGCTACGCGCAGGTCGACGCCGACACGCTGCGGATGGGCGGTGCGCTCGCCGCCGCGGCCCACGCGCGCATCGACGCCCTGCTGCGCGACGCCCACACCGCCGCGACGGCGCTGCTCGCCGAGCACGCCCCCGCGCTCGAGGCGCTGGCCGCGGCGCTCCTGGCGGAGGAGACCCTGTCCGGCGCGCGCGTGACGGACATCGTGGCGGCGCACCCCGCGACGTCGGCGGCCTGATCCTCAAGTGGAGCGCGGTGGCGCCATCGTGCTCCACTTGAGCCGTTTCGCCGCCGCCGTGCTCCAGTTGAGCGGTCAGGGGGTCGCCGACCGGCGCAGGACGCCGCGGGCGTAGGCGGCCTGGCCGACGTGCTGGAGGTCGTCCGACAGGACGCTGACCAGGCGCACGCCGAGCGTGACCGGCGGGTCCCAGCGCGTGTCGACGACGCGGTCGAGGTCGCCGGCGCGCACCTGCCCCAGCAGCCCGAGCGTCCGCGCGTGCACGGCGTCGTGGTAGCCGAGCAGGAGGTCGGCGGGCACGGCGGCGAGGGCGTCGACGTCGGCACGGCTCTGGCCGTAGCCGGTCGCGGACGGGTCGAAGGACAGGGCGAGGCGGTCGGCCCAGCCGTCGGCCGTCCACACCTGCTGGGTGCCGAACGCGTCCGCGACGTGGTCGTCCTGGACGCGGGTCAGGTGCCACACGAGCCAGGCGATCGAGTTCGCGCCCGGGTCCACGCGCGCGCCCAGGAGGGCCGGGTCGAGGCCGTCGAGCACGCGGTGCACCTCCTCGTGCACGCGCCCGTACGCGTCGGTGAGCAGCTCGGCCACGTCCATCTCGTCCTCCTCGGGGTCGGTCGGCCGCGTGCCGCGGACGTCAGTCGTCGCTCGCCGCGGCGACGGCGCGGCGCAGCGCCCGCAGCAACCCGGCCTCGGTGAGCGTCCCGACGGCCCGGCCCGCGCCGTCGTGCACGGGGACCG
>AXCX01000473.1 GCA_000767215.1 Actinotalea fermentans ATCC 43279 = JCM 9966 = DSM 3133
ACCCGCACCGCCCGCACCGGCACCGGCACCCGCACCGCCGGCGGTCCCGGCCCCGGCACCGGCACCTGCGGCCGCGGCACCGACGGCGCCCGCGGCACCGCCGAAGCCCAGGCCCTGCAGGACAGTGAGCGCGATGCCGCCGAGCACGAGCGGCGCGATGATCGCGCGCATGCCGTGGTTGACGTCGCCCAGCTCGAGGACGAGCGCGCGGCAGTCGCCGCACTCGTCCAGGTGGGACTCCACCAGCGCGGTCTCGCGCTTCGCCAGGCCGCCACGCACGTAGGCGCCGAGCTTCCCGTTGACGATCGTGCAGGCCTCGCTCGTGGGGGAGGCCAGGTGCTGCTGGAGGTACGCCTGCCGCAGGCCCTCCCGGGCGCGGTAGGCGAGCGCGGCCACGCCGTTCGCCGTCAGGCCGAGGACCGGGGCGATCTCCGCGGGCGACAGCCGCTCGACCTCCGTGTACCAGAGGACGGCCTGCCACCGCTCGGGCAGCGACTTGTACGCGCGCGAGACGACGCCGCGCTCGAAGCCCGCGAACGTCGGGTCCTCCGTGGCCTCGCCCGGCCCGAACGCGGCCTCGAACGTCTCGAGGTCGTCCGTGGCCTGCACGCGCCGGCCGCTCTGCACCCTCCCCATCGCCACGCGGCGCACCACGGTGAAGAGGT
>AXCX01000474.1 GCA_000767215.1 Actinotalea fermentans ATCC 43279 = JCM 9966 = DSM 3133
GGAGCCCCCCTGGATGGTGCTGAAGACGCGCTGGAAGGCGTCCGCGACGGCGTCGTCGGCGTCGGCCGTGGAGTTGGAGTACTGGTGCGCGACGGCGCGGGCCGCGCCGGCGTGCCGCTCGTAGAGCACGCCGAAGGCGGCCGTCTCGCCGCTGCGGACGGCCGTGATGAGCTCTGCATCGCTGGCAAGGCCCCAGCTGCTGCTGATGCTCAACGGCTCACCTCCTACCGTCCGGCGCGCCCGGGACGGAGATGGGTACACCAATCCATCGGAAAGGTTCTCATGTCGCATGAGCCCTGGACAGCGACCAAACGGGCTCAGTTGTCACCCGTTCGGGGGCCCAAGTCCGCCCATGGTGGCCACAACGGTCCCAACGTTCGCGTAGGTCCGCGAATCCGCCCGCGATTCCCGCGTCATAGCGGGCACCCCCGCCGCTCTCATCCGGCGTGACCGCCACCGAGCAGATCCGCGACGCGTGGGCCGCTGTGCTCCGCGAGCAGTGGCGCCTGGAGACCGTCGAGACGGTGTGGCTGCGTCCTGGTGACTGGTACCACCCCGCCGTCGACGCCCTGACCGAGGCGCTGGCCGCCGGCTCGTCTCCTGCCGCTGCCGCCTACCGCCTCGGTCAGGTCCGTGGCGCCGCGGGCGTGGGCGTCGCCGAGACCCTCGACGACGTCGGCGTGCTGTACCGCCTCGTCGGCCGCGACCCGAGCCTCGAGGTCGTCCGGTCCCTGTGCGAGGGCTGGGCGAGCTCGCTCGAGGCCTCCCCGGTCCAGGCGTCCTGCATCGACCCCGAGTCGGGCCTGCCGACGCTCGAGTACCTCTCCGTCCGCCTCGGCGAGACGTACGGCGCCGCGCGCAAGCACGCGCACCACGCGTTCGTCACCCACTGCCTCGTCCTCGTGGACGTGGCCGCCGGCGAGATCGCCCCGTGGCGCCGGATGGCGCGCTCGGCCGCGATGGGCCGGGCCCTCACCGCGGCGCTCGCCCCCGGCCACCCGATGGCGGCCCTCGGCGGCGGCGCGTTCGCCGTCCTCGTGGCGCGCGACTACGACCTGGGCGAGACCGTCCGCCGCATGCGCGACCAGGTGAACGAGCACGCCGAGGCGCTGCACATCACCGACCTCGTGCGCACCCCGCCGCGGATCTGGATCGAGCCTCTGCCCGAGACGCACGACGCCGCCGTGGACCTGCTCCACCACCTGCGCCGGTAGGCGCCCCCACCGACTTCAGCATCCCCCCCGCCACCAGGAGCGCGGCCCTCTCGAGGGCCGCGCTCCTGGCTTTTCCGGCGCCCGCGTGGGAGGGGTCCGACGGGTGCCCGACGGCGGCGCTCAGGCCGGCCGGGCGTCGTCGGCGCGAAGGGCCCGGACGAAGGTGACGACGTTCGCGAGCACGCCGATCGCGGTGCCGACGAGCGCCACGACGAGCGCGACCCGGACGAGCTGGTCCCAGGGCACGCCGTCGTCGTCGAAGGAGAACGGGAAGACGCTGAGGATCCGGGCGACCGCGGCCAGGCCCACGGCCGCGGTGACCGCCTCGCCCAGGGCGCGCAGCCAGCGCGGGTCGGCGACGAGCCAGACGGCGTTCGCGGCGATCGTGACCGCGATCTGGGCGTCCACCCAGGGCAGGACGTCGGTGGTCTCGGCGGTGAGGAAGGACGCCTCCTGCCAGCCCGGCCACACGTGGAGCACCACCCAGAAGGCCACGTTGACGAGGGCGGCCAGCGCGTAGCCGAACCGGCGGGCGGCCGGCGAGGGCCGGGCGCTGCGGCGCTTCGACGGCGCGGGCGACGCGG
>AXCX01000475.1 GCA_000767215.1 Actinotalea fermentans ATCC 43279 = JCM 9966 = DSM 3133
CGTCGGCCCGGGCCGGCTGCTGGCCCTGCCGGGAGCCGAGGTCGAGGTCTGCGCTCAGCCCGACGCCGACCAGGTCGCGCTTGAGGTCGGGCAGAGCGGCGCGGAGCGCGTCGCGGGCGGCGTCGGTCGCGCCGAGGAGCTCGATCCGCACGCCCTCGGAGCCGATGTGCGCGACGACGCGCAGCGGGCCGAAGTGCTCCGGCTCGAGCCGCATGGTCAGCACGTGCGTCCCGGGGCCGGCGGCGCGCACCGCGGGCCAGCGCGCGTCGAGCTGCTCGAGGACCTGCGCGGCGACGGGGCGCGCGGGTTCGGTCGCGGTCGTCGCGGTGGTGGTCGAGGTGCGGTCTGCCGCTGTCATCGCGGGTGCGGCTGGGGTGGTGGTCGCGTCTACTGCGGCGGTCGCCTCCGGCGCCGCCGTCGGGCGGGCCGTCCCGCCCGCTCCGCTTCGCTCCGCATGCCCGAAGCCACTCCCGGCCACCTCGCCCGGCCGCGCCGCCTCCGTAGCAACGTCGCCTTGGTCGGCGGTCGCCTTCTCGGCGGACTGCGCGGCGGGGGCTTCGGCTGGCGTCTCGCCCGGGGCGGGGGCAGCGGCGGCGGTCGCGCCCGTGCCCGGCTGGGAGGAGGGCTGGGGTGCGGCGACCGTGGCTGTCGGGGTGGGGACGTCTCCCAGGGTGGCGATGGCGGAGGTGGCGGTCGGGGCGGAGGCGTGGGCCTGGGGGGCGCCGTCGGGGTTCGGCTCGGGCATGGGCGACGAACGAGCCCCGGGCGGGACGGCGGCCGCCAGGCCCGCGCCGGAGGCGAGGAGGAGGGCGAGGCCGTCCACGGGCGTGACCGCGGCGTCGGGAGTGGTGACGGCGTCGGCGTCGGTGGCGGCGTCGGTGTCCGCGTCGGGGAGCGTGGGGACCAGGGTGAGGAGGGTCCCGCCGTCCGGGGTGGCGGAGCCGTCCGGGGTGGCGGACGAGGCGTCGGCGGGGGCGCCGTCGGTGCCCGTGGCCATGGCCGCGTCGAGGAGGGCGGCGAAGCGGCCCGCGTCGGTCATCGGGTCGGCGTCGCCCGACGCCGGCGCCGGGGCGCGCGGGGCGGGTGGCGTGGGCAGGACGATCAGGGTCGTCATCGGTCCCCCTCGGTGGTCAGGGCCTGGCGGATGGCGGTCTCGTCGAGGAGGAGCTGCTCGGCGCGCAGCGCCTCGGTCTCCTCGGTGGCGGCGTGCCGCTCGGCGAGCTTGTCGATCATGCGGACGGCGGTGCGCGCACCGCTCCACTCGACGCCCGCCTGCTCCGCCCGCTGGGTCATGAGCGTCAGGTACGCGGTCGACTCGGAGTACAGGCCGAAGAGCGCGGCGCGGCCCGCGACGGCGACCGCGAAGTCGTGCTCGTCGAGGGACGTGGAGGCGAGGTTCTGGGCGTGCTCGTCGCGACGCCGGCGGGCGGCCGCGCGCTCGGCGTTCGCCTGCGCGAGGGCCGCGGCGGCGCGCTCCTCCTCGAGTCGGCGCAGCCGGTGCAGGCCGGTCAGCCGGAAGCCGGTCATCGGGACACCCCCATCCGGGCCACGAGCGCCTCGAGCGCCGCCCACGACGCGGGCGCCGCGGCGACCTCGTCCATGGGCTGGCGCAGGAACGCGTCGATCTCGTCCGAGTGCGCGACGGCCGCGTCGACCAGCGGGTTGCTGCCCGCGGCGTACGCGCCGACGTCGAGCAGGTCCTGCGCGCGACGGCGGGCGGCGAGCACGCGGCGCAGCCCGACGGCGGCGGCCTGCTGCGCGGGCGTCGTCACGCGGGACGCGACACGGGAGACGGAGCCGAGGACGTCGATGCTCGGGAAGTGCCCGGCGACCGCGAGGTCGCGGGACAGGACGACGTGGCCGTCGAGGATGGAGCGGGCGGCGTCGGCGATGGGCTCGTTGTGGTCGTCGCCGTCCACCAGGACCGTGTAGATGCCGGTGACCGAGCCGCGTGCGGCCGTGCCGGCGCGCTCGAGCAGCTGCGCGAGCAGCGAGAACGTCGACGGCGGGTAGCCGCGCGTCGCCGGCGGCTCGCCCACGGAGAGGCCGATCTCGCGCTGGGCCATGGCCACGCGGGTGAGCGAGTCCATCATGAGGACGACGTCGCGGCCCTGGTCGCGGAACGACTCGGCGATCCGGGTGGCGACGAACGCGGCGCGCAGGCGGACCAGCGGCGGCTCGTCGGACGTCGCGACCACGACGACCGACCGCGCGAGGCCCTCGGGGCCCAGGTCGTCCTCGAGGAACTCGCGGACCTCGCGGCCGCGCTCGCCCACGAGCGCGATGACGGAGACCTCGGCCTCGGTGCCGCGCGCGACCATCGAGAGCAGGCTGGACTTGCCGACGCCCGAGCCCGCGAACAGGCCGATGCGCTGGCCGCGGCCGACGGTCGCCATCGTGTCGAGCGCGCGCACGCCGAGCGTGAGCGGCAGCGCGACGCGGGCGCGGGCGAGCGCGTCGGG
>AXCX01000476.1 GCA_000767215.1 Actinotalea fermentans ATCC 43279 = JCM 9966 = DSM 3133
TACGCGAGCCCGCTGCAGTCGTTCCGGCGGTACGTCAAGGACCAGGAGGAGGACGTCCTCTTCACCGTCGACGCCCTGCCGGCCGGCGCGCGGCTGCGCCTGGCCGTGCTCGACGCGTACGACGGCACAGTGCTCGGTGTCGCCGGCGGCGACCGCACGGGCCCGGGCACCGCCGGGTCCTTCGAGCTCGCCGACACCGTGCTCGGCGACCCCGACGCCCCGGTCGCGGCCGACGAGCCCAGCCGGGTCGAGGTGACCGTCGGCGAGTACCGCGGCCCGTGGCTGCCCTCGCCCGGCGTCCCCGTGGCCGTCGACCTCCCCGCGGCGGGCGACGGCGCCGAGCGCACCCTCTACGTCAACGGCGAGACCGGCACGATGCTCGCCACCCGGCCGCTGGCCACCGGCGACACCTACGCGGTGACGGCCGTCGTCCCCGAGACCCGCGCGCTCGCCGACCTCACCGGTGCGGCGCCCACGCGCGACGCCGGTGCCGCCGCCCAGTACCGCGTCGACGTCGTGGACCAGGCGGCCCGCTCGTTCGTCGGCACCGAGACCGACGGGCTGGCCCAGATCGGGCTGGTGCGCGACCGGCTGCTCACCGACGGCGTGTTCTCCGACGGCCTCGACGGCCAGCCCCCGTCGCCGCCCGGCCACGGCGCCGCGCGCCTCGTCCGGCTGCTCTCCAGCGACCCGCCCGTGGGCGACGACGAGCAGTACGCCGTCGCCGCCGCGCTCATGGTCCGCTCGCTCGGCTACTCCTCGCGCGTCGTCATGGGCCTGTACCCGGACGCCACGGGCACCGGCGCCGGGCCGGTCGAGCTGCGCGGGACGGACGTGCACGCGTGGCTGGAGGTCGCGGTCGACGGCGCCGGCTGGGTCCCCGTGGACGTCACCCCGAGCGAGGACAACGTCCCGCAGGACCAGCAGCCGCGGTCCAACCGCGAGCCGCAGCCCGCCGCGCTCGACGAGCCGCCGCCACCCGAGGAGCCCGAGGTCGCCCCGCGGCCCCCGCTCGCCCAGGAGGACGACGTCGCGGAGGAGGACGAGGGCGTCGACCTCGGCGCCTACCTGCGGCTCGCGGCGGCGATCGGCATCCCGGTGCTGGTGCTCGTCGGCCCGCTCGTCCTGGTGGCGGCCGCGAAGGCACGACGGCGGCGCCGTCGTCGGCGGGCCGCGCACCCGGTGGTGCGCGTGTGCGGGGGCTGGCGCGAGGTCGCCGACACGGCGCTGGACCTCGGCGCGCCGCTGCGCCCTGGCGCGACCCGGCGCGAGACGGCGACCGGACTGGCCCCGGAGTACGGCGGCCCGCTGATGGTCGCGGTCGCGGACCGCGTGGACCAGGTGGTCTTCGGCTCCGTCGAGCCGACCGACGCCGAGGTCGAGGCGTTCTGGGCCGAGGTGGACCGGCTCCTGGCCGAGCTCCGCGGCGGCCAGGGCCGCTGGCGGCGCCTCGCCGCGCGGTTCTCGGTCCGCTCGCTCAGGTGGAGGCAGGACGGACGGCGCGGCTCCGCGCTCGCCCGCATCAGAGGAGGACGTCGATGAACGAGCAGGCCCACTTCTGCGCCGCGTGCGGCTCGCCCGTGCCGGCCGGGGCGACCTTCTGCCCCCGGTGCGGCACGACCGTGCCCGGCGGAGCGGCCGCGCCGTTCGTCGGTGGGCCCGGCCCCGCGCCGGGCGTCGGCTACGCACCCGGCTACCCGCCCGGGTACGGGCCCGGTCCGCGCGTCGGGGGGATGCAGGGGGTCCCCCCGGCGTGGGCCGCGGGCGTCGAGATCGCCTCGCCCGGCCTGCGCGCGCTGTCGTGGCTGGTGGAGATGGCGGCGGTCAGCGCGATCACGGTCCTCGGGGCCGTCCTCCTCACCCGCGGGAGCTCCGTCGTGTGGTTCTGGCGCACGTTCGGCTTCGACACGGGCTCGATGCTGGCGACGCAGCTGCCCCAGCTCCTCGTCCTGATCTGGTTCGTCGTCGCCTGGATCTGGGAGGGACGCACCGGCAGGCGGGTCGGCAACGTCGTCACCGGGACGCGGACCGTGGACGCCGCCACCGGGCAGGCGCCGGGCGTCGGCCGCATCTTCCTGTCGCGGCTGGTGCTCGGCGCGATCTCGTTCCCCGTCACGCTGCTCAGCAGCGTGGTGGCGCTGCTCTTCCTGTTCGGGCTCGTGGCGACCATCGGGACGTCGCTGCTCAACGCGGCCGTCGTCATGGCGCTCGCCGGCACCGGCGTG
This sequence comes from Actinotalea fermentans ATCC 43279 = JCM 9966 = DSM 3133, assembly GCA_000767215.1. Taxonomy (GTDB): domain Bacteria; phylum Actinomycetota; class Actinomycetes; order Actinomycetales; family Cellulomonadaceae; genus Actinotalea; species Actinotalea fermentans. The sequence continues at coordinate 2,226 of AXCX01000476.1, forward strand.
TTCGACAAGGGCCCGCTGCGCCAGGGCTGGCACGAGAAGGCGTCCGGGACGACCGTCGTCCGCGCGCGCGCCGGGTCCGCCCGGCCCGCGGCCCCGCCGACCGCGCTTCCCGTCGCCGCGCCG
>AXCX01000477.1 GCA_000767215.1 Actinotalea fermentans ATCC 43279 = JCM 9966 = DSM 3133
CTCGGCTCGGCCCGCACCGTCTGGCCCGGCGGCATGCCGCCCGCGGGTGCCGTGCAGCGCCAGTGGCAGGCGCTCGTCGCGGAGGCCCTGGCCGCCGTCGGGGGGCTGCGCGTGGCGGGTGCGTGGACGGCGGGTACCGGGCTCGCGTCCGTCGTCGCGCACGCGCGCGGCGTCGCGGCGGAGCTCGCGTCGCCCTCCGCGTGAGTCGCGTCACACCTCGCGCACGGGCCGTACCGGTTTTGTCGCGATGATCATCTATCTGACGGACACTCGTCTCATGTCATCTCCCGACGCCACGCCCGTCGAGCCGGGCGCCTGGACCCTGTGGACGGTGCTGCGCCGCACCCACCACACCCCGCCGCTCGAGCCCACCCTGCCGGTGCTGAGCGAGGCGCTGGACGACGTGCCCGACGGCGTCGTCGTCCGGGGCCTGTACGACGTCTCCGGGATGCGGGCGGGCGCCGACCTCATGGTCTGGCTGCACGGTGACCGGCCGGAGGACCTGCAGGCCGAGATCCGCCGCCTGCGCCGCACCACCGAGCTCGCGCCGCTCGGCACCGCCTGGTCGGCGATGGGCGTGCACCGGCCCGCGGAGTTCAGCGCGTCGCACGCGCCCGCGTACATGCGTGACACCGAGCCGCTCGCGTGGCTGACCGTGTACCCGTTCGTGCGCTCCTACGACTGGTACCTGCTCCCCCCGGAGGACCGCGGCGCGATGCTGCGCGAGCACGGCCTCGCCGGACGCGAGTTCCCGCAGGTGCTGTCGAACACGGTCGCCGCCTTCGCGCTGGGCGACTACGAGTGGCTGCTCGGCCTGGAGGCGGACGACCCGACCTCGCTCGTGGACCTCATGCGGCACCTGCGCGCCACGGGGGCGCGCCGCCACGTGCGCGAGGAGATCCCGTTCTTCACCGGCCGCCGCATCCAGGCCGACGAGGTCGCGGAGGTGCTGCTGTGAGCGCCGGGTACGACGCGCTGCTCCTCGTCTCGTTCGGCGGGCCGGAGGGCCAGGACGACGTCCTGCCGTTCCTGCGCAACGTCACCGCGGGGCGCGGCATCCCCGACGAGCGCCTGGAGGAGGTCGCGCACCACTACCGCCACTTCGGCGGGGTGAGCCCGATCAACGACCAGAACCGCGCGCTCAAGGCCGCGCTCGAGGCCGAGCTGGCGGCCCGCGGCATCGACCTGCCGCTGTACTGGGGCAACCGGAACTGGTCGCCCTACCTGGCCGAGGCGGTCCAGCAGGCGTACGACGACGGCCACCGCCGCCTCCTCGCCATCGTCACCTCCGCGTACTCCTCCTACTCCTCGTGCCGCCAGTACCGCGAGGACCTCGCCGCGGCCCTGGAGACGACGGGGCTGGCCGGCGAGGTCTCGATCGACAAGGTGCGCCAGTACTTCGACCACCCGGGGTTCGTGACGCCGTTCGTCGAGGGTGTGCGCGCGGCGCTGGGCCGGGCGCGGGCCGCCCTCGGGAACGGCGACGTCGCGCGCGACGCGCACGTCCTGTTCGTGACGCACTCCATCCCGACCTCCACCGCGGTCACGTCCGGCCCGCCTGGTGCGGGGCTCGCCGACGACGGCGCCTACGGTGCCCAGCACCGCGCCGTCGCCGAGGTGGTCATGGCGGCCGTGGAGTCGGGCGCCGACGTGGCCGGCGACACGGGCGGGGCGCCCTGGTCGCTCGTCTTCCAGTCGCGCTCGGGCGCACCGACGACGCCGTGGCTCGAGCCCGACATCAACGACGAGATCCGCCGGCTCGCCGCGGCCGGGACGCGCGCGGTGGTGATCGTGCCGCTCGGGTTCGTGTCCGACCACATGGAGGTCCTGTGGGACCTCGACGAGGAGGCCATGGAGACGGCCCGCGAGGCCGGCGTCTGGGCCGAGCGGACGCCCACGCCGGGCGTCGACCCCGCGTTCGTCGCGGGCCTCGTGGACCTGGTGACCGAGCGCACCGCCGGGGCGCCGCGGCCCGCCCTCACCGCGCTCGGCCCGTGGCACGACGTCTGCCCGGCCGGCTGCTGCGCGAACCCGCGCGGGGTGCGCGCCACCGTGGCCGGTGCGGACGAGCCTGCACCGGTCGCTGGCGGATGATGGCCCGGTGACCGGCACCCCGCCCCTGCGCCTCGGGACGCGCGGCAGCGCGCTGGCCCTCGCCCAGTCACAGATGGTGGCCGACGCCGTCGAGCGCGCGCTGGGGCGGCCCGTGGAGCTGGTGCGCGTGCGCACGGAGGGCGACCGGCTGACCGGCTCGCTCGCCACGCTCGGTGGCACGGGTGTGTTCGTCGCCGCCCTGCGGGAGGCCCTCGCCGACGGCCGCTGCGACCTGGCCGTGCACTCGCTCAAGGACCTGCCCACCGCTGACGCGCCCGGCCTGCTCGTGGCGGCGATCCCCGAGCGGGCCGACCCCCGCGACGCCCTGTGCGCGCGCGACGGCCGCACGCTCGGCGGTCTGCCCG
>AXCX01000478.1 GCA_000767215.1 Actinotalea fermentans ATCC 43279 = JCM 9966 = DSM 3133
CGGCAGGCGCTGGTCGGCGTCTACCGCCGCGCGGCGCTCGCGGCCGCGGTGGCGGCGCTCGCCGCCGACGGCGGCACCCACGGTCGCTCGGTCCGCTCGCTCGTCGGCGGGCTCAGGCTCGCCGAGGTGGGGGACCCGGACCGTCTGTCGGCCGACGCCGACACCTGGGAGGACGTCGCCGCGCTCGCGGCGGCGGACGGGACGAAGGAGCAGGCATGAGCGCGCACGAACCGGTCGGCGACGACCTGCACCGCTGGGTCGCGCACCTGACCGAGCAGCTCGGGGTCGACCCGGACACCGTCGAGGTGCAGTCCGTGCTGGACCTGGCGCGCGAGGCGGCGTCGGGCGTGGGGCGGCCGGCCGTCCCGCTGACGTCGTTCCTCGTCGGTTGCGCCGTGGGCGCGCGCGGTGGCGGGCGGGCGGCGTTCGACGAGGTCGCCGCGCAGGTCACGGAGCTCGCGCGGGCGTGGTCGCCGGGGGGCCCGGCGTGATCACGGTGCGGTACTTCGCGGGGGCGGCCGAGGCGGCCGGCGTGGACACCGAGCAGGCCGCCACCGGCACCGCCGACACGGTCCGTCGTGCGCTCGTCGAGGCGCACGGCCCGGCGCTCGCGCGCGTGCTCGAGCGCTGCTCGCTGCTCGCCGACGGCGTCCGCGTGGACGGCGACACTCCCGTGCCGGACGGCGCGACGCTCGACGTGCTGCCGCCGTTCGCCGGGGGCTGACCCGCCTCAGCCGCCGATGGCGCTCATCGGCCGGTCGGGCTGGAGGAACGCCGGGTCGTCGATGTCGTGCCCCGGTCGCTTGCTCGCCAGGCACGCTCGGAACGCGGCCTCCAGGCGCGCGTCCACGTCGGCGTCCACCTCGGGCCCCGCCTCGTCGCCGGCCGCGTGGCCCGCCCCGTGGCCGTCCTGGCGCACGATGCTCCGCAGGTCCGTCTCCGACCGCGCGAACAGGCAGGCCCGCAGCTGTCCGTCGGCCGTGAGCCGGACGCGGTCGCACGCCCCGCAGAACGGCGCCGAGACCGAGGCGATGACACCGACCGTCGCCGGGCCGCCGTCGACGTACCAGAGCTCCGCCGGCGCCGACCCGCGGCCGGGCACCTCGGTCAGCGAGTACTCGGCGGTCAGCCGGTCCAGGATCTCCGCCTGGCTCACCATCCGGCGTCGGTCCCACGTGTGCCCCGGGT
>AXCX01000479.1 GCA_000767215.1 Actinotalea fermentans ATCC 43279 = JCM 9966 = DSM 3133
CATCTGGTAGCCGTGCTCGAGGGCGTAGCGGACCAGCGGCACCACGTCGTCCTCGTTGACGTCCCGCATCACCACGGCGTTCAGCTTGATCGGCGCGAGGCCCACGGCCTCGGCCGCGGCGATCCCGGCCAGGGTCTGGGGCAGGCGGTCGCGTCGGGTCAGCGACCGGAAGCGGTCGCGGTCCAGCGTGTCGAGGCTGATGTTCACGCGGGCGAGGCCGGCGTCGCGCAGCGGCCCCGCGAGCGCGGGCAGCCGCAGGGCGTTGGTGGTGAGCGAGACCTCGGGACGGCCGGCGGCGCCCTCGAGCGCGGCGAGCCGGCGCACGACGTCGACGACGTCGGGGCGCAGCAACGGCTCGCCGCCCGTCAGCCGGATCTCGCTGATCCCCAGCCGCACGCCGACGGACGCGATGCGCACGAGCTCGGCCGTCGTGAGCATGGTCGGGCCGGGCAGCCAGGGCACGCCCTCGGCGGGCATGCAGTAGGTGCACCGCAGCGAGCAGCGGTCGGTCAGGGAGATCCGCAGGTCCCGGTGGACGCGGCCGAACCTGTCGACGAGCGGTGCCGGCGCCGTCACGTCAGGCCCGCCCACACGTGGGAGCCGTCGGCGAGCACCTCGCGCTTCCAGACCGGCAGCTCGGCCTTCACCGCCTCGACGAGGTCGCGGCAGACGTCGAATGCCAGTGCGCGGTGCGCGGTCGCGACCACCGCGACGAGCGCGGGCTCGCCGACCGCGAGGCGGCCGACGCGGTGGGCGAGCGCGAGCCGGAGCACGCCCTCGTGGGCGGACGCCTCGTCCGCCAGGCGCCCCAGGACGGCGGCGGCGTCCGGGTGCGCCGAGTACTCCAGGGCCACGACCCGGCCCTGGACGGCGGGGTCGTGGTCCCGGACCCGGCCGACGAAGACGGCGACGGCGCCGGCCTGGGTGTCGTCCACGGCCGCGAGGAGGTCCGCCGGCACGAGCGGCTCGGCGCTCAGTGCGACGACCGCCATCAGTGGTCGCCCCCGGCGAGCTGGTCGAGCAGGTGGTCGAGCAGGGGGAGCAGCACCCGCAGGCCGTCCCGCACGCCGCCGGTGCTGCCGGGCAGGTTCACGACGACAGCGCCCTCGCCCGTCACGCCCGCGAGACCGCGCGAGAGGACGGCCGTGGGCACGGTGTCCGCCGACGCGCGGCGCACGGCCTCCGCGAGCCCGGGCAGCTCGCGGGCGAGCAGCGGCCGCGTCCCCTCGGGGGTCTCGTCGCGCGGCCCGACG
>AXCX01000480.1 GCA_000767215.1 Actinotalea fermentans ATCC 43279 = JCM 9966 = DSM 3133
CCTGCGTGACGCCGCTGCGGTCGGTCATGCCCTCGCCCTTCGAACTGGTGTGCTAATGCTAGCACACCAGGGCGATTCGGACACCCCCGCGCATCACACCTCGGCGTACGTGTGCTTCCCCTGGAAGAACAGGTTCACGCCCGTGAAGTTGAACAGCACCGCCGCGAACCCGATGATCACGAACCACGCCGCGCGGCGCCCGGACCAGCCCGCCGTCGTGCGCGCGTGCAGGTAGGCCGCGTAGATCACCCAGACGACGAACGACCAGGTCTCCTTGGGGTCCCAGCCCCAGTAGCGACCCCACGAGTGCTCGGCCCAGACGGCGCCGGCCATGATCGTGAAGGTCCACAGCACGAAGCCCACGGCGGTGATCCGGAACGACAGCGCCTCGAGGTCGCGCGCGGGCGGCAGGGCGTCGAGCGACCGCCAGCGCGGCCCGCCCACGCGGACCGACCCGCTGTCGCGCGAGTCCTTGAGCAGCTGCAGCGCGCTCGCCGCGAAGGAGACCGTGAACAGCCCCGAGGAGATCGTCGCGATCGAGACGTGGATGACCAGCCAGTAGCTGTCGAGGACGGGCTGCACCGGGTCGGCCGGCAGGTAGAACACCGCGATCGCCAGCCCCAGCGCGAGCACCGCGAGCCCCAGCACGATCGACCCGAGGAACCGCACGTCCCGCCAGCGCGTCAGCGCCACGAAGGTCCCGACGGCGACCAGCGTGCCGATCATCGTGAACTCGTACATGTTCGCCCACGGCACGCGCCCGGCCGCGATCCCGCGCAGCACGGCGGCGACCAGGTGGAACCCCAGCCCCAGCACCGTGACCGCCATCGCGATCCCGGCGGCCCGACGGCGCCGCCCGGCCGGCTCACCCGGGTCGGCACCTGCGACGACGCCCGCCTCCGCACTCTCGACGGCGCCACCGCCCACCTTGGCCAGCGCCCGCTCGCGGGCGACGACGCCCCGCGCGTCGGCCAGGCGGGCCAGGTCGATGGCGAAGGCGACGAACGCGACCGCGTACGCCGTCGCCGCACCCCAGACCAGGGTGTCGCTCAGCTCACCGATGCTCATCGGTTCCTCCGTCGTCGTCCTCGGGGGCCTCCCCGAGCGCGCGCACCGAAGCGGTGACTCGCGCCAATTCTCCCGGCAACCCTAGGTCGTCTCCCCGGGCCAATGCCGCGAAGGCCACCACTGTACGTCCGTCATGATCAGTTGCGCGCACCCAGATCCGCCGCCGCGGCGTGAACAGCGACACGGACAGCCCCAGCAGGGCCGCCACGGCCGAGGCGAGGACCGCGGCCAGCGCCGGGTCGTGCCGCAGGTCCAGCGCGGCGAACCGCGGCAGCCCGTCCCACGTGAGGGTGCCCAGGCCGTCCGGCAGCTCGACCGTCTGGCCCGGCTCGACGAACAGCGTCACCGGCGCGCCGTCGGCGTCCGTCACCTGCTCCATCCGGTCCACGTCCAGCTCGTAGACGTTCTGCGGCACGCCCGTATCCAGGCCCAGGTCTCCGCGCCACACGCTCAGCACCAGCAGCGGCGCGGCCGGGTCCGGGTGGACCGACGCCGCGCCCGCCGGCGACACGACCGCCGTCGGCAGCAGGAAGCCGACCAGGCCCACCTGGTCGCCGGTGGACACGTCGGGCACCTTGATCACGCCGCGCGAGGTGTAGACCGCGTCCTGCGGCAGGAACGGCACCGGGCCCGCGAACGCGACCTCGCCGGCGGCGTCGCGCACCGTGACCTCCGGTGCGTAGCCGTTGCCCTGCAGGTAGACCTTGGCGCCACCGACCTCCAGCGGCCGGTTGAGCCGGATCACCGCCGGCTCCCCCGCCCCGCCGGGCCGGTGCACCGTGACGTCCGCCTGGAAGTCGCGCGGCCGCGCGTCGGCGTCGAACACCGCGTCGAACTCGTCCAGGGTGAGCGTGAACGGCACCAGCGACCCCGGGTCGAACCCCGAGCCCGCGACGAACGTGTCGTAGTCCGTCACCGAGTTCGCGAAGCCGCGTCCCTCGACGACGATCGCCTGCCCCCGGTAGTGGAACAGCTGCCCGACGGCGACCGACACCAGCAGCCCCACGAGCGCCAGGTGGAACACGATGTTCCCGGTCTCGCGCAGGTACCCGCGCTCGGCGCTCAGCGTGCCGGCCTCGAGCGACACCACGCGGAAGCGCGGCAGCCGCGGCACGCGCCCGACGAGCGCAGCCCGCGCGGCCGCGAGCGCCTCCTCCGGCGTCGCGGCCACGACCGCCTCGTCGCGCACG
>AXCX01000481.1 GCA_000767215.1 Actinotalea fermentans ATCC 43279 = JCM 9966 = DSM 3133
AGGCCGATGTGGCTCTGCGCGGCGCGCGCGGCGGCGTCGGCCACGGCCGGGTCGACGCCGTCCCGCCGCACCAGCAGGGCCGCGACGTCCTCGACGGGCGGCACCCGCAGCACGACGCCGCGGCACCGCGACCGGATCGTCACGACGACGTCCTGCGGGCTGGGGGCGCACAGCAGCCAGACCGTCCGGGGCGGCGGCTCCTCGATGGCCTTGAGCAGCACGTTCGAGGTGCGCTCGACCATGCGGTCGGCGTCCTCGAGGACGACCACCCGCCAGCGGCCCGACGCCGGGGACCGCTGCGCGACGCCGATGAGGTCGCGGACCTCGGCGATGTTGATGGTGACCTTGTCCGTGGCCACCACGGTGACGTCCGCGTGGGTGCCGCCCATCGTCGTCGTGCAGGCCTGGCAGACCCCGCAGCCGCCCTGCTCGCACTGGAGGGCCGCGGCGAAGGCGCGGGCGGCGACCGACCGTCCCGACCCGGGCGGGCCGGTGAGCAGCCAGGCGTGGGTCATCGCGGACGGGTCCGCCACGGCGCGCTGGAGCACCGCGACGGCGTCCGGCTGCCCGACGACGGCGTCCCACACGCTCACGCGGGCACCCCGAGGACGGCGGCCAGGCGGGTCCGGACCTGCGCGCCGATGACGTCGGGCGGCTGGGCGGCGTCGAGCACCAGGAAGCGGGCCGGGTCGGCGGCCGCCCGGTCGAGGTAGGCCTGGCGCATCCGGGCGTGGAAGTCGGCGCCGGCCCGCTCGAGGCGGTCGGGCTCGCGCGTGATGCGCGAGAGGCCGACCGCCGGGTCGAGGTCGAGCAGGACCGTGAGGTCCGGCAGCAGGCCCTCGACGCCCCAGAGGTTGAGGCGCTCGACGGCGTCGGCGCCGAGCCCGCGACCCACGCCCTGGTAGGCGACCGACGAGTCAAGGAACCGGTCGCTGAGGACGACGGCGCCGCGCTCGAGCGCCGGGCGGACCACCGTGGCGACGTGGTGCGCGCGGTCGGCCGCGTAGATGAGCGCCTCCGCGCGCGGGGCGACGTGGTCCCCGTGCAGGACGGCGTTGCGCAGCTCGAGCCCGAGCGGGGT
>AXCX01000482.1 GCA_000767215.1 Actinotalea fermentans ATCC 43279 = JCM 9966 = DSM 3133
ACCTCACGCCCGATGCCCGCCAGCCAGCCGCGCAGCAGGTCCAGCTGCGTCGACTTGCCGACGCCGTCGCCACCCTCGAACGAGACGAAGGTGCCGGCGTGCGCGCGAGGCGCCGGGACGGCGTCGGGCAGCGGCTGGTCCGGGGGCGGGGTCACGGCGTCAGGCTAGTCGGGCGCTGGGACAGGGCTGGGCGGGTGACCGGGGTGCGCCTCACTCGCCCGGGTACACCACCCCGACCTGGCGGCGGATCTCGTCCAGGGTCGCCATGACCTCGAGCGTGTTGTCCAGGGTGATGACCGGGGACTCGGTCTCGCCGGCGGCGATCCGGCGGGCGACCTCGGCGATCTGGTACTGGAAGCCGCCGTCGACGTTCTTGAAGTAGTCCCAGGTGGAGCCGTCGTTGCGGATCACCGAGAAGGACGTCGGGCGGTAGAAGTCGCTGTCGATCTCGATGCGGCCCTCGCTGCCGAAGATGACGCCCGTCGTGGCGGTCCGGGCCAGCGACGTCGTGTGCAGCGACGCCTGGACGTCGGCGCCGAAGCCGAGCGCCATGCTGATCTGGCCGTCGACGCCCGTCGGGGTCAGCGAGCCCACGGCGGCGACGCGGTCGGGGACGCCGAAGAGGTCGTGCGCGAAGCTGACCGGGTAGACGCCCAGGTCGAGCAGGGCGCCGCCCGCGAGCTCCGGGTTGTGGATGCGGTGGCTGGCGGGGCGGTCCGCGAAGGCCTGGCCGTGGTCGGCGATGAAGCCCACGGGCTCGCCGATGTCGCCGCGGCGCACCATCGCGCGCAGCGCCACGACGTGCGGCAGGAACCGCGTCCACATGGCCTCCATGCAGAAGACGCCGGCGGCGCGGGCGGCGTCGACGACCTCCTGGGCCTCCGCGAGGTTGCGCGTGAAGGACTTCTCCACCAGGACGTGCTTGCCCGCGGCGATCGCCATCAGGGCGTGCTCGCGGTGCTCGGAGTGCGGGGAGGCGACGTAGACGGCGTCGACGTGCGGGTCGTTGACCAGGGCCTCGTAGCCCACGTGCACCGTCGGGATGCCGTGCTGGGTCGCGAAGCGGGAGCCCCGGTCCTTGTTGCGGGAGCCGACGGCGACCAGCTGCGCGCGCGTGTAGCGGTTCACGGCGGTGGCGAAGACGCCGGCGATGCCGCCGGCGGCCAGGATGCCCCAGCGCAGCGGCGGGGCGGTGCGGGGGTCCTCGGCGTGCAGGGAGCCGGCGGGGGCTGCGGAGGGGGCGGAGGTCGGCGTCGACGTCATGCCGCCCAGGCTAGTGCGGCTGGGGCGGGTCCGGTCACCTGCGGTGGAGGGGCCGGGGGCGGCGG
>AXCX01000049.1 GCA_000767215.1 Actinotalea fermentans ATCC 43279 = JCM 9966 = DSM 3133
GACCTGGGAGTCGTCGTCCCAGCCGTGCACGATGGCGTCCCGGCTCGCCAGCGTCGCGGCGACGTCCACGCCCCCGGTCACCGCACCGGCCGCGCCGGCGACGGCGCGGGCCTGCGCGAGCACGGCGCCCGGCCGCAGCAGCGCCTTGGACGGCATGCACGCCCAGTAGGAGCACTCGCCGCCGACCAGGTGCTCCTCGACGATGGCGACGCTCAGGCCGGTCCGGCCGGCGCGGTCGGCGACGTTCTCCCCGACCGCCCCGGCGCCGAGGACGACGACGTCGACCGTGAGGGTGGTGGGCTCGGACGTGGTGGGCTCGGGAGTGGTGGTCTCGGTCACGGCGGGGCTCCTCCGGCGCGGGGTGGGACCCGGCCCATGATCCGTCGCGATCGCCGCGGGCGGAACCCCCGACGACGCCGGGCCCCGGAGGACGGTCGTCCTCCGGGGCCCGGATCGGTCGGCGGGCCGGCTACTTGATCGCGCCGCCCGCGTAGGTCAGCGCGGCGCCGGTCGGCGCCGTGTTGCCCGTGAACGTCAGCGCCGTCGAGCCCGGGGCAAGGTAGCCGGAGCGGGCGTTGCCGAGCACCGAGCCGCTGACCGACAGGGCGCCGCCGCCGTTGGAGACGACGTAGTCGCCGCCGAGCAGCCGCGAGCCGGTCACCGTGACGTTGCGGTTGCCGCCGTTCGCGTTCTGCAGCATGAGCGCGACGTTCTTGCCGGCGGCGTAGGTGCCGAGGTCGACGACGGTGTTCTGCAGGCTCAGGCCGTCGACGCCGCGGGCGATGACGCCCTCGTACGAGCCGCCGGAGCTCACGACCGGGTTGTGGATCCACGAGTCCTTGATGACGACGCCGGACGCGGGCCCGCTGTCGGAGACCACGAGGACGCCGTCCTTGCCGGAGACGCCGAACACGTCGACCCGGGTCAGGCGTGCGCTCGCCGTGCCCGACAGGGCGACGGACCCGAACTCGGAGTCCTCGACGACGACGTTGTCGCCCTTGAAGACGGCCTCGCCGGTCACCCGGACGTTGCGCAGGGTCAGGTTCGAGCCCGCGAACGTGACGTTCCCCGTGATGACCTTGTTCGAGATGGTCGTGTTCGCGGTGCTCACCCAGCCACCGCTCATGGCCGTCAGCGTGGCGCCGGTCACGACGCCGGTGTTCGCGGCCGTCGGCGTCGCCGGCGTCGTGGGCGTGGGCGTCGGGGTGGGCGTGGGCGTGGGCGTCGGCGTCGGCGTCGGGGTCGGCGTGGGCGTCGGCGTCGGGGTCGGCGTCGGGTTCGTCGTCGTGACGATCGTGGTGCCGTTGCAGGCCAGCGCCTGCCCGCTCGTGTCGGTGTTGCCGGTGAAGACGACGGGCACGGGCGACGTCGGGAAGAGGATGCCCCAGTTGCCGAGACCGAACGTCGTGCCGGTCATCTGCACGTTGCTGGCGAACGTGTAGAGCACGTAGCCGCCGCCGGTGAGCCGCGAGTCCTTGACGGTGACGTTCTTGTTGCCGCCGTTGGCGTTCTCGAGGAACAGCGCCGCGTTGTACTGCGACTTCCACGTGCCGAGCTCGATGAGCGTGCGCTCGAGGGTGAGGCCGTCGACCCCGCGCACCTGCATGCCGTCGTAGTGCGACTCCGGCAGCACCTGCGGGTTGTGGATCCACGTGTCGCGGATGGCGATGTTGCGCACGGCGCCGGTGTCGGCGGTGATGTGGATGCCGTCCTTGCCGGTCGAGCCGAAGACGTCGACGCGGGCGACGGTGACGTTCTCGGTACCCGAGAACGAGAGGGCGCCGAACTCGGAGTCCTCGATGACGACGTTGTCGCCCCGGAAGATCGCCTCGCCCGTCACGCGGACGTTGCGCAGCGTGAGGTTCGAGCCGGTGAACAGGACGTTCCCGGTGATCACCTTGTTGGCGATGGTGCCGGTGGTCCCCACGGTGCCGCCCGACATCGTCGCGAGCGTGGCGCCGCTGACGACGCCGGTGGTCGCCGCCGTCGGCAGGCCGGTGGGCGTGGGCGTCGGGGTCGGGGTGGGCGTCGGCGTGGGCGTCGGCGTCGGCGTCGGGGTCGGGGTGGGCGTGGGCGTGGGCGTCGGCGTCGGGGTGGGCGTCGGAGTGGGCGTCGGAGCCGCGGTGCCGGACTCGACGATCGTCCCGCCCGAGTAGGCGAGGGCCGCGCCGGTCGCGCTGACGTTGCCCGAGAAGGTGGTGATGCCGCCCGAGCCCGGGTACAGGTAGCCGTAGTTGCCGCGGCCCAGCTGGGTGCCGGAGAACTGGACGTTGCTGGCGAAGGTGTAGAGCGTGTAGCCGCCGCCCGAGAGCCAGGAGTCCTTGACGGTGATGTTCCGGTTCCCGCCGTTCGCGTTCTCGAGGAACAGGGCGCTGTTGTGCTGCGGCACGTACGCGCTGCCCGGCTCGACGAGCGTGCGCTCGAGCGTCAGGCCGTCGACGCCGCGCACCTGGATGCCGTCGTAGTGCGAGCTGGCCGTGACCTTGGCGCCGTGGATCCACGAGTCGCGGATGACCACGTTCTGCACGGGCCCGGAGTCGGACGTGATGTGCAGGCCGTCCTGGCCGGTGTTGCCGAAGACCTCGACGCGGCTGGCCTGGACGCCGGCGGTGCCGGAGAGGGCCCACGAGCCGAACTCGGAGTCCTCGATCACGACGTTGTCGCCGGTGAACAGCACGTGCCCGGTCACCCGGACGTTGCGCACGGTGAGGTTGGAACCGGCGAACGTGACGTCCCCGGTGATGACCTTGTTGGCGATGGTGGTGCCACCGGTCGAGACCCAGCCGCCGCTCATCGCGGTCAGCGTGGCGCCGGCGGCGACGCCGGTGGTGGTGGCGTCGGGCTTGGTCGCGGCCTCGGCGGCGGTGGTCGGCACCGCCACGAGGCCGGTCAGGAGGAGTGCCAGGGCACCCCACGTACGGATCCGCATCATTGTCCCCTTACGGCTGCCGAGGGCTCGGCTGCCGCAGGGTCTTCCGGCGCTTCGATCTTGACCCTGAACGGGACCTACGTCACACCGCCGGTGCTGGGCAGGTGATTTCGCCGGGAGCAGCCGAGGAATTGGGACCTACGTCCCGGCGATGGCGTGTTCGCGCTCACATCGGCGTCGACGGCGCGGTTCTGGCGCGACACGCGACGCGCTGACGCGCATCGGGCGCGATCGCCTTGCCCGTTCACACTCGCGCCGTCCCAGGTCAGGGCGGACCGCATCGTTGCGGCGCCACCCGCGCGCGGTGTCCCGCTGGGCGCGGTCACCCGCCGGGCGCGGTCACCCCCGGGGGGTGATGTCGACGAACAGCGCGCGGTGGTCCGACAGGCCGGTGTCGCGCGCCTCGCCGGGCCCCAGGGCGACCACGTCGCCGTCGGCCAGGATGTGGTCCAGCTGCCGGCGGGGCGCGTCCGCGGGGAAGGTCTCCGCCGTCGCCAGCGCGCGCCAGCCGGTGAGCCGCTCGGGCAGGTGCCCGCGCAGGTTCAGGTCACCCATGAGCGCGACGGGGCGGTCGTGGTCGGCCAGCGACGCGACGAGCCGCCGCAGCTGCACGGCGTTCCAGCCGGGCACGAACGTCAGGTGGGTCGCGACGACGGCGAGCCGCCCGTCAGGCCCCTCGACGTCGGCGGCGAGCGCCGCGCGCGGCTCGTCGTGCACGAGGGTCGGCGGCCCGCCCCGCCGGAACGAGACGGGCACCGGGCCGGGCAGGGCGGCGAGCGTGCGCGTGTGCCAGCCCACCACCGGGTAGCGGCTGACCAGGGCGATGCCGTACGCCGCGGTGTCGGGCTGCAGCTCGCCCGTCGCTGCGGTCCACACCCCGGGCGTGCCGGCCAGCGTCGCGACGAAGCGGTGGTGCTCGGCACCAAGAGCCTCGGCGGCCACCGCCGTGAGGTCCGCGCCGTGCGAGCGGGGCTGGTCGCGGTCCACCTCCTGCAGCGCGAGGACGTCCGCGTCCAGCGCCGCGACCGCCGCGGCGAACCGGTCCAGGTCCACCTCGCCGTCGACCGGGGACCGGCCGTGCAGGATGTTGAAGGTCGCCAGGCGCATCCCCTCGAGTCTCGCGCCGGCCCGCGGCCCGCGCACCCCGGCCCGCCCGACGCGCGGAGCCGCCTCGCCTCGTGTACACACCATCCATGACCACCACCGACGCGCGCGCCGCCCTGCACGACGGCCTGCGGCTCGCCGCCGTCGCGCTCGCCGAGGCGGACATCCCGTACGCGCTCTGCGGGGGGTACGCGGCCTGGGCGCGCGGGGCGCCCGAGCCGGACCACGACGCCGACTTCGTCATCCGCGAGCAGGACATCGAGGTCGCGCGGCGCGCCATCGCCGACGCCGGCCTCGACGTCCACCAGCCCGCGGAGAACTGGCTGTTCAAGGCGTTCCACAAGGGCGCCCTCGTGGACGTCCTGTTCCGGATGTGCGGCGAGCCCGTCGACGCCGGGCTGTTCGAGCGCGCCGACACCCTCGAGGTGCTCGCGGTGCGGATGCCCGTCCTGAGCGCCACGGACGTCCTCACCGGCCAGCTGAGCGTCCTCGCGGAGCACTACTGCGACATGGGGCACCTGCTGCCCATCGCGCGGGCGCTGCGCGAGCAGATCGACTGGGCCTACGTCCGGCGGGCGGTCGAGGCGAACCCGTACGCCCGGGCGTTCCTCTTCCTCACCGACGAGCTCGGCGTCACGGCCCCGTCGGCCGCCACGCCGCCGGCCCCTGGGACCTAGATCATCGCCATCGGGCTGCTGCTACCTTCCCGCCATGCCCCCGACGCGCGGCGACCTCGCCGCGATCCTGCGCAGCCGCGTCCCGCTCGTGGTCCTCGAGACGCGCGACGAGGCGCGCGCCGTCGCCGAGGTGCTCCAGGCCGCCCGCGCCGTCAACCCGCCCCTGCCGGTCTTCGAGTGGGCCGCGACGCGCGGGCTCAAGCGGATCGACGTGGACCTCGGCGCCCCGCAGGCCTTCAACGCACCTCCCGAGAAGGTCCTGACGTTCCTGCTCGACGCGATGCCGGGCGTCTACGTCATGCTCGACCTGCACCCGTACCTGACCGAGCCGACGCTCGTCCGGGTGATCAAGGACATCTGCCTCGGCTACGACGCCAACCCGCGCACGCTCGTCCTGGTCAGCAACGAGGTCGAGCTCCCCGAGGAGCTGTCCTACCTCGCGGCGCGGGTGCAGCTGGCCTACCCGGACGTCGCGGAGCGTCGCGCGATCGTCGACGAGGTCGCGCGCGAGTGGGTCGCGCAGACCGGGACGGCGGTGCGGGCGGACGAGGCGTCGGTGGCCATGCTCGTGGAGAACCTCGCCGGGCTGGCGGTGACCGACGTGCGCCGGCTCGCCCGGACGGCCATCTTCCACGACGGCGCCGTGACGCCGGCGGACGTGCCGCTCGTCGCCAAGGCCAAGTACGAGCTGCTGGACCGCGGCGGCGTGCTGACCTTCGAGTACGACCCGGCCGGCGTCGACGACCTGGCGGGCATGAGCCGCGTCAAGGAGTGGCTGGACATCCGCCGGGCGGCGTTCGACGGCTCGGCCCCCGAGCTCGACCCGCCGCGCGGCATCCTCCTGCTCGGCGTCCAGGGCTGCGGCAAGAGCCTCGCGGCCAAGGTGGCGTCGAAGGTCCTCGGCGTGCCGCTGCTGCGGATGGACCTGGCGGCCGTGCACGACAAGTACGTCGGGGAGTCCGAGCGGCGGCTGCGCGAGAGCCTCGCGACGGCCGAGGTGATGTCTCCCTGCGTGGTCTGGATCGACGAGATCGAGAAGGGCCTGGCGACCTCCGACGGCGACGCCGGGTCGTCCCAGCGGGTGCTCGGCACGTTCCTCACCTGGCTCGCGGAGCGCGACGGGCGCGTGTTCGTCGTCGCGACGGCGAACGACATCTCGCGGCTGCCGCCCGAGCTCATCCGCAAGGGCCGGTTCGACGAGACGTTCTTCGTCGACCTGCCGACGCCCGAGGTCCGCGCCCAGGTGTTCCGGATCCACGCCGGCTCCCGCGGCATCGCCCTCGACGATGCCGCGGTGCACGCGCTCGCGCTCGCCACCGAGGGCTTCTCGGGCGCGGAGATCGAGCAGGTCGTCGTCTCGGCGGCCTACGCCGCGCACGCCGACGGCGGCACCGTCACCGCGCAGCACCTCCTGCGCGAGGTCAGCGCGACGCGGCCCTTGTCGGTCGTCATGGCCGAGCAGGTCGAGGCGCTGCGCCAGTGGGCGAGGGCCCGGACGGTCCCGGCCGACTGACCTGCCCCTGTCGCGTCCGCCGTCCGGCGGAGCATGATGGACGGGAGGTCGGCGGTCCCGCTGGAGGGTGCCATGAGAGCGTCGGTGGGCGACGAGGTCGTCGTCGAGTCGGGTCACGTCGCCGGAGCCGTCCGGCGCGGCACGGTGGTCGAGGTGCACCACCCGGACGGGACGCCACCGTTCCTGGTCGAGTGGGCCGAGAGCGGTGAGCGGACCCTCGTCTTCCCCGGGCCCGACACGCGGATCGTCCCGGCGGAGCGCCCGGCGCCCTGAGGCCGGCCGCGTAGGCGCCGGTCAGAGGTGCCCGTCAGGGCGCCGTGCCGATCAGAGCGCGATGACCACCCGCACGACGGTCCCGCGACGGCCGTCGGCGCCGTCCCCGGCGGGGAGCACCTCGAGGTCGTCCGCGAGCTGCCGGGCGATCCACAGCCCGCGCCCGCGCTCGGAGTCGGCGTGCGGCCGGGCCATGCCCATCTCCTGCCCCGCGGCGGACTCCGCGAGCGAACCCGCGTCCGACACCTCGACGACGAGCGCGTCGGCCTCCAGCCAGCCGCGCAGCGTCCCGCGCCCGCCGCCGTGGTCGACGCTGTTGGCCGCCAGCTCGTTGACGGCGACGGTCAGCTCGTCGATGCGGCGACGGGGCAACCTGGCCTCCTCGCCCAGGGCGGCGACCACGCGCCGGACCCGGCGCAGCTCGCCGCCGGCGAACGCGAGCTCGACAGCGGGGCTCGCCGGGCGCATCGCCCGGCCCGCCCGCACCACCCGCACGCTCTGCACCCGCCGCTCCCTCCGGTCCGCGTCGGACCACGGTAACCGCGGCGCACCGCGCCCGCGCGTCCAGGCGCGGGCCTGTGACCTGTCGGGCCGTTGACCTGTCGGGGCGATGACCTGTCGGGGCGATGACCTACGGTGGCGCCATGCCCGACGCCCGGCCCCTGCTGCTCCTGGACACCGCGTCGCTGTACTTCCGTGCGTTCTTCGGGGTCCCGGAGACCGTCCGGGCCGACGACGGGACGCCCGTGAACGCCGTCCGTGGGCTGCTCGACATGATGACCCGCCTGGTCACCGCCCGTCGGCCGGGCCGGCTCGTCGCCTGCTGGGACGCGGACTGGCGGCCCGCCTTCCGGGTGGCCGCGATCCCGTCCTACAAGGTGCACCGCCAGTCGCCCGACGGCGGCGAGGAGGTCCCGGCGGCGCTCGCGCCCCAGGTCCCGGTCATCGCCGAGGTGCTGGACGCGCTCGGCGTCGCGCGCATCGGCGTGCCGGGCTACGAGGCGGACGACGTCATCGGCGCGCTCACCGCGCGGGAGGCCGCGCGGCCCGCGGCCGAGCGCGCGGCGGTCGAGATCGTCACCGGGGACCGCGACCTGTTCCAGCTCGTCGACGACGACGCCGGCGTCCGCGTGCTGTACACGATCAAGGGCATCGGCGAGCTCGAGGTCGTCGACGAGGCGCGCCTGGCGGAGCGGTACGCCGTCGCCGGGGGGCAGGGGTACGCCGACATGGCGGTGCTGCGCGGCGACCCGAGCGACGGGCTCCCCGGCGTGCCCGGCATCGGCGAGAAGACCGCCGTCGCGCTGCTGCGCCGCTTCGGCGACCTGGCGGGGATCCTGGCGGCCGCCGAGTCCGGCGACCCCGGCCTCACCGCGTCCCAGCGGGGGCGGCTCCTGCAGGCGCGCGACTACCTCGCGGTGGCGCCGGGCGTCGTGCAGGTCGCCCGTGACCTGCCCCTGCCGACGGTCCGCGACGCGCTGCCGCTCGCCCCGGCGGACCCCGAGCGCCTCATGGCGCTCGCCGACCGCTGGCGCCTCGCCTCGAGCCTGACCCGCCTGGTGGACGCGCTGGCACGCTGACGCGCACCGCGTCCCGGTGGGGGGCGCGGTGCTCCTCGGCCGTGCCTGCTACTTGACGCCCGCGCCCACGAGCCGCGCCAGCGCCGAGCCCCACTCGCCGGCGGCCTGCAGCTCGCCGTCGACGAGGCCCCCGTTCTTGCCGTGCACGCCGAAGGAGCGCGGGTCGACGACCGGCCGGCCGCCCATCCGCACGAGGGCCTTGTGCGCGCCCTTCGCCGCGGACCCGGGCAGGGCTGGCCGGACGACCTTGGTGTCGAAGGCGGCGAACCGGGTGCCTCCGAGCGGCAGGCTGATCTCGGCGAGCCACTCGCGCAGCCCCTTGCCGTCCGAGATCACCTTCCCCTCCGGGGCGTCGGCGGCAGCGTCCTGCCGGGTGTTGGGACGACTGAGCCCGAAGGCGTGGGTCGGGGCACCGACGACGAGCAGGTCGATCTGGGGGGAGATCGTGCGGCCGCCGGGGGCAGCCGCGAGCGCGCTGATCTCCAGCACACGAACCGGTCCTACGGGGGCCAGACCTTCGCCGATCGCTTCCGCGATCGCCTTCGTGCTGCCGTACATGGACTCGTATACGACAAGCGCTGTCATGGGGGCCACTGTGCTCGGTCCCAGCCGTGGGCGGAAGGCTCCAGGTGGGCGAGATGTGCGATTCACCCGTTGGGGGGACCGCCGCTCACCTGCGCGACGACGTCGGGCAGCAGGATCGCCGTGCCGGCCAGCGCCGCGGCCACCGTGACGACCAGCAGGACCGCCACCCAGACGACGGCGGGCACGTGCGTCACCGTCGCGAGCTGGTCGGCGTCGGAGGTGCGGGCGCCGGCGCGGCGACGGCTCACGGCGAGCTCGAGCACGGTGCGGGGCGCCGCGAGGAGCCAGAACCAGGCCAGCGTGCAGGCGACGGCGGTCTGCACGTCCGGCGTGGCGTACCAGCTCACCGCCCAGGCGCCGACGCCGCCCGCCAGCACGACCCACAGCCCGAACAGGTTGCGGACCAGCAGCAGCATGAGGGCCAGGGCCGCGACGAGCACCCAGAGCAGGAGCACCGAGCGCCCCGCGGCGACGAGGGCGGCGGCGCCGAGCCCGAGCACCGCAGGCCCGGGGTAGCCGGCCAGGAGCATGAGCGCCATGCCTGGGCCGCGCGGCCGGCCGCGGGAGAGCGTCAGCCCCGACGTGTCCGCGTGCAGGCGGATGCCGGTGAGCCGGCGTCCGGTGAGCGCGGCGACGACGGCGTGACCGGCCTCGTGTGCGACGGTCACGGCGTGCCGCGCGACCGGCCACAGGCCCGGGACCAGGACGAGGGCCGCCGCGACG
>AXCX01000483.1 GCA_000767215.1 Actinotalea fermentans ATCC 43279 = JCM 9966 = DSM 3133
GGGGGCGCGGGGTCGGGCCGCCGTCGGCTGATCGACTACCCGCGCCAGGGGAAGACGGGCGTCCGTCGCTGGCTCCCGTCGTGGCGGCTGGTCGGCGGGACGTTCCTGGTGCTCGTCGCGCTGGTGGTGGGCGCGTTCGTTTGGGCGTACCAGAGCGTCGACATCCCCGACCCGTCGGACTTCGCCGAGTTCCAGACGACGACCGTCTACTACGCGGACGGCACGACGCCGATGGGCCGGTTCGCCGAGCAGAACCGCACGATCATCGCGAGCGACCAGATCCCGCAGCACGTCAAGGACGCCGTCGTCGCCGCGGAGGACCGCACGTTCTACGAGAACCCGGGCATCAACCCGGCCGGCATCGTGCGCGCGCTCTACCTCAACGTCACCGGGCAGGACACGCAGGGCGGCTCGTCGATCACCCAGCAGTACGCCGAGCGGTACTACGTGGGTCAGACCACGACCGACATCCCCGGCAAGATCCGCGAGGCGTTCCTCGCGGTGAAGCTGGCGCGGGTGGAGGACAAGGACGAGATCCTGTCCAACTACATGAACACCATCTACTGGGGTCGCGACGCGTACGGCATCGAGGCCGCCTCCCAGGCCTACTTCGGGATCCCCGCCGCCCAGCTCGACGTCTCGCAGGGTGCGCTGCTCGCGGGCCTCATCCCGTCGCCCAACAACTTCGACCCGCGGATCTCCCCGGAGAACGCGGAGCGTCGCTGGAACTACGTCGTCGACGGCATGGTGACGACCGGCACGCTCACGCAGGCCGAGCGTGACGCGCTCGTCTACCCGCAGACCGTCGAGTTCACCAAGCCCGACACGTACGCCGGCCCGCCCGGCTACCTGCTCGACATGGTCCGCCGGGAGCTCGTCGCCGAGGGCTTCACCGAGGAGGAGCTCGACCAGACCGGCTACCGGATCGTGACGACCATCGACCCCGCCCTGCAGCAGATGGCCGTCGAGTCGGTCGCGGCCGTCCCGCCGGACCACTCGCCGAACCTGCGCACCGCGCTCGTCACGCTCGAGCCGGCGACGGGCGCCATCCGTGCGCTCTACGGCGGCCCGGACTTCATCAGCCAGTCCCGCAACGCCGTCACGCAGGACACGATGCAGGCCGGCTCGACGTTCAAGCCGTTCGCGCTCGTCGCCTACCTCGAGAACGGCGGCTCGCTGAAGTCGAAGTACAACGGCAACTCGAACATCGTCATCCCGGGGTACGCCGCCGAGCCGCTGCAGAACTTCGGGCGCGGGAACGGCCAGAGCTTCGGCGAGATCGACGTCGTCACGGCGACCGCGAACTCCGTCAACACCGTCTACGGGGCGATGAACGTCGAGGTCGGGCCGGACAAGACGCTCGACGCCGCGACCCGGGCGGGCGTGTGCGCGAGCTGGGCCCGCGCCGAGCAGGACTGCTCGCTGTTCGACAACCAGGCGGTGCCGTCGAACGTGCTCGGTACGTCGTCGCCGAACCCGCTCGACATGGCGCAGGCCTACAACACGTTCGCGAACCAGGGCGTGCGGACCGAGCCGTACATCGTCGAGCAGGTCACCTACCCCGACGGCGACGTCGCGTACGAGAACGGCCACGAGAGCGAGCAGGTGTTCGCCGCCGACGTCATGGCTGACACCACGTACGCCCTCACCCAGGTCGTCGAGCGCGGCAGCGGCGAGAAGGCCCAGGCCGTGGGCCACCCGGTGGCTGGCAAGACCGGCACCTCGAACGAGAACAGGTCCGCCTGGTTCATCGGCTTCACGCCACAGCTCACGACGGCCGTCGCGATGTACCAGGCGGGCGTCGACGCGGACGGCAAGCCCGTCGCGGAGACGATCACGCCGTTCGGGCCGTACGTGAACGGCCAGATCACGGGTAGCTCGGCGCCGCTGGACCTGTGGACCGCGTACATGACGCGGGCGATGGAGGGTCGCGAGGTGCTGCAGTTCCCGCCGCGTGCCGACGTCGGCGAGCCGAACACGCCGCCGATGGTGCCGGTGCCGAGCGTCGTCGGGCTGCCGGAGGCCGAGGCGACGTCGCAGCTCCAGACCGCCGGCTTCACGGTGAGCGCACAGCAGGCGGCGGACCCGACCGTGCCGGTCGGCGTGGTCGTCAGCCAGAACCCGAGCGGCGGGGAGGCCGAGCAGGGCAGCGCCGTGACGATCGTCGTCTCCACCGGACCGGGGGAGACGGACGTGCCGAACGTCGTCGGGCTCTCGGAGGCGGACGCGCGCTCCCGGCTGACGGGCGCAGGCTTCGCCGTGACGGTCCAGCAGGCGGCCGACGACGCCATCGCCGCCGGCGACGTCATCTCCCAGAACCCGTCCGGTGGCACTGCCCCGCCCGGCAGCACCGTGACGATCGTCGTGTCCACCGGGCCCGCCGGCGGAGGCGGGGGCGGGGGCGGGG
>AXCX01000484.1 GCA_000767215.1 Actinotalea fermentans ATCC 43279 = JCM 9966 = DSM 3133
CCTGCACCGCCTGCGGCCGCCGCCGGTGCCGCGCGAGCATCTCGCGCGCGGACCGCAGGTGGTTCCCCGGCCCCCCGGGCAGCCACCCGTCGACGTCGTCCAGGCTCGAGCGCGCCCTGACTGCCGCGAGGGCCGCGGCGAGGTCGGCATCGCGCGGGGTGGCGTAGTGCACGTTGCCGGTCGCGACGAGCGGCAGCCGCGCGTCGGCGGCGAGGGTGGCCAGGGCGTCGTTGCGGTCCCCGTCCCACGGGTCGCCGCTGTCGGTGACCTCGACCGCGACGTTGCCGGTGCCGAAGAGCGCGACCAGCCGGTCCAGCTCCCGACGCGCGGCGGGCAGGTCCAGGGACCGGCCGAGCGCGTGCGGGTCGCGTCGCACCCCGCGCTCCAGCGCCTGCCGCACCGCGCCCTTGCGACATCCGGTGAGCACGAGCCACTGGCCGTCCGCCGCGGCGGCGAGCTCCTCGATGCGGTACCGCGCCGCCCCCTTGGTCCCCGTCGCCAGGTGCGCGTCCGCGATCGCCGTCGACAGCGCGCGGTACCCGTCCGGCCCGCGCGCGAGCACGAGCAGGTGCGTCGCCCGCGGGTCGGGTGTGCCCGTCGGCGGGTCGAGCACCCCGTCGGGGTCCGGCAGGTGCAGCTCCGCGCCGAAGATCGTCGGCAGCCCGACCTCGCGCGCCGCCGACGCGAAGCGCACGACGCCGTACAGGCCGTCGTGGTCGGTCAGCGCGAGCGCGGTCAGCCCGAGCCGGGCCGCCTCGTAGGCGAGGTCCTCGGGCTGGCTCGCCCCGTCGAGGAAGCTGAAGGCCGAGTGCGCGTGCAGCTCGGCGTACGCGGTCGGGTGGCGCTCAGTCATAGAGCGCCTCGATGGTCCAGACGCCGTCGCGCAGCGCGAGCAGCACCGCCTGCCCGTCGTCGAGGGTCGCCTGCACGTACGCCCGGCGGTTGCCCTCGGGCGTCCACCACCGCTGCACGATCGGCCACGGCCCCGCCCAGCCGGTCACCGCCGCCTCGCGTTCGACGCCGTCGGCGGGCGGCCACCACACGACGGCCGGCTCGCCGCTCACCTCACCACGCGCGTCGACCTCGACCCGGCGGCCGTCGGCGTCGCAGACCTGGACGAGCTGCGGCGTCGCCAGGATGGTCGCGGGCGCGGGAGGCGGCAGGTGCCCGGGCCAGGGCGCCGCTGTCGGGCG
>AXCX01000485.1 GCA_000767215.1 Actinotalea fermentans ATCC 43279 = JCM 9966 = DSM 3133
GGGTCCTCGCCCCACGGAGTCAGGCGGACGCGGTCCCGGATCTCGCGCCCACCCTGGACCGCCGCGCCGAGCACCGCGTCGGTCCCCAGCAGGCCCTGGATCCGGTGCACGGCCCGGTGCGCACGCAGGTCACCGCCGCTGGCCTCGCCCCACAGCCGGCCCTGCTCGGCGCCCGCGGGTGCCACCTCCTCGGCACACAGCGCGAGCCTGACGATCGGCGCCGGGGCCGGGTCGCCGCCCGCACCCGGGCGCGCGAGCGCGTGGCCGGTCAGCCAGCCCTCGAGCTGCCAGCGCACCCGGTCGGTCATCCGCCCGACACCGAGGCCGCCCAGCGCCGCGTCGGTCCGCCAGGCCCGGATCAGCTCCTGGCCGTCCTCCGTCCGGGCGGTGATCCGCAGCCGGCCGCACGAGACCCCACGCTCGACCATCCGGGAGTGGAGCGCCTCGGCGAGCAGCCGCGCGGCGAACGCGGTGGCCTCGATCCGGTCCACCGGCGGGTCCAGGTCGCGCTCGACGGCCACGTCGGGCTCGAGCCGGCGCAGCGCCGCCGGACGGTCGTCGTCGCCGGCGGCCACGCGGTGCGCCCAGCGACCGAGGACCCCGAACCGGGTCTCGACGTCGGCGCGCGGCAGCCGGGCCAGGTCGCCGAGCGTGCGCAGCCCGAGCCGGCCCAGCAGGTCCACGAGCTCGGCGACGGCGCCCGGTTCGCCGGCGGCGACGTGCACCAGCTCACCGATGCCGAGCGGGGCCAGGAACGCCGCCGTCCCGCCCGGAGGGACGATCAGGTCGGCACGCGCGGCCAGGACGGCGGCACCCACGCCGTCCGCCATGCCCACCCGCGCCTCGTAGCCCGCCAGTCGCGCGACGGCGTCGACGAGCTCCCCCGCGAGCGTCTCCTCCGAGCCGTGGTAGCGGCCCGCGCCCCGCGCCGGCAGCAGCACGAGGCCCGGGCGGACCACCTCGATCCCCGAGACCACCGTCTCCGCGGCGACCGCCACCGGCTCGAACGCGCTGACGTCACGCCCCGGGTCGGCGTCGAGCAGGACGAGCCCGGGGAAGGCCTCCTGCGCGTGCCGACGGCGCATGCCCCGGCGCACCCCGGCCGCCCGGGCCAGCGCGGACACCGCGACCACGCGACGACCGTCGTGCACGGCGGCCGGCACGTGCGCGGGGACCTCGGCAGCCGTCATGGCGGCGAGCACCGGCCA
>AXCX01000486.1 GCA_000767215.1 Actinotalea fermentans ATCC 43279 = JCM 9966 = DSM 3133
CGCGCCCGCGGCGAGCGTGGTCGCCACGACGTCGGGGCGCTCGACCAGCGGCCCGTCGACGGCCGCGACGTCGGGCCCCTCGTTCTGGCCGGCGGCCCGGTAGCGCGCCGCGTACACCTCGCGGCGCCGGGCGTCGGTCACCACCAGGACCTCCCCCTCGGTGGTCACCCCGGCGGCGAACGCCTGGGCGGCGAGGGCGTCCAGGCTCGGCACGCCGTGCACGGGCACGCCGAGGGCCCGGGCGAGCACCCGGGCGGTGACCAGGCCCGCCCGGAGCCCGGTGAAGGGCGCCGGTCCCGTGCCGACGACGACGGCCGTCAGGTCGCCGCGGTGCGCGCCGGCGTCGGCCAGCACCTGCGTGATCATGGGCGCGAGGAGCTCGGCGTGCCGGCGCTGCTCCTGCGTGCGAAGGGCAGCAAGCACCGGGCCGGGCACGCTGCCGTCGAGGGCGAGCAGGCTGACGGCGATGTCTCCGGACGTGTCGAGCGCGAGCAGCACGGGCTCATCCTCCCCCACACACCCGAGTGGAACGAATGTGACGTGAATCGTGGTCGAGTGGAACGTCGTGCTCCCGTTCCGTTCCACTCGAGGGGGTCAGGTCGGCAGCGTCACGTCCGCCCAGCGCGGGCCGACGGCCGTGACCGTCACGTGCCGCACGCCGACCTCGGCGTCGAGCACCTCGCCCGTGGCCTCGAGCCCGCCGTGCGGCCGCTCGATGACCACCTCGAGCCGGTCCTCGGCGAGGACCTCGACCAGCCCCTCGCCCCACTCGACGACCGTCACGGACTCGTCCAGGCCCGCGTCGAGGTCCAGGGCGTCGAGCTCCTCCATGGACCCGAGGCGGTACGCGTCCACGTGCACGAGCGGGGGGCCGTCGGTCAGCGACGGGTGCACCCGGGCGATGATGAACGTGGGCGACGCGACCTGGCCGCGCACGCCGAGGCCCTCGCCGAGACCCTGGGTCAGGGT
>AXCX01000487.1 GCA_000767215.1 Actinotalea fermentans ATCC 43279 = JCM 9966 = DSM 3133
GTGAGCACCACGAGGTCGCCGGCGCGCAGCACGCCCGCGAGCGCCCGTCCGTACGAGCGCGTCGCCTCCGGGTCCGCGAGGTCCACCCGCACCGTCACGCTCATCCGCGCTCCCCTCCACCCACGCCGGCGGCCGCCAGCAGCTCGGGAGCGCCGCGGTACTCACGCGGCACCCGGACCCCGAGCCGGGTCACGATCTCGTAGGAGATGGTGCCGCAGGCCGCCGCCCAGTCCTCCGCCGTCGGCTCGCCGTCCGCGCCGGTGCCGAAGAGCACGACGACGTCGCCCGCCGCCTCTGCGGCCCCCGGCCCCAGGTCCACGACGAACTGGTCCATGCAGACGCGGCCCGCGACGGCGAGCCGCCGACCGCCCACCTGGACCGGCGCGCCCGGCCGGCCGCCCAGCCCCGAGGCGTGCCGCGGGACGCCGTCGGCGTAGCCGAGCGGGACGACGCCGAGGACCGTCTCGGCCGGCGTGACGTACTCGTGCCCGTAGGAGACCCCGTGCCCGGCCGGCACGACCTTGGTGAGCACGAGGTCGGCCTCGAGCCGCATCGCCGGGACCAGGCCGAACCGCTCCGGTCCGCCGAGCTGCGGCACCGGGGACAGGCCGTACACCGCGAGGCCCGGGCGGACCAGGTCGAACGCCATCGCGGGGTTCGTCAGCGTCGCGGCCGCGTTGGCCAGGTGCCGCACCTCCAGGTGCGCGCCGGCCTGCTCCGCGAGCGCGACGGCGTCGGTGAACACGCCCGTCTGCGCCAGGACCGTCGGGTGGTCGGGCGCGTCGGCCCAGGCCAGGTGCGACCAGATGCCGACCACCTCGAGCGCGCCCTCGGCCTGCGCCGCCACCGCGGCGTCGAGGAGCGCCGGCAGCTCGACGGGCTGGACGCCGCTGCGGCCGAGCCCCGTGTCGACCTTGACGTGCACACGGGCCGTCCGGCCGGTCGCGCGCACGGCGTCGAGCACCTGGAGCAGGGCGGCCCCGCTGCTCACGGACACGTCGACGTCGGCGACCAGGAGCGCGTCGAGCGGCTCGCCCGGCTTGTACAGCCAGGTGAGGACCGGGGCCGTGATACCGGCCGCCCGCAGCTCGAGCGCCTCGGTCGCCTGGGCCACGCCGAGCCAGGTGGCGCCGCCCGCGAGCGCGGCGTGCGCGCTCGCCACCAGCCCGTGCCCGTAGGCGTCCGCCTTCACGACGGCCATCACCTGGGCGGCGCCCGCGTGGGCGGCGAGCACGCCGACGTTCGAGCGGATGGCGTCCAGGTCGATCACGGCTCGCGACGGGGCTCTCACGCCGGACAGTCTGGCACCTGCACCGCGGGCCGCCCGGAAGGCTTTTCAGGCGAGGCGCACGACGGCGTCCGCGCGGTGCCGCGTGCCGGCGACGAGGCGGGCGTTGCGCTCGTCGGGCCCGCGCGCCCAGGCGGCCGCGG
>AXCX01000488.1 GCA_000767215.1 Actinotalea fermentans ATCC 43279 = JCM 9966 = DSM 3133
ACACCGCTCGCCGGGACGACGCTCGGCCGGGCCGCGGTGTCGGTGCTGTGCTGGCTGGGCGGTGGACCGGCCGGCGACGACGCGGCCGACCTCCTGGCCACCGTCGCCGCCGAGGACGCGTTCGACGTGACCAGGCGGCTGGGCGAGGTGCGGGCGCCCGCGCTCGTCGTCGGGGGCGGTCGCGACGGCTTCTACGGCGACCTCATCGCCCGGACAGCCGCAGGCCTCGGCGCGCGGCTCGTGCTCGCGCCGCGCGCGAGCCACATGACCGCCGCCGGCGACCGGACGATCCGCCAGGCGGTGCTCGCGTTCCTGGGCCCGGATGGTGCCTGAGCGGCACCCACCGCGAGGCGGGCGACCGCCCGTCAGGACCCGCGCCCGTCGGTGCCTACGGCCCGCCTCGACCGCCCGTCGGGACCCGACCGTTCACCTGGCGGCCGCGTGTCGGTGGCGGGCTGGTCACGGGCGCGCCGGTACCCTGGGGGCACAGCAAAGGCCCCTCGGAGTAAGCGTCCGAGGGGCCTTGCTGTGATCTCGACCGGCGCGTCCGGTGCGATGAAGCCCCGGCGAACCGAGGTCCCCACCTGACGACCGTGCCGGCGCGAACCGGAACGACCGCCCAACACCAGACCGTCCCGACGGACGCGTGATCAGTGCCCGGCGAACCGGAGACCGACACACTCGAGCCGAACGGAACAGCGGTCCCGCCATGACGAGCGGTGGAACGACAGCCCGCTGGTTGCCCTTGGGCGGCGTCCCTGATCGATCACCCCGACCAGCTCGCGCGGACCCCGTGGCGTCATCCACAGCCCTCGGCAGGTTGCCCCACCTCGGAACCCTCCGGGCCGAAGCCCCTCGGGCGGGTCCGCCCGGAGAACCGGACGGTGCGACACTGCATTCTTGCCGGTCAGAGCGGGTTTCCCTGCTCCTGCCTCCCCGGTTTCCCGGTTCGTTCCGGCTGTCCTGCGGTGCCGATGACGTAGTTCTAGTGGGGGTCCGGAAAGCCACGCAAGACCCTTCGAACGGTCAGTTTTTGTCCACCGGAAGTTCACAGATCCGTCCACAGGTTGTGTGCGGAGAACGGCGTCGACGCACACCCCTGTGGAGAAAAGATGTGCACGACGCCCCGTAGCGCTGCTCCGTCCAGGTGCTTCTCGGGTGGCGTGCGACTCCCGCCTGCCACACCGCGCGTGCGCGCCTCAGCCGCGGACGTCCCACAGGTGGTGCGCGATGTCGTGGGCGTAGTACTGGCCGAGGGTCTCGACCGTGAACACCGAGCCGTCGCTGCGCCGGCCCGTGCGCGACCACTGCTCGCGCGCCACGCCCGCGAAGGTCGCGGCAGTCGCCTCCGCGGCCTCGCGGAGCTCGCCCGCCACCGTGGCCGGGTCCTGCTCGCCGTAGCGCTCCGCGAGCGCCGTCGCGTCCTGGTCCCAGTTCTCGAACGCCGGGTCGTCCTGGGTGAGCATCGCCTCCGCGCGCCCGCGGAAGATGCAGGACGCGTCGCGCACGTGGCACGCGTACTCCAACGGCGACCAGATCGCGGGGGCGGGCCGGCGGGCGACATCGGGCCGCAGCAGCACCTCCTGCCAGCGGGCCGCGAAGCCGCGCAGCAGCGCCGGCAGGGCCGAGCCGGCGACGGCGCCAGCCTCGAACGCGCACTCCGGGCACCGGCGCTCGAGGACCCAGGTCCAGTCCTTGGTGTCGGGCAGGATCTCGTCGGGGCTCGCCATGAATGCACGGTAGTGCAGGGAAGAATTCCGATGGCGGCAACGCCCCGAGGGGCGTCGGCGACAATGGGCCCGTGCCCAGGATCATCGGCGGCTCGCTCAGCGAGCACCGCGAGGAGACGCGTCGTCGTCTCTTCGCCGCGCTCGCGCGGCTGATGGAGCAGCGCGGGTTCGACGCCGTGACGCTCGCCGAGATCGCGCAGGAGGCGGGGATCGGGCGCACGGCCGTCTACAACCACGTGCCGGACAAGGAGTCCCTGCTCATCGAGTACATCGCCCACGAGACCCAGGGCTGGCTCGCCGAGCTCGAGGCCCAGCTCGCGGGCGTCAGCGACCCGGTGGGGCGGCTGCGCGTCTACGTGCAGCACCAGCTGAGGATGCGGCGCACCTTCCACATGCCCGCGGACCTGCGGTCGACCGTGTCGCCGACGACCCAGGCGCGGCTGCGGGAGCACGCCGCCCCCGTGGAGGGCGCGCTCCGGCAGATCCTCACCGACGGCATGGCGTCCGGCGCCTTCGTCACCCAGCCGCTCGACGTCGCGACGGGCCTCGTCCACGCGTGCCTGACGTCGCGGGTCGCCGTCGGCGCGGGCAAGCGCGGCACCGACCCGGCCGCGGCGACCGAGGCCTTCGTCCTGCGCGCCGTCGGGGCGTCCGCCGGCGCCTAGCG
>AXCX01000489.1 GCA_000767215.1 Actinotalea fermentans ATCC 43279 = JCM 9966 = DSM 3133
CCACCGCCGCCTCGGCCGTGGAGATCGGGGCGGCACCGATGACGGGTGCCGCGACGACCGCAAGAGCAAGTGCCCCTGCGCCGAAAGTTTCGAGAATCCGTGGGCGTCTCATAGCCGCTCCTTTGCGCAAGGTGCCCGGGTTGCGCGCCACAGTAGGGGCCGCCCCTTCCGGACGACAATGCCCCGATCGAGCGAAAACCGCAGGTCAGGGCCTTGTCATCAAATCGTTACGAGAGCGGCCGCGCTCCCACGCGACCGCGCCGGGACCTTCGACCCACCTGTGTCCCGGATCACACAAGATCAACTTCTCGCCGCGCTCGGGACGGCGAGAGTTTCGGCCCGATCGCGAAAGTGAGCGGTTCAGCCGACGAGCCGGGTAGGCACGGGCGCGGAGACGAAGCGGCGCGCGCGCACGGCGCGCCTCACGGGTGCCCCCGGCAGGGATCGAACCTGCACTGGACCGGGTTTAAGCCGGCTGCCTCTGCCGATTGGGCTACGGGGGCCGTGCCGGGCGCGCCGCCTGGCGCGGCCCGGCCGGCCCATCCTGTCAGGTCGGCCTCAGGCCGCCGTCCGCACGACGCGCGGGCCCGTCGCCGCCTCGACGAACGTCGCCCGCGGCTCGTGCAGGCTGCCGAGCGCGACGAGCTCGCGCCGGAAGAAGAGCGCGAGGGTCCAGTCCAGCACGATGCGGACCTTGCGGTTCAGCGTCGGCATCTGGGCGACGTGGTACGTGCGGTGCATGAACCACGCCAGGCGGCCGCGGACCTTCACCCCGTAGACCTGGGCGACGCCCTTGCCGAGGCCGAGGGAGGCGACGGTGCCGACGTGCTTGTGCCGGTACGGCGTCGGGGCGGCGGCGCGCAGGTGGCGGGCCAGGTTGTCGCCGAGGTGGCGGGCCTGCCGCACGGCGTGCTGGGCGCTCGGGGAGCAGAGCGCCCCGGGGTTGGTCAGGTCGGGCACCGCCGCGCAGTCACCCGCGGTCCAGGCACCGTCGACCACCTCGCCGTCGGCCGTGACGACCTGCAGGGTCGGCAGCGCGCGGACGCGCCCGGCGTCGTCCAGCGGGAGGTCGGTCGCGGCCAGGACCGGGTTCGCCTTCACGCCTGCCGTCCACACGATGGTCGCGGAGTCGAGCTCGACCCCGGTGGACGTCACCACGTGGCCGTCGACGCAGGACGACAGGAAGGTCGCCAGGTGCACCTCGATACCGCGGGCCCGCAGCTGCTCCAGGGCGTAGCCGCCCATCTCCTCCCCCAGCTCGGGCAGGATGCGCGTCGAGCCCTCGATCATGACGAAGCGCAGGTCCTCGGCGCTGACGCCCTCGTAGCGGCCGTCCGCGACGGCCGCCCGCACCATGTCCTCGACCTCGGCGAGCGCCTCGACGCCCGCGAACCCGGCGCCCACGAACGTGAAGGTGAGCAGGCGGCGCCGCGCGTCGGCGTCCCAGGTGGAGGCCGCCGCGTCGAGCCGCGCGAGCGCGTGGTTGCGCAGCGCGATGGCCTCCTCGACGGTCTTGAAGCCGATGCCCTGCTCCGCGAGGCCCGGGATGGGCAGCGTGCGGGCCACGGACCCCAGCGCGACGACCAGGTGGTCGTAGGCGATCTCGTACTCCGGCCCGACCTCCGGCGCGATGCGCACCGTGCGCTGCGCGTGCCGGACCTGCGTGACCCGGCCGTTGAGCACGTCCACCCCGTCCAGCGCCTGGCGGTGGGAGACGACCACGTGGCGCGGCTCGAGCGAGCCCGCGGCGGCCTCGGGCAGGAAGGGCTGGTAGGTCATGTAGGACCGCGGGTCGACGATCGCGATCGCGACCTCGCGCCGACCGAGCCGCTTGCGCAGGCGCAGCGCCGTGTAGAAGCCGACGTACCCGCCGCCCAGGATGACGATGCGCGGCACCCTGCGCGGACGCGGCTGGGGCGTCGGGCGGCGGTCCGCGGTGGTGAGGTCGGCGAGGTCGGCCAGGGCAGTACGGGGAGCGGTCACGATTGACACGGTAGGCGCATGTGAAAACCTTCACAAGCCTCTCGCGGCCCATTCCGCGCCGGGCGAACAGTGCCCCGCCCCGCCCTACCCCGCCGCCCCCTCGCCCCCCACGGCGGCCCGCCACGCCGTCGCGACGGCGTCGTCGAGCATCGCCTCGGTCAGGCGACCCGTCTGGGTGTTCTGCTGCGAGACGTGGTAGCAGCCGACCAGG
>AXCX01000490.1 GCA_000767215.1 Actinotalea fermentans ATCC 43279 = JCM 9966 = DSM 3133
CCCAGCCCGACGACGTCGCCGACGCCGACGCCGAGCGCCTCCGCGGCCGCCTGGGGCAGGGCCGTCTCCCACGCGTCACCGGTGCGCCCGGCGGGCCAGCGGCCGTCGGCGAGCCGGGCCTGCTCGGCGACGTCGTCCGCGGCCAGCAGGTAGCCCTGGGCATCCGGCCCGTCGGCGCCGGCGACGTGCAGCCGCAGCATCGGCGACGTCAGCCACGTGCTCACCGACGACCCGACCGGGGAGAGCATCTCGGACGCGGCAGCGGTCGCGACGGCCACCGGCCCGTCCAGGTCGCGGGGGTCGGTGCCGAGCACCGGCTCGCCCTCGTGCGGGGTGAGGCGCATCGCCACCGTGAGCCGCAGGTCCTCGGCGGGCGCGACGCGCAGCGCCGCCACGAGCGCGTCGTCCCGCGCGGTGGTGAGCAGCAGCGTGCACAGGCCGACGAGCGTCGAGCCGGCGACGAGCACCGCCAGCACGGCGGCCAGGAGCGGGACCTGGGTGAGCGCGCGGCGCGCGACCAGGACGACGCCGCTCACCCGCCCACGACCTCGCCGTCCGTGATGCGCAGCACGCGGTCGGCGAGCGCGATCATCACCGGGTCGTGCGTCGACACGATCGCGGTCATCCCCTCGGCGTCGACGACGGCGCGGATGAGCGCCATCACCGCCAGCCCCGTCTCGCTGTCCAGCTGGCCCGTCGGCTCGTCGGCGATGAGCAGCCGCGGCGAGGCCGCGAGCGCGCGCGCGATCGAGACGCGCTGCTGCTGCCCGCCCGACAGCTCGTCGGGGCGCTGCTCCGCGTGCGCGCCGAGCCCGACGAGGTCCAGGAGCAGGCGCACGCGGCGCTCGCGGACGTCGACGGGCAGGCCGCGCAGCCGCAGCGGCACGCCGACGTTCTCCGCCGCGGTCAGCACGGGGACCAGGCCGAACGTCTGGAACACGAACGCGACCCGCTCGCGCCGCAGCCGGACCAGCCCGGCGTCGTCCAGCGCGGTGACCTCGACGCCGTCGACGTGCACCGTCCCGGCGTCGGGCCGGTCGAGCCCGCCGATCATGTTCAGCAGGGTGGTCTTGCCCGAGCCCGAGCGACCCACCAGGGCGACCAGCTCGCCCGCCCCCACCTCGCACGAGACGCCGCGCAGCGCGTGCACGGCCGACGCGCGGGCGCCGTAGGTCTTGTCGAGCGCGCGCACGCGCACCATCGGGGCGCCGGGCGGCGTGGCGCCGCTCACTCGTGCCCTGCCGGCCGGTCGGGGCTGATGGTCACGTGCTCGGCCTCCAGGGCGAGCCGCACCCGCCGCGACAGCTGCAGGGCCTCGCGGTACTCGCGCGGCACCTGCACGCGCCCGGCGCGGTCCATGACGGCGTACTCCTCGGCGATGACGCCGTCGACCTCGCCGCCCGGGGCAGCGCGGCGGAGCACCTCGCTGCTGGTCCGCCCGTCACGGATGGCCACGGTGCGCATGACCTGGGAGCTGACCGCCGGGTCGTGCGTCACCACGACGACGGTCGCCCCGAGCTCGCGGTTGGCCCGCCGCAGCGCGTCGAACACCTGCTGCGACGTGGCCGTGTCGAGCTCGCCGGTCGGCTCGTCGGCGAGCAGGACGCGCGGGGCGTTCGCGAGCCCGACGGCGACGGCGACGCGCTGCTGCTCCCCGCCCGACATCTCGCGCGGCCGGCGGCCCGCGCAGTGACCCACGCCCGTGAGCTCGAGCAGGTCGGCGACGCGGCGCCGCCGACGGCGCCGGGACATGCCCGCGAGGTTCATGGGGAGCGCGACGTTCTGGGCGCCCGTGAGGAACGGCACCAGGTTGCGGGCCGCCTGGTGCCAGACGAAGCCGACCATGGACCGCCGGTACGCGACCCGCTGCGAGCCGGTCATCGTCATGAGGTCCCACGACCCGACGCGGACGCGGCCCGCGGTCGCGACGTCGATGCCCGAGAGGATCGCGAGCAGCGTGGACTTGCCCGATCCCGACGCGCCCACCACGGCGACCATCTCGCCCTCGTCGACGAGGAGGTCGAGGCCCTGCAGCGCCTGCACCTCGATGCGGCCCGTCTGGTAGATCCGCACCACGTTGTCGCAGACGATCAGCGCGTCGTGGCCGAACTCGGCGGTCGGCACGGAGCGCGCGTGGAGTCCCTCGAGCGTGCTCTGCGACATCGCCACCTCCGTCCGGCCTCAGGTGAGGCTAGCCCTGCGGGACCGGACTGAGGAGAGGCGCGCGGCGGGGTGCGGGCCGGGTCATCCGAGCGGCGCAGCCCACCGCAGCAGGGTCCCGCGGCCGGACGGCGCGGGCCCGAGGCTGAAGTCGCCGTCGCTCTGGTCGGCCCGCGCGGCGAGGTTGCGGGTGCCCGACGCGCGGTCGCGCACGG
>AXCX01000050.1 GCA_000767215.1 Actinotalea fermentans ATCC 43279 = JCM 9966 = DSM 3133
CAGGACGGACGTGCTGGGCGGCGGCTGGACGGCCGTCACGCGGTCCCAGATCTCTCCCACCCGGCCATCGTCGCAGGGCACGCCGGCGCGCGCGGGGTGCGACGCCCGCGCCGCGTCAGCGCTGCGTCGGGACCCTCGGGCCCAGCGGTCGGCCGAGCATGCGCCCCGCCTCCTCGCCGGGGACCGCCGCTGCGAACAGCCAGCCCTGCGCCGTCGCGCAGCCCATGGTCCGCAGCCGGTCCGCCTGCGCGGTCGTCTCCACGCCCTCGGCGACCACCTCGAGCCCGAGCGTGCGGCCCATCCCGACGATGATCCGCACGAGCTCGGTGGTCTGGTGGTCGATGTCGATCTGGTGGATGAACGACTGGTCGATCTTCAGCGCGTCCACCGGGAACGCCCGCAGGGCGTGCAGCGAGGACTGGCCCGTGCCGAAGTCGTCGATGTGCATGCGGATGCCCACCGCGTGCAGGTCGGACATGATCTGCCGCGCCGCGTCGGGGTCGGACATGATGACCGACTCGGTGATCTCCAGGATCAGGCTCTCGGGGCCGATCCCGTGCTGCTCCAGCGCCGTCGTGACGGTGCTGAGCAGCTGGGTGGCCCAGAACTCCCGGTGCGAGAGGTTCACGGCGACGGTGACGGGGCCGGCGTACTCCTGCTGCCATTGCGCGATCTGCGCGCACACCGTGTCGATCAGCCACTGCCCGAGGACGACGATCGTCCCGGTCTCGGCCATCACCGGCAGGAAGTCGGCCGGCAGGAGGATGCCGCGGTCCGGGTGGTTCCAGCGGACCAGCGCCTCCATCTGCGTGAGGGCGCCGCCGTCGAGGGCGACCACCGGCTGGTAGTGGACGACGAACTGCTCCTCGGCCAGCGCGGTGCGCAGCTCGGACTGCGCCCGCAGCCGCCCGGTCGCGCGCAGGTGCATGACCGGGTCGAAGACCGAGGCCGTCCCGCGCTCGGCCTCCTTGGCGTGGTACATCGCGATGTCGGCGTCCCGGAGCACGTCCTCGGCGCTGTCGTAGCCGGTCTCCGAGGAGGCGATGCCCACGCTGGCGGTCACCGCGACCTCGTGGTCGCCGAGGAGCACGGGTGCGGCGATCCGCCGCTGGATCCGCTCGACGATGGTGAGCACGTCCTCGGGGTGGAGCCCGTCGAGCAGGACGGCGAACTCGTCGCCGCCGAACCGCGCCGCCGTGTCGACGGAGCGCAGGCCCTCCCGGAGCCGGTCGCCGATCGTCTCCAGCAGCTGGTCGCCCATGAGGTGCCCGAGCGAGTCGTTGATCAGCTTGAAGCCGTCGAGGTCGAGGAACACGACGGCGAACCCGGCGTCCTCGCGGCGGTGCGACTGCTCGATCGCCCACGTCAGGCGCTCGAGGAACAGGCGCCGGTTGGGCAGGCCCGTGACGGTGTCGTAGAGCGCGGCCTGGCGCAGCTGCTCCTCCAGCTGCTTGCGCCCGTCGACGTCGGAGAGCGACCCCACGATGCGCTGGTGCCCGTCGTCGCCGTCGACCAGGAGGGCGCGCATCGCGAGCCAGCGCGCGACGGTGCCGGGCGGCGCGATCCGGAACTCCACCTCCACCGCCCGCCCGGCCTGGGCGACGGCGGCGACCGTCGTCTCGTGCAGGCGGAGCCGGTCGTCAGGGTGGACGCGGTCGAGCCAGTCGTCGACCGTGACGTCGGCCCCGAGGAGGTCGCGGCAGCGGTCGGACAGGTAGAGCTCGCG
Organism: Actinotalea fermentans ATCC 43279 = JCM 9966 = DSM 3133; assembly: GCA_000767215.1. Taxonomy (GTDB): domain Bacteria; phylum Actinomycetota; class Actinomycetes; order Actinomycetales; family Cellulomonadaceae; genus Actinotalea; species Actinotalea fermentans. Next base: position 1,727 of record AXCX01000050.1, read on the forward strand.
GGAGGTGGTGTCGTACTCCCAGAGCCCGTCCTTGGCCGCCTCGGCGGCCGCGGCGTACCGCTCCTCGCTGCGGCGGACGCTCTCGAGCAGGCGCCGCTCGCGCAGCGCGGCGCCGAGCAGCGCGGCCCAGTGGTTGTGCGTCGCACGCCCGGAGCCGAACTCCGAGTCGATCGGGCCGACCACGCAGAGCATGCCGTGGTCGCCGGTCGGGCCCCGCACGGGCACGACGTAGGCGACCTCCTCGTCGGCGCCGGTGCTCGCCTTCGGCGGCACCTCGGTGACCGCCCGGGGCGGGAACTCCTCGTACCGGCAGAGCTGACCGCGCAGGTGGTCGAGGCTGCCGGTCGGGTCGTAGACGCCCTGGATGCGCAGCAGGCCGTCCTCGGGCGGGCCCTCCCACAGGCCCAGGCACCCGGCGCTCGCGGGGACGAGGTCGAGCCAGCCGAGCTCGGCCGGCTCGCTCTCGAGCTCACCCAGCAGGGCGAGCCCGACGTCGTACTGCTGGGACAGCGACTCGGTGAGCCGGTCGACGCGACGCAGGGCCTCGCCCGTCCGCGACGCCATCAGGCCCTCGCAGACCCCGATGGTGCAGTGCTGGATGACCTCGGCCGCGTCGAGGCCCTGCTCGGCGAGCTCGCGCGCGTGCCGCGCGGCGAGCCGCACGAACGTCTCGACGAAGGCGCGGCGGTTCTCCGGTGGTTCGCGGCGGGTCTCGAGGCCGTCGATGGTGGTGCGGATCAGCGTGTCGAGGGCGTGCACGTCGACGTCGGCCAGCCCGATGCGGGCCCGGCCGTCGGAGGGGTCCAGGTCGAGGTGTGCGAGCAGGACCGTCAGCACCGCCGCGGCCTCGCGGGCGCCCTGGCTGCCCGCGTGCGCGACGCCGTCGCCCAGGCGCCGGTCGCCCCGGCGGCAGCCGCACGACTCGCGAGGGACGAAGGTGGTCGGGACCGTGTGCCGGCGGTGCTCGGTGGTCGTGCCGCGAAGGGCGTCCAGGAGCAGCTCGGCGGCGAACACGCCCTGCGCCGAGAAGTCCTGCTGCACGGTGGACAGCGGCGGCTCCGACGTCCAGCCGGCCTCGACGTTGTCGAAGCCGACGAGCGCGAGGTCCTCGGGCACGCGCTTGCCCGCCGCGCGCACGGCCGCCATGACGCCGAGGGCCACCCGGTCGGTCACGCAGAACGCGGCGGTGTAGCCGTCGTCCATCGCGGCGAGCACGCCCGGGGCCGCGGACTCCCCGCCGAGCTCGACGTGGTCGACGGCGGAGACGTGGCGGTGCGGCAGGCCGTGCTCGGCGAGGGTGGCGCGGTACGCGGCGTACCGCTCGGCCATGTCCGTCTGGCCGAGGTTGCCGACGAACAGGATCTTGCGGTGGCCGTGCGCGACGAGGTGCGTGACGGCCTGCCGCACGCTCGAGTCGTTGTCGATGACGACGGTGTCGACGTCCAGCTGCACGTCGTTGCTGACGAGCACGAGCGGCTTGCCGGTCTCGTGCAGCGTGCGCAGGTACCGCTCGGTGGCCGCCCAGGAGATCGCGACGAACCCGTCGAGGTTGGCCCAGCCGGCGGGGGTCAGGACGTTCGCCGCGGACGAGAACTGCTCGGCGGCGCGGCCGGCCTCGAGCGTCTGCACGAGAGTGACGCGGCCACCTGCCGCCGACACGGCGCGGACCACCCCGGCGAGGACCTCGCCGAAGTAGAACCCACCCGTGACGGGGGAGAGCACGCCGATGTGGATCACGCGGCCCCTCTCCGTCATTGGTCGGAACGTTTCGTCTTCGTATCGGCGACGAGCTGACGGGACGTTAGCGGTCCGGGGGCATCTGATGCTGGCACCGACGCGGCGAGCCGCGGAGCGAGCTCGGTGCCGATGAGGGTGTCGGCCTCCTCGGGAGGCAACGGGCGGGCGAAGAGCCAGCCCTGCGCCGTCGTGCAGCCGAGGTCCCGCAGCAGCGCCGCCTGCTCCGGCGTCTCCACCCACTCCGCCTGCACCTGCGTGCCCATGGCCCGGCCGAGCGCCAGCAGCGCGGAGACCAGCGCCGTCGCCTGCTCGTCGGTGCCCAGTGCGGCGATGAACGAGCCGTCGATCTTCAGCGCGTCCACGGGGAAGTGGCGCAGCAGGTGCACCGACGAGTGCCCGGTGCCGAAGTCGTCGAGACGCACCCGCACCCCCGCCTGCCGCAGCTCGGCGATGACGGCGCCCGCCGCCTCGGGGTCCGGCAGGATCACGGACTCCGTCGTCTCCAGGACCAGCGCGGAACCGGGCAGCCCGTGCCGCGCCAGGGCCTGCCGCACGGTGTCCGTGAGGTCCGCCGACCAGAACTCGCGGTGGGACAGGTTGACGGCGACCGTCACGTCCTCGCCGTGCCGGTCGCGCCACACCGCGACCTGGGCGCACACCTGGTCCAGCACCTGGTGGCCGAGCGCGACGACGGCGTGGTTGCCCTCCAGGTGCGGCAGGAACTCCGAGGGCGGCAGCAGCCCGCGCTCGGGGTGCGCCCAGCGAACGAGGGCCTCGAACTCGGTGACCCGCGGGTGGGCGAGGTCGACCACCGGCTGGTAGTGCACGACGAACTCGTGCCGTTCGAGCGCCTGCGCGAGGGCCGACCGCGTCTGCAGGCGGGCCAGGGCGCGCTCGTGCATGTACGGGTCGAAGATGCACGCGGTGCCGCGCTCGGACTCCTTGGCCCGGTACATCGCGATGTCGGCGTCCCGCAGCACGTCCTCGGCGTCCGAGTACGGCGTGGCCGACGTGGCGATGCCGATGCTGGCGGTGACCGTGACCTCCTGGTCGCCGAGGCGCACGGGCGCGCTGATCCGCTGCTGGATGCGGCGGGCGACCACGAGGAGGTCCTCGGGCACCGGGTCGGTGAGCAGCACGGCGAACTCGTCGCCGCCGAAGCGGGCCGCGGTGTCCACGCTGCGCAGGTCGGAGCGCAGGCGCTCGCCCACGACCTGCAGCAGCTCGTCGCCCATGAGGTGGCCGAGGGAGTCGTTGACGACCTTGAACCCGTCGAGGTCCAGGAAGAAGACCGCGAACCGGGCGCTGGCCCGCCGGTGCCGCTGCTCCAGCGCGTGGCTGAGCCGGTCCAGGAACAGCCGTCGGTTGGGCAGCCCGGTCACGTGGTCGAACAGGGCCGCGCGCCGCAGCTTGTCCTCGAGCGACTTGCGGTGCTCGATGTCCGACAGCGAGCCGACGAGGCCCCGCACGCGGCCCGACTCGTCGCACGAGCCGAGGGCGCGGACGACGGCCCAGCGCGTGGACCCGTCGCGGCGCACGAGGCGCACCTCGACCTCGACGGGCAGGTCGGGCGCCTGGACGGCGGTGGCGAGCGCCTCGCGGAGCTGCTCGCGGTCGTCCGGGTGCACGGACGGGATGGTGCTGGCGCGCTCGACGGGCCCCTCGACGTCGAGCAGCTCGCGCGCCCGGTCCGAGACGTAGACGCTGCCGGTCAGGGCGTCCCACTCCCACAGGCCGTCCGCGGCGGCGCGCGCGGCGAGCGAGTAGCGCACCTCGCTCTTCTGCAGGCCTTCGAGGAGGTGCTGCTCGCGCAGGGCCGCCCCGAGCAGCGCGGCGCAGTTGTCGTAGGTCGTGCGGGCCGGCCCGTACTCCGGGTCGTGCGGCGCGACGACGCACAGCACGCCGTGGTCGCCGCTGGCGCCGCGGACCGGGACGACGAACGCGACGGTGTCGCTCGTCGCCTCGGCGAGGTCGAGCACCTCGCGCGGCGGGAACTCCTCGACGGGCATCGTGGTCCCGATCAGGGAGGCCAGGCCGTGCCCGTCGACGTCCTGCACGCCCGCGATCCGCAGCGTCGTCCGGCTGTCGTCCGCCCAGAGGCCGAGGCAGCCCGTGCGCGCTCCGACGATGTCGAGCCAGTGCAGGTTCGCGGGGTCGTCGCCCAGCGGCCTGCCGAGGAGCCGCAGGCCGACGTCGAGCTGCCCGCCGAGCGCCCCTGCCAGGCCCTGCACGCGCTCGCGGTGGTGCTGCGCCTGCTCGCGGGCCAGGAGCGCGGTCAGCCGGGCGACGGTGTACTCGAGCGTCCGGCGGCCCCCCGACGTGCCGGGCAGCCGCGCGGCCGCCTGCGCGACGAGCTGGGCGCTGGTCTGGGCGAAGCCCTCGATGGTCTCGGGCGGCGGCGAGGAGGCGAGGAGCCGCCGCACCGCCCCGCTGATCGTCTCGTCGAGGCGCGCGTGGTCGACGTCGTCGAACGGGAGGACCGCGAGGGCGTCGTCGTCCACCGTGGAGGCCGGGACCGGGGCGTCCGCCGGCCCGACGACGGCCCACAGGTCGCGGGCGAGCGCCTCCGCCTCGGGCCGGCCCGCCGCGGGGACCGCGGCCCGGCTGGGGGGGCACCCGCAGGACTCCCGTCGCACGAACGTGGCCGGCACGGCGGTCCGCTCGTGCGGGACGTCCTGCCCGCCCGCCTCGGCCAGCGCGAGCTCGGCGGCCATCGAACCGACCAGGGCGAAGTCCTGCCGGACGGTCGTCAGCGGCGGGGCGGCGTACCAGCCGACCTCGGTGTCGTCGAAGCCGACGACCGCGAGGTCCTCCGGCACCCGGACGCCCAGGTCGCGCAGGCCACCGATGAGGCCCATGGCGACCAGATCGGTGCCGGCGACCGCGGCGGTCCAGCGGACGGGCGCGGCCGCGACCGCGGGGGCTGCCCCGGCGCCGCCGGAGGCCACCTGGTTGACGGACTCGACCAGCGGCAGCGGCTCGAGCCCGTGCGCGCGCATCGTGTCCTGGTAGGCGGCGTACCGCTCGGCCACGTCGCTCTGCCCGACGTGCCCGACGAACCCGATCGCGGTGTGGCCGTGCTCGACGAGGTGGTCGACGGTGGCGCGCACGCCGGCGGCGTTGTCGACGACGACCGCCGCCCCGTCCACGCCCGGCATCTGGTTGCTGGCCATGACCACCGGCAGCCCAGCCGCGCGCGCCCGGGCCAGGTACTCGTCGCCGGCCGCCCAGGCGATGGAGACGAGCGCGTCGACCTGCGACCACGCCAGGGGCAGCGTCGTGTCGCCGACCGGGGCGACGTGGATGGACCGGGCGGCGTCGACGGTCTGCAGCAGCACCACCCGGCCCGCGCCGGACCCGCGCACGGCGGAGACGATCCCGGAGAGGACCTCGCCGAAGAAGTAGCCGCCCGCCGACGGCGAGAGGACGCCGATCGTCGTCGGGCGACGGTCGGTCCGCGGCGCGGCGGGCAGCCCCTGGGGGCGTGTCGGCTCCGTCACGGCGGTTCCTTCGGACGAGGGCTGGGGGAGGTGGTTCGCATCGGCGGAAGGTCTTACCGGGGTGATCGGCAGTCGCCCCACCGCAGGTGAGTCTTGCAGGGGTGAAGTCTGGGAACGTTCCCGGACGCGCGGGGGAACAGCGGCCCCACGGCGTGCGTTGTGCGTGCGCCGGGGGACGATGGTGGAGGACGGAAGGAGACCGCGATGGCCTACGAGGTCACCAAGCCGGACGAGCAGTGGCGCGCGGAGCTCGACCCGCAGGAGTACGCCGTCCTGCGCCAGGCGGCGACGGAGCGCCCGTGGACGGGTGAGCTCCTCGACGAGAAGCGCCTCGGCACCTACCGGTGCCGCGCGTGCGGCGCCGTGCTGTTCCGTGCCGAGACGAAGTTCGACTCGCACTGCGGCTGGCCGAGCTTCTACGCCCCCACCGCCGACGACGCCGTCGAGCTGATCGAGGACCGCAGCCTCGGCATGGTGCGCACCGAGGTCCGCTGCGCCCGCTGCGGCTCCCACCTGGGCCACGTGTTCGACGACGCCCCCCAGACGCCCACGGGCGACCGGTACTGCATGAACTCCGTGTCCCTGAGCTTCGAACTGGTCGATGCACCCGCGCCCGACGACCCGACGGGCGGCCGGTGACCGAGCGTCGGCAGCCGCGCCGGCCGGCGAGCCTCGACCAGTACACGGCCGAGCAGCTGCCGGACGGCGCGGACCCGACCGAGCGCGGCGAGGTGGCGCACCGCGCCGCGCGGGCGCTCGTGGC
>AXCX01000491.1 GCA_000767215.1 Actinotalea fermentans ATCC 43279 = JCM 9966 = DSM 3133
GGCCCGTTCGGGGTGACGGCCACCGCGCGGGCGCGGGCGGGCCCGTCAACCGCGCGGACGACGCAGCGCTCGACCGCCGGTCAGTCCTCGTGGGCCAGGACCGCGTCCAGCACCGCGACCGCGCCGGTCTTGTCGAGCGGGTTGTTGCCGTTGCCGCACTTCGGGGACTGCACGCACGCCGGACAGCCACCGGCGCAGCCGCAGGACGCGATCGCCTCGCGCGTCGCACGCAGCCAGTCCGCGCCGAGCGCGAAGCCCCGCTCGGCGAAGCCGGCCCCGCCCGGGTACGCGTCGTGCACGAACACCGTCGCGCAGCCGGTGTCCGCGTGCATCGCCGTCGAGACGCCGCCGAGGTCCCACCGGTCGCAGGTCGCCAGCAGCGGCAGCAGCCCGATGGAGGCGTGCTCCGCCGCGTGCAGCGCACCGGGCACGTCGCCGCCCGTCAGCAGCCCGGCCTCGGCGAGCACCGGCTCGGGAGCGGTCCACCAGACGGCCGTCGTGCGCAGCGTGCGCGGCGGGAGGTCGAGCACGTCCCCGCCGATCGGACTCATGTCGGGGACCCGCCGCTTGGCGTAGTCGAGCACCTGGCTGGTGACGTCGACGTCGCCGAACCCCCAGGTCACCGGCCCGGCCCGGCGCTCGGCGCGCACCTGCACGACGTCGACCGTCGTCAGCCAGCGCGACCACGTGCGGTAGTCGACGTCGCGGGCGCTGACCAGGGCCACCGAGGCCTCCAGGTCCAGCGCGTCGACGACGAACGTCACGCCCTGGTGCACGTACACGGCGCCCTCGTGCACGCTCGCGTCGGCGGCGCCCGCGTCCACGGTGCCGAGCAGCCGCCCCGTCGCCGCCTCCACCACCCGCACGGGCTCGCCGCCCGCGCCGCGCAGGTCGGTCAGCCGCGACGCCGGCTCCGCGTGCGTCCAGTACCAGCCGGACTGCCGACGGCGCAGCCACTCCTGCTCCACGAGCGCGTCGAGCAGGCCGCGCGTCGACGGGCCGAACAACGCCAGGTCCGGGCTGCGCAGGGGGAGCTCCGCGGCCGCCGCGCACAGGTGCGGCCCGAGCACGTACGGGTTCTCCGGGTCGAAGACCGTCGCCTCGACGGGCGCGCCGAACACCGCCTCGGGGTGGTGCACCACGTAGGTGTCCAGCGGGTCCTCCCGGGCGACGAGGACGACGAGGCCGTCGCCCCCGGCGCGTCCCGCGCGTCCCGCCTGCTGCCAGAGGGACACGCGCGTGCCCGGCCAGCCCGCGATGAGCACGGCGTCCAGCCCCGAGATGTCCACGCCGAGCTCGAGCGCGTTCGTCGTGGCCAGCGCCCGCAGGTCCCCGCCGCGGATCCCGGCCTCGAGCGCGCGACGCTCCTCCGGCAGGTACCCGCCCCGGTACGCCGCCACCCCCCGGCCCAGCCCGGGCTGCACCTCGTCGAGGTGCTCGCGCGCGGTCGCGGCCACCGACTCGGCGGCGCGACGCGACCGTGTGAAGGCGAGCACGCGGGCACCGGCCGCCACCGCGTCGGCGAGCAGGTCCGCCGTCTCGGCGGTGGCCGTCCGGTGCTTGCTGGACATCGGGGCGTCCCCGCCCGCGCCCGGCCCGCCCTCCGTGCCGTCGACGTCGTCGTCGGGCGCGAACGGGTCGCGCCCCGGCATGAGCGGGGGCTCCCAGAGGACCACGGTGCGCGTGCCCGCGGGCGAGGCGTCGTCCGCGACCGCCACGACGTCCTCGGGCGGCACCCCCACCAGGCGCGCCGTGCTCGCGGCGGGGTCCGCCGTCGTGGCCGACGCCAGGATGAACGTGGGCGAGCCGCCGTGGTGCTCCGCGAGCCGCCGCAGCCGCCGCAGCACGGCGGCCACGTGCGCGCCGAACACCCCGCGGAACGCGTGCGCCTCGTCGACGACGACGTAGCGCAGGCCGCGCAGCAGCCGGTCCCACCGCGCGTGCTGGGGCAGGAGCGACCAGTGCAGGAAGTCCGGGTTGGTGAGCACGACGTCCGCGTGGTCGCGGACCCAGCGCCGCTCCGTCTGGTCCGTGTCCCCGTCGCAGGTCGCGACCCGCACGTCCCGCGTCCCCGCGGCCACGAGCAGCCGCTCGAGCCCGGCCAGCTGGTCCGCGGCGAGGGCCTTCGTCGGGCACAGGTAGAGCGTCGTCGCGCGCCGGGATGCCGCGACCTGGCCCGGCCGGCCGGCCGCGGCCGCCTCCGCC
>AXCX01000492.1 GCA_000767215.1 Actinotalea fermentans ATCC 43279 = JCM 9966 = DSM 3133
CCGCCGTCGGGCGCAGTCGTCCACGCCCCCGGGGCCGGGGTGCACGCCCGGGCCCGGCGGTCGACCGCCGGGGCCGGGTGCTCCCACCGCAGGCGGCCGTCCTCGGGGCTCAGGCGCGGCGCGTGGCTCACGTCGTCCACGGGCTGGGGGACGGCCACCAGGGCTCCGTCGGCGATCCCGTCGAGCGTCGCCAGGAGCAGTCCGGCACCCGCCCGGGCCAGACGCTCGAGGAGGTCCCCCGACGTGTCGGTGGGCCGGACCGTCTCGGTGAGCGTGCCGAAGACCGGGCCTTCGTCGAGCCCCTCGGTGATCCGGAACGTCGTCGCGCCGGTCACCTCGTCGCCGTGCAGGACGGCGTGCTGCACCGGCGCGGCGCCGCGCCACGCGGGCAGCAGCGAGAAGTGCAGGTTCACCCAGCCGTGCGGCACGAGCTCGAGCGCCGGTACCGGCAGGAGCGCGCCGTAGGCGACCACGGCCGCGACGTCGGGGCTCAGTGCCGCGATCGGCTCGAGAGCCGCCGGGTCGCGCAGGGTTCGCGGGGTGAGCACGGGCAGGCCTGCGGCCTCGGCGCGCTCCCGCACCGGGCTGGGGACCATGCGCCGCCCACGGCCGGCGGGCGCGTCCGGGCGCGTGAGGACGCCGACCACCTCGTGCCGGGGCGAGGCGAGCAGCGCCTCGAGCGAGGGCAGGGCGACCTCCGGGGTCCCGGCGAAGAGCACACGCATGGCGTCGATCCTAGGTGCGCGCGCCGCTACGCCAGGTCGCCGCCGGTGCCCACGCGCGGGATCCCGAGCGCGGTGAGCTCCTCCCCCAGCTCGGCGTGGCCACGGAACAGGTGGGTGCGGAACCCCGCCCGCCCGGCGGCCTCGACGTTGCGCGGCGTGTCGTCCGTGAAGAGGGTGCGCGCAGGGTCCAGCCGGAACCGGGCGACCGCGCGTCGGAACACCTCCGGGTCGGGCTTGGCGACCTTCTCGTGCCCGGACACGACCACGCCCTCGAGCAGGCCGACGACGGGCGCCTGCTCGGCGGCGACGTGCCAGTTCTCCGCGCCCCAGTTGGTGAGTCCGAACACGCGCACGCCGACGGCGCGCAGGTGCCGCACGGTCGCCTCGGCCCCGGGGACCTCGCCGGGGACGGACAACCGGTGGTCCGCCAGGTAGATGTCCAGCATGGGCACCAGGTCCGGGCGCTCGGCGGCGAGCTGGGCGCGCAGCACGGGCCACGGCTCCCCCGCGTCCTGGGCGTGGTTGAGCGCCATGAAGTCCGACTCGCGGAAGAACTCCTCGACGACCTGGCGCGGGACGTGGCCCTCGTACGGCAGGTACGGGTCCCACCTGACGAGCACGTTGCCGAGGTCGAACAGGACCGCATCGATCCGCCGCGCCGCCGCCGGCCGTCCTTGCGCCGCTGCCGGCACCCCGCTCACCACACCTCCGAGGGTTCCACGCGTACCCGCACGACGGGCTCCCGGCGCGCGGCCCGGGCCCCTTGTGCCCCCGCCAGCGCTCCGACGACGGCCGGGGCGTCCGACCAGGCGCTGCGCACGAGCGCCCGGACGACGCGCTCGCCGTCGGGCTCGAGGAGGGTCGCCTGGGCGTGCTCGGGCACCTCCGGCGCCTCGCGCAGCGGTGTCGGTCCCAGGACGTCGGCGCCCGCCGGCAGCTCGGTACGGGCGAGGAGCCCGCGGACCGCGTCCCGTGCCCCCTCCAGCACGACGACGTGCGCCGCCGGCGGCAGCCGCAGGGCCGCCCGCTCGGCGAGCTCGCGCGACGCGTGACCGGCCGGGTCCCACCTCACGAACGCCTGCGTCGGAGCCGGGGCGGCATCCCCGACCAGCAGGACCACGCCGCCCGACGACGCGGGCCTGACGAGCGAGGCAGCACGCAGCCACGCACGGAGCGCCTGCTCCGCCACGCCCAGCTGGACCCTGGCCGTGTGGACCGCGGCGTCCAGGAGCAGCGCCGCGGCGTAGCCGCCGGTCGCATCCGGCTCCGCTCCGGGCGTGCTGACCACGAGCGCCGGGCGGTCGGGCACCGTACCCAGCCGCGCCCCACCACCGGACACGCGGACCGGGACGCCGGGGAACGCGCGGCCGAGCTCCTCGGCGGTCCGTTCGGTGCCGACCCGAACGGCCCGCAGGGCGGTGCCGCCGCACTCCGGGCACCGCCACGAGGCGGCCGGGCGTCCGCACACCCGACAGCCCGCAGGTCCGCCCGACACGGCGACCTCCATGGGGCCGGCGCACGACGGGCAGCGCGCCAGGGTCCGGCACGTGCCGCACGCCACCGCGGGCAGGTACCCGGCACGCGGCACCTGCACCAGGACCGGTCCGCGGCCGAGCCCGTCGCGGGCCGCACGCCAG
>AXCX01000493.1 GCA_000767215.1 Actinotalea fermentans ATCC 43279 = JCM 9966 = DSM 3133
TCCGCGAACCCCGGCGACCTCGCCCACGCGGGCGCTCCGCCGTTCCTGCTGATCCACGGCGACCAGGACACGTACGTGCCGCCGGCGATGGCGCAGCGCCTCGCCGAACGCCTCCGCTCGGTGTCCCGGGCGCCCGTCGTGCACGCCGAGCTGCCGGGCGCGCAGCACGGCTTCGACCTGCTCCGCTCGCCGCGTTTCTCGGCCGTCACCGACGCCGTGCTGGCGGCTCTGGACGAGCTGCTCGCCAGCTGGGACGGACCGTCCACTACCCAGGGCGTCGTGGACGTGCGGAAGGCGCCGTCGAACGGCCCCACGACAACGGATCTCTACGCCACGGAGCCTCCCGGCGAATCACCCGGTCGATCTTCCTGACGACCCTCGAAAAAAGCCTCTGACCAGTGGGAACATAGGTCACGTGAGGCCGCGAGGCCTCGCCGGCCGGCGGGCCACAACCCGGCTCCGGCGGCCGCCAGGGTGGCCCACTCCCGCCACCTGCCCGACGTCGTGCAGGAGGATCCCATGCACCCGGACCTGTATCTGCGGGTCTACCAGCAGCAGGAGCGCGAGCTCACGCAGCGCCTCGCCAACCGCCTCGCGGCACGTAGCCGGACCGCCGGCGCCCGCGGCCGCGCGGCGCACCGCCTGCACCTGCGCTCCCACCGCACGACGTCGCACAGCTGACCTGACCCTCGCGGGCCCCGGGCGGCGCGGATCTCCGCAGCCGTCCGGGGCTGTCGCGCGTCCGCGCGTCGGCCGCTCCGGGTGACCGCGCGTCGGCCGCTCCGGATGCCGCCCGCGCCCTCGCGACGCAGACTGGCCGGGAAGGGAGGCTGACGATGACTGACACCGACACGATGCGTGACCCGGTCTGCGGCATGGACGTCTCGCCGGTGACGTCCGTGACCAGCACCGAGTACGACGGCACGACGTACCACTTCTGCTCGGAGGACTGCTACCACACGTTCTCCGAGAACCCCGCGCAGTACGCGAGCGCCTGAGGAGGGGAGTGACTGTGGACGACAAGATGGAGCACAAGGCCGAGGAACTCGGCGGCAAGGCCAAGGAGGCGCTCGGCAAGGCGTCCGACGACGAGAAGCTCGAGGCGGAGGGTCGCGGCGAGCAGACGAAGGCCAACCTCAAGCAGGCCGGTGACAAGGTCAAGGACGCCTTCGACCACTGACCGTCGCCGATTCACGCTCGAGTGGAACGAGATGCCACCATCTCGTTCCACTCGAGTCGTGTTCACGACCGTGTCGTTCCACTCGAACGGGGAGCCACCTCATGTCGGACACCCACCGATGGGTCGAGATCGAGCGGGTCGAGCCCGGGGTGTTCCGGGCGCGCAACGCGCGAGGCGGTGAGCTGCACGTCGCCGGGGATGGCGGCGAGCTGTTCACGCCCGTCGAGCTGCTCATGGTGGCGATCGCCGCGTGCTCGGCCGCCGACGTCGACGTCATCACGAGCCGGCGCGCCGAGCCCGAGGAGCTGCGGGCGCGCGTCGACGCGCACAAGGTGCGGGACGAGACCGGCAACAGCCTGCGGGACATCCAGGTGACGTTCACCGCGCGCTTCGCGGAGGGCGAGGCCGGCGACGCCGCGCGCGCCGCGCTGCCGCGCGCGGTGCAGACGTCGCACGACCGGAGCTGCACGGTGTCGCGGACGGTCGAGGCGGGGACGCCCGTCCAGGTGCTGCTCGCCTGACGCCGGGGCGCTCCGGGGGTCGCTCCTCCGGCGCGCCCGCTCACCGAGCCGTGCGGGTGTCGATGCTGTTCACCGCTTTCTCTGCTCCTTATACTGAGGAGCGAGGAAAGTGGGCCCAGTGAGCGCTGGCACGTCGCGCGGCCTCCGGGTCGCGAACCGGGGGGCGGTGCTGCGCGCCCTTGTCGCGGCCGGCGAGCTCAGCCGTGCGGAGATCGCCGACGTCTGCGAGCTGTCGGCCGCGGCGGTCGCGACCATCGTCGCCGACCTCCTGCGGGCGGGCCTCGTCGAGGGCCGCGGGTCCGTGCCGTCCGACGGCGGTCGCCCGATCGGCCGGCTCGGGGTGCGCGCGGGTGCCGGTCATCTCCTCGGGGCCGAGGTGGCGGACGACGGCGTCGTCGTCGAGCTCGTGGACCTCGCCAGGCGGCGCCTGGACGTCGAGCGCATGCCGGTCGACCCGGCGCAGGCCAGCGCCGTCGCGGTCACGGCCGCGCTGCGCCGCG
>AXCX01000494.1 GCA_000767215.1 Actinotalea fermentans ATCC 43279 = JCM 9966 = DSM 3133
CGCCGCGCACCTCGCGCGGCCCGTTGCCCGACGGCGTCGCCTCAGGTCCTGCGGGCCAGGCTCCCGACGGCCTCGCACCGGTCGCCGCGGACGCGCCTGCGCCGGCGCCCGCCGTGCTGCGCGCCGTCGAGCAGGCGCTGGGCGACGAACGCGCCCTGGTCATCGCGTACGCCGGCCGCGACGGAGCGGTCACGCAGCGCACCGTCGAGCCGATCCTCCTGGCCCACACCGGCGGCCGCTGGTACCTCGTCGCATGGTGCCAGCTGCGGGTGGCGATCCGCTGGTTCCGCCTCGACCGGATCGCCGACGCCCACCTCACGGCTGAGCGCTACGTGCCCCGCGACGTCGCCTCGGTGGGCGAGCCGCCCGCGGGGTCCGCGCCCGTCGCCTGACGAGGCGCCGCTCGCGCCCCGCCGTCGAACGTGCGGCACCGTGTCGAACATGCGGCACCGTGTCGAACGACGGTTGCTCGTCCGGCGCACCGGTGTTCGCGCTCGAACACCCTGCCGGCCGCGAGGTCGAGGAGACCCACCGCGCCGCGGACTCCACACATGCGTGGGCCGGCCGCGTCTTGAGAGAGCACGCACCGACGAGCTCTCCCGGAGGAGACCGATGAACCCCAAGAAGACCGTGAACCGCCGTCGTCGCCTGGTGGCCGGGGGCATGATCGCCGCCTCGCTCTCGCTCGCCGGCGCAGGTGCTGCGATCGCGGCCGGCCGCGGCGCGGCGGACGACGTCCCCGACCCGGCGCTTGCCGGTGACCCCGTGGCGCAGGAGCCCGTCGAGGACGCCGCCGCCGCTGCCGCGTACGACGCCTTCTGGGCCGCCGGGTACACGAGCGATGACCTCGTGGCGCTCGCCGCGCTGTGGCAGCTGGACCAGGCCGAGACGAAGGTCGCCGCGGGTCAGCTGCTCCTCGCGGGCGAGGAGCTCCCGATCGCCCCGGGCAGCAGCCCGGTCACCGAGACGGACAGCGACGGGACCGACTGGTCGACTCTGCCCGACGGGTACACCCGCGAGCAGTACGAGGCGTTCTGGGG
>AXCX01000495.1 GCA_000767215.1 Actinotalea fermentans ATCC 43279 = JCM 9966 = DSM 3133
AGCCGGCTACACGGCCGACGACCTGGCCGCGCTTGTCGCCCTCTGGAACACCGACGAGATCCAGACCAAGGCGACCGCCGGGCAGATGATCCTCGACGGGCAGACTGTCCCCGTGGCCCCCGGCAGCACGACGGCCGCCTCCTGAGCCGAGCCCCGACCGTCCCCAGCCGGACCGACGAGACGAGGACCCACGTGGACGAGCTCGCGCTGCGCACGGGGTTCGAGGTCGAGCTGCTGGCTCCCGTTGGCTCCGACCGCCAGGACCTGGCCGACGCCCTTGCGACGCGGTGCGGGGGGTCGGTGCGGCGCTCGTTCCACCTGGACAGCCAGCTGTCGCCCGTCCCGGGCGTGGGGGTGTTCCGGCACCTGTCGCCCGCGTTCGACGTCGTGACGGCCGAGGGCCGTCCGGTGGCGCGGCTCGTCGACGACATCACGATCGAGGCGGACCTCGCCCCGGCGCCCGGGTCGCAGCCGGTGCGCGGGCGGCGCGGCTGGTACCGGGTCCTGTGCGACGACGCGCGGCTGCTCCGCCTCGTCGAGCGGCAGGCGGATCCGGAGGCGCCGCTCGAGGGTGTGCTCGAGCCGATCGCGCAGCTGTTCGGCGTCGTGACCGAGGTGATCGCCGGAGCCGCGCGGGTGAACGACGCCACGGGCGCGACGATCGCCGTCGCCATGCCGTTGCCCCCGGGCCGGGAGCGTCCCTGCGAGGTGATCACGCCGCCGCTCGCGACGGGCCACCGGGCGGCGCTCGAGGAGCTGCTGGCACCCGCGCGCGAGCTCGGCTTCACCGTCCCCCGCGAGGCCGCGGTGCACCTGCACGTGGACGGCGCGCCCTTCCGGCGACCGCACGCGTTCGCCAACGTCGTCCGGCTGTTCGCGCACTGGCGCGAGCCGCTCGGGGCGGCCCTCGGCACCAACCCGGCCTGCCGGCGTCTGGCGCCGCTGCCCGCGGCCCTCGTCGAGCTCGTCGAGCAGCCGTGGCCCGACGGCGCCGGTGATCACGACGGCGCCGACGCCGTCGGGTGGGCCGGGTTGCGCGCCGCGGTGCGCGAGGTGGGCATCACGAAGTACGCCGACGTCAACCTCACCCAGCTCGTGTCGGCGCGCCCGCTGCGCGACACCCTGGAGGTGCGCATCCTGCCCGGTGCGATCGACGCGGACGCCATCGTGCGCCGCACGGCGCTGGTGCACGCGCTGCTGCTGCGCTGCACCGCTCGGGCGCCGTTGCCTCACCCGGGCGCCGACGCCGTCGGCGACCCGTGGGGCGCGCTCGAGCGCCTCGCGGCCGGAGCGGGCCTGGCCGTGGGGGT
>AXCX01000496.1 GCA_000767215.1 Actinotalea fermentans ATCC 43279 = JCM 9966 = DSM 3133
GTCCGGCCCGAGGACGACGCCCTGCTCACCCTGCGTGCCGCGGCGACCGCCGCCCGCACCGGCCTGCCGCTCTCGCCGGTGACCGTGGCGAGCCTGGGCCGGACGCCGCCGCTGCCGCAGCCCTGGCCCGCCGCCGCGCGCGAGCACCTGTCGGTCCTGCTCGCCAGCGGACCGGCGCAGGTACCGGTCTGGGAGACCCTCGACCTCGCCGGCGTGGTGACCCGCTGGATCCCGGAGTGGGCGGGCGTGCGCAACAGGCCGCAGCGCTCGCCGATCCACCGGCACACCGTCGACAGGCACCTGGTCGAGACGGTCGCACAGGTCGGCCGCCGCGGTCGTGAGCACGGGGAGGCCCTGCTGCTGGCGGCGCTGCTGCACGACATCGGCAAGCGCCCCGGCGCCGTCGACCACTCCGTCGAGGGCGCCGCCCTCGTCCCGGGCATCCTGGCCCGCATGGGCGTGGCCGCGCCGGTGCGCGACGACGTCGAGCTGCTCGTGCGCCACCACCTGACGCTCGCCGCGCTCGCCACGACGCGCGACCCGGACGACCCGGCGACCGTGGCGGAGCTGGTGGCCGCCGTCGACGGCCGAGCGGACCTCCTGCTGACCCTGCGCGCGCTGACGGAGGCGGACGCGAGCGCGGCCGGGCCGACCACCTGGACCCCGTGGCGCGAGCGGCTGGTGTCCGAGCTCACGGCGCGCGCCTACACGTCGCTCACGGGCCGTCCGGCACCCGGGCCGATCCGGGTCCCGGGGCGGGGGACGTAGGCCCGGACGGTACCCTGGGACCTCGCCCGCCCCCGCCCGGACCCCGGAGAGCTGCCCGTGTTCGCGACCCTGTCCGACCGCCTCACCTCGACGTTCCGCAACCTGCGCACGCGGGGCCGGCTGTCCGAGGCGGACATCGACGCGACGATCCGCGAGATCCGCCGCGCGCTGCTGGACGCCGACGTCGCCGTGCCCGTCGTCCGGGCGTTCACCGGCACCGTCCGCGAGCGCGCGCTCTCGGCCGAGGTCTCGGGCGCCCTGAACCCGGCCCAGCAGGTCGTCAAGATCGTGCAGGAGGAGCTCGTCGCGATCCTCGGCGGGGAGCAGCGGCCGCTGCGCTTCGCCAAGCGGCCGCCGACGGTGATCCTGCTCGCGGGCCTGCAGGGTGCGGGCAAGACGACGCTCGCCGGCAAGCTCGGCCTGCACCTGCGCGAGCGCGGGCACACGCCCCTCCTCGTCGCGGCGGACCTCCAGCGGCCGAACGCCGTCACGCAGCTCCAGGTCGTCGGCGAGCGCGCCGGGGTGCCGGTGTTCGCACCGCACCCGGGCGTGCAGGAGACCGCGGCGGGCCTGGTCGGCACCCCCGGCGACCCGGTCGGGGTCGCGCGCGAGGGCCTCGCGTGGGCACAGGAGCGCCAGCACGACGTCGTCATCGTCGACACGGCCGGCCGGCTCGGCGTGGACGCCGAGATGATGCAGCAGGCGGCGGACATCCGCGACGCCGTCGACCCGGACGAGATCCTCTTCGTCGTCGACGCGATGATCGGTCAGGACGCGGTCACGACGGCGCAGGCGTTCGCGGAGGGCGTCGGCTTCACCGGCGTCGTGCTCGCCAAGCTCGACGGCGACACGCGCGGTGGTGCGGCCCTGTCGATCGCGAGCGTCACGGGCTCGCCGGTGATGTTCGCCTCCACGGGCGAGAAGCTCACGGACTTCGAGGTCTTCCACCCGGACCGGATGGCCTCGCGCATCCTCGACATGGGCGACGTCCTGTCGCTCATCGAGCAGGCCGAGCGCGCCTTCGACGCCGAGCAGGCGGCGAAGATGGCCGAGAAGCTCGTCGGCGGCGAGGACTTCACGCTCGACGACTTCCTGGTGCAGGTGCAGGGCCTGCGGCAGATGGGCTCGATGAAGAAGATGCTCGGGATGCTCCCGGGCATGGCGCAGATGCGCGACGCCATCGACAGCTTCGACGAGCGCGAGGTGGATCGCATCGAGGCGATGGTCCGCTCGATGACCCCGGCCGAGCGCGCCAACCCGAAGATCATCAACGGCTCGCGCCGCTCGCGCATCGCGCGCGGCTCGGGCACCACCGTCACCGACATCAACCAGCTGCTCGAGCGGTTCGGCCAGGCGCAGACGATGATGCGCCAGGTCGCCCGGGGCGGCGGCGTCCCCGGTATGCCGGGCATGCCCGGCTTCGGCATGGGCAAGAAGTCGCGCGGTCGCTCGGCCCCGGCGCCGGCGAAGGGCAAGGGGCGCGGCGCCAAGTCGGGCAACCCGGCCAAGCGGGCGCAGCAGGAGCGCGAGGCGGCCGAGCGCGCCTCCGGTCAGCCGTCGGCGCCGGCCGGCTCGGCG
>AXCX01000497.1 GCA_000767215.1 Actinotalea fermentans ATCC 43279 = JCM 9966 = DSM 3133
CCGGCCGGGGATCGCCGCGACCACGATCGAGCCCAGCCCGACGACGACGCCCAGGACCGCCGCGGCGAGCCCGAGCGGCCGGAGCTCGACGCCCTGGAGCGCCGTTCCGGCCACGACGAGGACGCCCGCCAGGGAGCAGCCGATCACGAGCACGGCGCCGCGCAGCGCGCGGTGCGCGGACAGCCGGCGCGAGGCCGCGTCGTAGGTCGGATCGGCGTCGACGATCGCGGGGCGGCGGGCGACGAGCCGCAGCACACCCTCCGCGGCCAGCGCGACGAGGACGACGGCGACGAGCAGTGGCAGAGCGAAGTGCCACCCGGGGTAGGGGCTGGCGCTGCGCGTGGT
>AXCX01000498.1 GCA_000767215.1 Actinotalea fermentans ATCC 43279 = JCM 9966 = DSM 3133
GTCGTGATGCTGCGGCCGTCGTCGGCCCCCGTCGCGCCGCACACGACCAGCACGACGACGGTCGCCACGGCGAGGCCGTTGACGGTGCGGCGTAGCCAGCGGGGCGCGACGTCGGAGACCCGACGGTGCACGAGCGCGGCCCGGCGCACGGGTCCGGCCGGTCGGGGCCACGTGCGCTCCCCGATGGCGTGCACGCCGAGGTAGCCGAGTCCGAAGAGCGCGGGGTAGAGGCCGACGAGGAGCGCGTTCCAGGTCGCCGGGCCACCGGTGCCGCCCCATCGGAGGTACAGGTCGGACAGCTGGAGGAGCAGGAGCGGGCCGACGATCGACGGCAGCGCCCACGCCGCGATCGAGACGAGCACTCCGTGGCGCCGGGCCGCCTCAGCTGCCTCCGAGGGCGGCGGCACCGGCTGTCGGCTCAGGGCGGCGGCGAGCCCGAGGGCGACGACGACGAGGAGCAGGCCCCCCAGGGCCACGATGACGATCACGCCGCCGAACACTGAGCACCTCGAATCACGCAATGTACTAGGACATTGCAACAATGGCGTGACGGAGGGCCCGCGTCAAGCGGGCCCGGCGAGCCAGGCGTCGACGCCCGCGAGCAGCCGGGTCTTGGTCGACTCCGGCGCGCGCGACGCCCGGATGGACGAGCGCGCCATCGCTGCGAGCCCGGGGTCGTCGACCCCGTGCACGTGCCGGGCGACCTCGTACTGCGCGACCAGCCGCGACCGGAACAGCAGCGGGTCGTCCGCGCCCAGGGCGATGGTGGCGCCCGCCTCGAGCAGCGTGCCGAGCGGAACCTGGCCGGGCTCGGCGAACACCCCCAGCGACACGTTCGACGCCGGGCACAGCTCGAGCGCGACCCCTTGGGCCACGATCACGTCCAGCACGCGGCGGTCCTCGGCGGCGCGGACGCCGTGGCCCAGCCGGTCCGGCGCCAGGTGCGCGAGGATCTCGGCGACGTGGTCCGGGCCCAGCAGCTCGCCGCCGTGCGGCACGGACGCCAGGCCCGCGCGTCGGGCCAGGGCGAACGCCGGCGCGAACTCGTCGGTCTCGCCGCGACGCTCGTCGTTGCTCAGGCCGAAGCCGACCACCTCGCCCGGGCCGTCGCCCGCGTAGTGCGCGGCCAGCCGGGCGAGGGTCCGTGCCTCGAGCGGGTGCCGCAGCCGCGACGCCGCCACGACGACGCCGACCTCGACGCCTGTGCGCGCGCTCGCCAGGCGCGCCTCGTCGAGGACGATCTCCAGCGCCGGCGTGAGCCCGCCGACGAACGGCGCGTACGACGTCGGGTCCACCTGGATCTCGAGCCGCCCGGAGCCCTCCGCGGCGTCGTCCGCGGCGGCCTCGGCGACGATCCGCCGCATCGCCGCCTCCGACCGCACGCAGGCGCGCGCCGAGTCGTACAGGCGCTGGAAGCGGAACCAGCCGCGGTCGCCCGGCGGCAGGAGCAGCGGGTCGGCGTCGAGCAGCGCGTGCGGCAGGCGGACGCCCTGCGCGCTGGCCAGCGCCGCGAGGGTCGCCGGCCGCATCGAGCCCGTGAAGTGCAGGTGCAGGTGCGCCTTGGGCAGGAGGGCAAGGTCGCGCACCCGAGGAGTCTGCCAGCGTCGCGGGCCGGCTCCCACCGCGGGGCCGTCGCGCCGTGAGGCCGTTCGGGTGGCGGCCTCCGCCGGGCGCCCACATCATGGGTGGGTCGATGGCGCGCCCGCGAGGGCGCCCGTGAGGGGGACACCATGGATCGACGACTCAGGCTTGCCACCGGTCTCGCGGCCACGGTCGCCGTCGGGAGCGCCGCGGTGCTCATCAGCGGCGCGGCGGGCGTCGGCGGCCCGGACACGGTGCTCTCGGGCCAACGCACCGCAGAGCTGACCGCGCACACGCAGGCCCGCGAGGCCCTGACCGAGCGACTGGCCGCGGGCGCGGACCTGGTCGGCGAGAGCCGGCGCATCGCCGCGGAGCAGGCGGCCGCGGCGGAGGCTG
>AXCX01000499.1 GCA_000767215.1 Actinotalea fermentans ATCC 43279 = JCM 9966 = DSM 3133
CACCTGGACGACCCCGAGGCGCGCGAGCGGCTGAGCCGCGAGGTCGCGTCCCTGCAGAAGGTCCGCCACGCGGGCGTCGCCCGGGTCCTCGACGCGGAGATCGAGTCGACCGAGGCGTTCGTCGTCACGGAGCTCGTGCCGGGTCGCGACCTGGCGCGGCACGTCTCGCGCAGCGGCGCGCTGCCGCCGGAGCACCTGCTGCTCCTCGGCTCCCGCCTGCGTGAGGCGCTCGACGTCGTGCACGCGGCCGGCGTCCTGCACCGGGACCTGACCCCGGGCAACGTCATGGTCACCGCGGACGGGCCGGTGCTCATCGACTTCGGGCTCGCCCAGGCCGTCGAGGACGCCCGCATGACGTCGACCGGGCTGGTCACGGGCACGCCGGGCTACGTGTCGCCCGACCTGCTCGACGGCGAGGCGCCCACCCGGGACAGCGACTGGTGGGGCTGGGCGGCCGTCCTGACGTTCGCCGCGACCGGTCGGCCGCCGTTCGGCAAGGGGACCATCGGCACCGTCCTCACCCGGGTGCGCGCGGGCGACCCCGACCTCGCGGGCCTGCCGAGCGTGCTCGCGGACGCGCTGCGTGGCGCGCTCGCGGTGGACCCGGCCCAGCGCACCGGCCCTGACGACGTCGTCGCGGCGCTCGAGCAGCTCGCCGCCGACGCCCCCGAGAGCGACAGCGCGGCCGACGACGACGCCGAGAGCGTGCAGGCGGACGACGCGGGCGTGACGGCCGTCCTCGTGGCGGACGCGGACGAGCGCGCCGACGAGGAGGCCGACCCCGCCGTCGTCGTGACCGCGGTGGGCGCCCCGGCCGACCTCGCGACGGGGCTCTCCACCACGCGCGTCCTCCCGGACACCTGGACGGCGGACGACGACGCCGCCCGGCTCGGCGCCGACGAGGTCGACGAGGTCGACGACCAGGCGTACGACGACGAGGTCGACGACGAGGTCGACGAGGCCTACGGCGACGAGGCGTACGAGGAGTACGACGAGTACGACGACGAGGCGTACGACGAGGACGACGAGGGCTACGACGAGGACCGGCGGCTGCCCGAGCCGGACTTCTACCCGACGCCGCCCGCGCGCAGGACCGGGACGGTGGCCGCCCTCGCGCTGCCGTTCCTTGCCCTCGGCCTGGCGCGGCCGGGTGCCGCCTTCGCGGTGGCGCTCGTCGTGGCGGCCCTGCTGCGCAGCGTCGAGCTCGACGCGGAGGCGCTCGAGCGGCGTCGGGCCCGGCGGGGGGCGCGGCCGAGCGACCGGGTCCGCGCCGTCGTGACCTGGCCGTGGTACCTGGTGCGCGGCACGCTCGGGGTGGTCCCGGTGCTCGTGGTGGGCGGCGCCGTCGTCGTGCTCGTGGGCGGGGTGACCTGGTGGCTGATCGAGGCGGGCCACTGGACCATCGCCCCGCTCGTGCCGGGGCAGGGGTCCGGGCTGCTGCGCGGCAACCTGCCCTGGGTCGGCCGGGCCTGGGTGGGCGTGATGGCCGCCATCGGGCTCGCGATGGTCTGGTTCGGGCCCATGGCGCGGACGCATCGCGACGGCGCGCGCCGCGCGCTCGCCACGATCGCCCCGGGGCCGTGGGGCGCGTTGGCGGCCGTCGTGGTCGGGGTGGTGGTCGCCGTCGTGCTGGCCATGGCCATGCTCGGGCAGGACGTGGTCTGGTGGCCCTTGGGCGGTCACCCCAGGCTGGGCTGACGCGTATGGTTGCCGCATGACTGCAGGGGCCATGCGGGTGCGCCGGTCCGGCGCCGCGCTCTGGCCCGTGCTCTCGGCGCTCGCGCTGCTCGGCGCGGGCGCCGTCGTCCTGCTCCAGCAGGGTGCCCTCATGGTGCACCAGTGCGTCACCGCCGGCTCGCTCGGCCGGTTCGGCGTGACGCTCGCCCTGCTGCGCGAGGACGCGGCATGCCCGTCCGGCTACGGCGTCGGTGACGGGCAGCGCGCCATCGGCGTCGTCGTCGCGATCGCCCTGCCGGTCCTGCTCGCGCACCTCGTGGGCGCGGGCGTGGGCGTCGGTCTGGCGTCGCGCCTGCACCGGCTGGTGCGGGTGGCGGTCGGCGTCGTGCGCAGCCTGCGGCCGCGG
>AXCX01000500.1 GCA_000767215.1 Actinotalea fermentans ATCC 43279 = JCM 9966 = DSM 3133
CCGCCGCGCCTGGTCCCAGCCCTGCGCGACGAGGCCCGAGCTGCCTTCGGGCGGCTCGGCGCAGTCGCCGATCGCGCAGACGGCCGGATCCGTCGTCACGCCGTCCTGGTCCACCCGGACGCCCCGCCCGACGGCGAGGCCCGACTCGGCGGCGAGCGTCGTCTCCGGCACGGTCCCGGCCGTCACGACGAGGAGCCGGCAGGCCACGGCCTCGTCCGCCCGTGCCCCGCCCCGAGGCCCGCTCGGCGTGTCCCCGCCGGCGTCCTGCACGACGACGCGGGCCACGCCCAGGTCGTCATGGCAGACGCGGGCGGCGCGCACCTCGGTGCGTACCTGGACCCCCAGCCTGCCGAGCGTCGTGGCGAGGGCGGCCCCCGCACCGCTGCCGAGCGCCCCGTCCATGGGGTGCGGACCGGGGTGCAGGAGGGTCACCGGCAGACCGCGGCGGGCCAGGCCGCAGGCGACCTCGATCCCGAGCACCCCGCCGCCGAGCACCACCGCGTCGGGGCCGTTCGCCGCGGCCGCGACGATCTCGCGGGCGTCGTCGAGCGAGCGCAGCACGTGCACGCCGCGCGGCAGCTCGGACGACGTCGCGGGCAGCCCCGGCACGTCCGGCACCCGTGCCCGTGCGCCCGTCGCCAGGACGAGCAGGTCGTAGCCGTGCACGGAGCCGTCCTCGCAGGTCACCGCGCGGCGAGCACGCTCGATCCGGACGACCGCGGTCTCCCGGAGCAGGCGCGCCCCCGACGGGCTCGGCGTGGTCAGTGCGGCGAGCTCCGCCCGGCCGGCGACGACGTCGCTGAGCAGCACGCGGTTGTACGGCTCGTGCGGCTCGGCCCCGAGCACCGTGATGTCGACGGCGCCGCCGGCGCGGGCGTGGAGCTCGTCGGCGAACCGGGTGCCCACCATGCCGCCGCCCACGACCACCACCCGCAGGCGCGATCCCGCCACGCTCAGGGCTCCTGTCCGGTGCCGGCGGCGCGCACGTCGACCGTGGCGACCTTGAACTCCGGCATGCCCGAGACGGGGTCGGTCGCGTCGGTGGTGAGCCGGTTCGCGCTGCCCTCCCCGGGCCAGTGGAAGGGCATGAAGACGGTGTCGGGGCGCGCCATCGGCGTCACGCGGGTCACCGCGACCGCCGTGCCCCGGGCCGACGCGACCTCCGCGAGCTCACCGTCGGCGAGACCGAGGCGGTCGGCGAGCCACGGGTGCATCTCGACGTACGGCTCCGGCTGGGCGGCGGCCAGCGCCGGTACCCGCCTCGTCTGCGCCCCCGACTGGTAGTGCTCGAGCACCCGCCCCGTCACCAGGTACAGCGGACGGGTGCCGGTGAGGCGGTCCGAGGGACCCGCGTGGTCGACGGCCACCATCCGCGCGCGACCGTCGGGTGTCCCGAACCGGTCGAGGAACAGCCGGGGGGTGCCGGGGTGGTCGGGGACGTCGTCGGGCGTGGCGGGGCACGGCCAGTGCAGGGCCTCGCCTGCCTCCAGCCGTGCGTACGTGACGCCCGAGTAGTCGGCGACCCCGCCCGCCGACGCGCGGGCGAGCTCGCCGAAGACCTCGCGCGGGTCGGTCGGGAACCCCGTCGGCGTGCCGAGCCGGGCCGCGAGCGCGCCGATCACCTCCAGCTCGGTCCGCACGCCCTCGGGCGGCGGGAGCGCACGCCTGCGCCGGAGCACGCGCCCTTCGAGGGAGGTCATGGTGCCCTCCTCCTCGGCCCACTGCGTCACCGGCAGCACGACGTCCGCCATCCGCGCCGTCTCGGACGGGACGACGTCGCACACGACGAGCAGGTCGAGCGCGGCGAGCCGCTCGCGGACGCGCTGGGCGTCGGGCGCGCTCACGACGAGGTTGCAGCCGTGCACGAGGAGCACCCGCGGCCCGTCGGGGGTCCCGCAGCGGCGCAGGAGCTCGACGGCGGGGACGCCCGGCCCGGGCAGCGCGTCCGGGGCGACGCCCCAGACGCCCGCGACGTGCGCGCGGGCAGCCGGGTCGTCGATCTTGCGGTAGCCGGGCAGCTGGTCCGCCTTCTGCCCGTGCTCGCGACCGCCCTGACCGTTGCCCTGCCCCGTGATGGCTCCGTAGCCGCTCCCCCGCCGTCCCGGCAGCCCGAGGGCCAGGGCGAGGTTGATGGCTGCCGTGACGGTCGCGGTGCCTTGCGTCGACTGCTCGACGCCGCGGCCCGTCAGGACGTACGCGCCGGCCCCGCCGGCGTGCGGCGCCGCGCGGGCGAGCAGCCGGGCGGCCG
>AXCX01000501.1 GCA_000767215.1 Actinotalea fermentans ATCC 43279 = JCM 9966 = DSM 3133
TCAGCCGGCGCGGAGCTCCAGGCCCGGCGCCGTCGCGTCGGCCGCGCGGTCGACGACGACGTGCCCGCCGTCGCGCACCTGACCTGCCAGGAGCATGCGGGCGAGCCGGTCGCCGATCTCGCGCTGCACCAGGCGGCGCAGCGGCCGCGCCC
The DNA here is from genome assembly GCA_000767215.1 of Actinotalea fermentans ATCC 43279 = JCM 9966 = DSM 3133. Classification (GTDB taxonomy): domain Bacteria; phylum Actinomycetota; class Actinomycetes; order Actinomycetales; family Cellulomonadaceae; genus Actinotalea; species Actinotalea fermentans. Next base: position 153 of record AXCX01000501.1, read on the forward strand.
CGTACGACGGGTCGAACCCCTCGAGGGCGAGCCACTCGCGGGCCGCGGGCGTGACGTCGAGCGTGAGCCGCCGCTCGGCGAGCCGCGCGGCGAGGCGGGCCACCTGGAGCTCGACGATGCGGCTCAGCTCCTCCAGCGAGAGCGGGTCGAAGACCACGACGTCGTCGAGCCGGTTGAGGAACTCCGGCTTGAACGACGCGCGGACCGCCGACAGCACCGCCTCCCGCTTGGCGTCGTCGCTCAGCGTCGGGTCGACGAGGAACTGCGACCCGAGGTTCGACGTCAGCACGAGGATGACGTTGCGGAAGTCCACCGTGCGGCCCTGGCCGTCGGTGAGGCGGCCGTCGTCGAGCACCTGGAGCAGCACGTCGAAGACCTCGGGGTGCGCCTTCTCGACCTCGTCGAGCAGCACGACCGAGTACGGCCTGCGCCGGACGGCCTCCGTGAGCTGGCCGCCCTCCTCGTACCCGACGTAGCCGGGGGGCGCGCCGACGAGGCGGGCGACGGAGTGCTTCTCGCCGTACTCGCTCATGTCGATCCGCACCATCGCGCGCTCGTCGTCGAACAGGAAGTCCGCGAGGGACTTGGCGAGCTCGGTCTTGCCGACGCCCGTCGGCCCCAGGAACAGGAACGAGCCCGTGGGCCGGTCGGGGTCGGAGATGCCTGCGCGGGCCCGGCGGACGGCGTCGGACACCGAGGTCACGGCGCGGCGCTGACCGATGAGCCGCTCGCCGATGACGTCCTCCATGCGCAGGAGCTTCGCGGTCTCGCCCTCGAGCAGACGGCCGGTCGGGATGCCCGTCCAGGCGGACACGACCTCGGCGATCTCGTCCGTGCCGACGCGCTCGGCGATCATCGGCGTCTCGCGCGGGACGCCCTCGCCCGGGGCGCGCTGCTCGGCGGCCTCCGCCTCGGCGATCTCCTTCTGGATCGCGGGGATCTCGCCGTAGAGCAGGCGCGACGCCGCGTCGAGATCGCCCTCGCGCTGGAGCCGCTCGGCCTGCACCTTGAGCCCGTCCAGGCGTACCCGCAGGTCGCCGACGCGGTTCTGGCCCGCCTTCTCGCGCTCCCACCGGGCCGTGAGCGCGGCGAGCTCCTCGCGCTTGTCCGCGAGCTCGGCGCGCAGGCGCTCGAGCCGGTCCGCCGACGCCGGGTCGGCGGCGTCCTCCGCCTCGGACAGGTAGGACTCCTCCATGGTCAGCCGGTCGACGGCGCGGCGGAGCGCGTCGATCTCCACCGGCGAGGAGTCGAGCTCCATGCGCAGGCGCGACGCGGCCTCGTCGACCAGGTCGATGGCCTTGTCGGGCAGCTGACGCGCGGGGATGTACCGGTCGGAGAGCGTGGCGGCGGCGACGAGCGCGGCGTCGGAGATGCCGACCTTGTGGTGCGCCTCGTACCGCTCCTTGAGCCCGCGCAGGATGGCGACGGTGTCCTCGACGCTCGGCTCGCCCACGTAGACCTGCTGGAAGCGGCGCTCGAGCGCCGGGTCCTTCTCGATCCGCTCCCGGAACTCGTCGAGCGTGGTCGCCCCGATGAGGCGCAGCTCGCCGCGGGCGAGCATCGGCTTGAGCATGTTGCCGGCGTCCATCGAGCCCTCGGCCGCGCCCGCGCCGACCACCGTGTGCAGCTCGTCGATGAACGTGACGACCTGCCCCTCGGCGTCCTTGATCTCGGTGAGGACGGCCTTGAGCCGCTCCTCGAACTCGCCGCGGTACTTGGCGCCCGCGACCATCGAGGCGAGGTCGAGCGCGACGAGCCGCTTGCCCCGCAGGGACTCGGGCACGTCGCCCGCGACCATGCGCTGGGCGAGCCCCTCGACGACGGCCGTCTTGCCCACGCCCGGCTCGCCGATGAGGACAGGGTTGTTCTTGGTCCGGCGTGAGAGCACCTGGACCACCCGGCGGATCTCCGCGTCCCGGCCGATGACCGGGTCCAGACGGCCGTCGCGCGCCGCGGCCGTGAGGTCGACGCCGTACTGCTCGAGAGCCTTGAACGTGCCCTCGGGGTCCGGCGAGGTGACGCGGGCCGAGCCGCGCACCGCGGGCAGCGCGGCGGCGAGCGCGTCCCGGTCCGCGCCGACGGCGCGCAGGGCCT
>AXCX01000502.1 GCA_000767215.1 Actinotalea fermentans ATCC 43279 = JCM 9966 = DSM 3133
TGACGATCGGCGCGCTCGCCCTGGGTGCGTTCGTCCTGCCCCGCGGCGGCGGCCGCGCGCGGTCCGACGGCGCCGCCTGGCCCGCCGCACTGACGCTCGCCGCGTTCGCCGCCGGCATCTGGACGGTCCTGGCGCTCGCGGAGCTCGTCCTGGCGTACGCGAACATCGCCGGCCGGCCCGTGGGCGGCGAGGGGTTCGACGCCGAGCTGGGGCTCTTCGTCACGTCGATCACGCTCGGCCGCACGCTGCTCGGCGTCGTCGCGCTCGCGGCCGTGACCTGCGTCGCTGCCGTGCTCGTGACGACCCCGCGCGGCGCGCTGCTCACCGGGCTGCTCGCCGCGACCGCCCTGGTGCTGCAGTCGCAGTCGGGTCACGCGTCGGGGGCGGTGAGCCACGAGCTCGCGATCTCCTCGATGTTCCTGCACCTCGGCGGCGTCACGCTGTGGGCGGGCGGGCTCGTCGCGCTCGCGGTCCTCTACCCGCGCCTGGGCGGCGACCTCCCGGCGGCCGTGGCGCGGTACTCGAGCCTCGCGGGCTGGTGCTTCGTGGCGGTCGGGGCGTCCGGCGCGGTGAACGCGTGGATCCGCCTCGGCGGGCCGGACGGGCTCGACTCCACCTACGGCGGCCTGGTCCTGGCGAAGATCGCCGCCCTCGCGACCCTCGGCGCGTTCGGCTGGGCGCACCGCCGCGCCGTCCTGCCGCGCCTGGCCGGGCGCCCGCGCCTGTTCTGGCGGGTGGCCGCCGGCGAGGCCGTCGTCATGGGCGCGACCTTCGGCATCGCGGCGGCGCTCGCGGCCACGGCCCCGCCCGTGCCCGACGACGCCCCCCTCACCACGGCCCTCACGCCCGCCGAGATCGTCACCGGCCACCCGCTGCCGCCGGCGCCGACCGCCGAGCTGTGGCTCACCAGCTTCCGCTGGGACCTGCTGGTCGCGCTCGGCTGCCTGGCCGCCGTCGTGGTCTACCTGCGGTGGGTGCGCCGACTGCGCGCGCGCGGCGACCGGTGGCCGCTCGGCCGGACGATCTGCCTGGTCAGCGGCATGCTCGTGCTGGCCTGGTCGACGTCGGGC
>AXCX01000503.1 GCA_000767215.1 Actinotalea fermentans ATCC 43279 = JCM 9966 = DSM 3133
TGTTCAGCGCGCACATGGTCCAGCACATGCTGCTGGTCATGGTGGCGCCGGTGTTCCTGGCGCTCTCCGCGCCGATCACGCTCGCGGCCCGCGCCCTGCCGGCCCGCGCGGACGGGTCACGCGGCCCGCGCGAGTGGATCCTCGGCATCGTGCACTCGCGGGTGGCGACGTTCTTCGCCAACCCCGTGGTGGCCTGCATCAACTTCGCCGGCTCGATGATCGTCTTCTACTACACGCCGCTGTTCCCGCTGGCCCTGGAGACGTACCTGGGGCACCTGCTGATGGTCGTGCACTTCACGCTCGCGGGGTACCTGTTCGCGAACGCGCTCGTGGGCATCGACCCCGGGCCGCGGCGCCCGGCGTACCCGGTGCGGCTGATCCTGCTGTTCGCGACGATGGCGTTCCACGCGTTCTTCGGCCTGGCCCTGGTGGAGGGCGAGGTGCTGCTCGCGCCCGACTGGTTCGGCCTGCTCGGCCGGCCGTGGGGCCCGCCCGCGCTCGAGGACCAGCAGGCCGGCGGCGGCATCGCGTGGGGGGTCAGCGAGCTGCCGATGCTGGTCCTCGCCATCGTGCTCGCGTTCTCCTGGACCAAGGACGACGAGCGCACCGCCCGTCGCCGCGACCGCGACGAGGCGCGCACGGGCGACGCCGAGCTGGTCGCCTACAACGCGATGCTCGCGCGGCTGGCGCGCGGCGAGAAGCCGGACGACGCCGACCCGGACGAGCGACCGGCCGACTGACTCAGGCCTGGCTCACGGGCGTGACGGTGATCCCGAGCAGCCCGCGGACGATCGAGTCGCCCGAGTGCGCCGGGTTCCCGTCGGTGGGCTCGCGGGAGACGTCGACGACCGGGTACTCGGTCAGGTCGACGCCCGCCGGGACGAGGAAGCGACCCTCCTCGCCGTCGAGCAGGCCGAGGCTGACCAGCCCGGACACGTCCTCCTTGAGCAGCCAGACCTCGCGCAGGCCGTCGGTGTCGCCCGCGCCGCCGGTCTCGTCGACCGTCAGCACCAGCACGCGACGCCCGTCGGCGTCCTCCTCGACCTCCGCGTGCCCGACGGCGTCCCACCCGGGCAGCGCCTCGAGCTGGGCCTGCGCGACGACGGCGGGTGCGGGGGCGTCGTCGCGGTTCGCGAGCCATGCGCCG
>AXCX01000504.1 GCA_000767215.1 Actinotalea fermentans ATCC 43279 = JCM 9966 = DSM 3133
GACGGGCGCGGGGCCCGGCCGATGTGGCCGGGCCCCGCGTCGTCGTGCAGGTGCTGCTGGGTGCTGACGATCAGCGCTTCCAGCGCGGGAAGGCGCTCGCGCCGGCGTAGACGGCGGCGTCGTCGAGCTCCTCCTCGATGCGCAGCAGCTGGTTGTACTTGTTGATGCGCTCGCCACGGGCCGGGGCACCGGTCTTGATCTGGCCGGCGTTGGTCGCGACGGACAGGTCGGCGATGGTGACATCCTCGGTCTCGCCGGAGCGGTGCGAGGTCATCGTCATGAAGCCGGCGCGCTGGGCCATCGTGACGGCGTCGAGCGTCTCGGTGAGCGTGCCGATCTGGTTCAGCTTGACCAGGAGGGCGTTGGCGTTCTTGCCCGCGATGCCCTGGGCGAGGCGCGTGGGGTTGGTGACGAACAGGTCGTCGCCGACGATCTGCACCTTGTCGCCCACGACGTTCATGAGCTTGGCCCAGTCGGCCCACTCGTCCTCGGACAGCGGGTCCTCGATCGAGACCAGCGGGTAGTCGGCGACGAGCTTCTCGTAGAACGAGATCATCTCGTCACCCGACATGGCCTTGCCCTCGAACTGGTAGGCGCCGTCCTTGAAGAACTCGGTCGCCGCGACGTCGAGCGCGAGGCAGACGTCCTCGCCCGGCTTGAAGCCGGCCTTCTCGATCGCCGAGAGGATCAGGTCGAGCGCGGCCCGGTTGCTGGGCAGGTTCGGGGCGAAGCCGCCCTCGTCGCCGAGGCCGGTGCTCAGGCCCTGGGCCTTCAGCACGGACTTGAGCGAGTGGTAGACCTCGACGCCGGTGCGCAGGGCCTCGCGGTAGGT
>AXCX01000505.1 GCA_000767215.1 Actinotalea fermentans ATCC 43279 = JCM 9966 = DSM 3133
AACTCCTGGATGTCCACGTTGGAGTCGGCGTGCGACCCACCGTTGAGGATGTTCATCATCGGGACGGGCAGGACGTGCGCGTTCGGGCCGCCGACGTAGCGGAACAGCGGCAGGTCGGCCGAGTCCGCGGCCGCCTTCGCCACGGCGAGCGAGACGCCGAGGATGGCGTTCGCGCCGAGCTTGCCCTTGTTCGGGGTGCCGTCGAGCTCGATGAGCGCCTGGTCGACCAGGCGCTGCTCGCTGGCCTCGAAGCCGATGAGCTCGGGGGCGATCTCGTCCATGACGGCCGCGACGGCGTCCTGGACGCCCTTGCCGAGGTAGCGGCCCTTGTCGCCGTCGCGGCGCTCGACCGCCTCGAAGGCGCCGGTCGAGGCGCCCGAGGGCACCGCGGCGCGGGCGATCGTGCCGTCGTCGAGGGCGACCTCGACCTCCACAGTGGGGTTGCCGCGCGAGTCGAGGATCTCGCGGGCGCCTACGGCCTCGATTGTGGCCACGGGTGCTCCTTCGCTGGCGTTCGGATGGCTGGTCAGGTCGCCCGCCGACTCGTGCTCCCGCATGACGTGGCTGGGCGCCTCGCCGCCGGTCGTCGTCAACCGGCCGTCGACCAGCCTAGTCACGCGGCGGCGGATCGCGGCAGGACGTTCGGCGTCCGACACCCGGTGTTCACCGTGCATGCGCGCCGGCGACCCGCGGCCCCGCGCGGACGCTGCTCAGCCCGTGCGCGCGACGACGGCCAGCCACTCGCCGTCGTCGGTGACAGGGTCCCCCGCCAGGGAGCCGCAGACCTCCTCGACGACGAAGCCGGCCGCCTCCAGCACACCCGTCAGCGAGGCCGGCGTGTGGTCGTGGAACCACATGCGGTACGTGGTCACGCCGCCGGCCTCGCCGGTGCCGTCCACCACCACGTACTGGTCGCAGGCCACCTGCGTCCCGTCGGGCGCCGGGGTCACGAACCGCTCCTCGAGGACCAGGTGCGGGCCGGGCCGCCAGAAGCCGCCGGGCGAGGCCTCCCACCGGCGACCGGTCGGCGGGTGGTGGCGCGGCCGGGACGCGTCGAACACGAACGCCCCGCCCGGCACCAGCGCCCGCCGCACGCGCGCGAGCAGGTCGTCGCGGACGTCCGGCGCGAACGTCGAGAGCTCCCCGTAGGACTGCAGCACGAGGTCGTACCGGGCGACGTCACCGAGCTCGCGGAAGTCCACCCGGCGGTAGTCGATCGCCAGGCCCTCGGCCAGCGCGGCGCGGCGCGCGTGGTCGAGGGAGGAGGCGCTGAGGTCGACCCCCGTCACCCGGCAGCCCAGGCGGGCGAGGCGCTGGGCGACCAGGCCCGGCCCGCAGCCGAGGTCGAGCACCCGCACGCCCGGCCCGGCG
>AXCX01000506.1 GCA_000767215.1 Actinotalea fermentans ATCC 43279 = JCM 9966 = DSM 3133
GCACCTGGTCCGCGCGGTCGGCCGCGACGAGGTCCACGACCCGCCCGCGCAGCCCGTCGACGTGCGCCAGCACATCCGACGCCGCGGCGACGAGCGCGGCATGCCGCGCGACGAACGCCCTGGCCTCGGGCCCGGGCGCCGGGTCGCTCATGCCGCGTCGGCCCGCGGGGGGACGTCCACGGCGATCTCGGCGCCGAGGCGCGCGTCGCGCAGCAGCTCGAGGTCCCCGCCGCTCCAGAAGTCGCCGGGGTCGAAGCCGCTCGCCCGGCGGTCGCCGGGCAGCAGGCCCATCGCCTCGAACGTCAGCGCCACGATCTCCGCGCAGTAGGCGCGCTCCAGGCGGACCTCCGCCTCCGTGCGCGCGTCCGCGTCGCGGAAGAGGTCGCGCACCGCCTGGACGGCGTGCACGCCCGGTACGCGCTCGAGGCGGTCCGACGTCGGAGCGTGGCCCCACAGCCACCGCGCGGCCAGCCGGACCGTGCGCGGGAAGGGCGTCCCGTCGATCTGCGCGACGGTCCGCAGGACGGCGTCCTCCATCTCCTGGTGCTCCGCCGGGGTCGCGGGGACGTGGAGCTGGCGGAACCACGGCTGCTGCCCGTACTTGTGCACCCAGGTGGTGACGGCGGCGCGCAGGTCGTGCAGCTGGGCGCCGCGCTGGTGCTCGCCGGTCCAGGCGTCGGGGATCGAGCGCCCGAGCTCGGCGTGCCACATCAGCGGCGGCAGGTCGTCGATGACCACCGCCATGCCCACGTGGTTCACGGGGCTGTTCGTGGCGAGCTGGATCGCGCGGTCCGCGAGCGAGCGGCCCCGGAAGAGCCACAGGTCACCCGTGCGCGTGAGATCGATGGCGCGGTCGAGCGGGACGGCGTCGGGCACGTGGGTAGCGTAGGCGCGTGGCATGGGCCAGGACGGTGTGGAAGGTCCTCGGGATCGCGGCGTTCGCGGGTGTCGCCGCGGGCGGGGTGCTCGTCGCGCGCGACGAGCGGCGCCGCGCGTCGTACACCCCGGACGAGGTGCGGGACCGCCTCCAGGCGAGGCTCGCGGAGGCCCAGGCCCGCGCGTCGGGCACCCCCACGGGCACCCCCACGGGCACCCCCACCTCCGGAGTGGAACGAAGCTGACCTGATCCGGCTCCGAGTGGAACGTTCCGCTCGCGTTTCGTTCCACTCGGGTGAGCGCGAGCGGGACGACGCCCCGAGAGTCACGGCCGCGGCGGGGGCGGCGGCGGGCCCGCCAGGCGGTGCAGCGCGGCGGTGAGGGCCTCGTGCGCCTCGGCCGGGGCGACGCCGAGCTGGCGCGCGACCAGGGCGAGCGCGGCCGCGGCGTCGGCGAGGTCGTCGCGCGTGGCGGTGGTCTCGTGCGGCTCGAGGACGACGGTGCCGTGCCGGCCGTTGGTGCGCACGAGCCCCTCGCGGGCGAGCGCGTCGTAGACCTTGTTGACGGTGCCGCGGGCGAGGCCGAGGTCGGTGGCGAGCTGGCGGATGGGCGGCAGCGTCGCGCCCGGGCGGAGCGCGCCGGACACGATGAGCCGCTGGATCTGCGCCCGGAGCTGCTCGAAGACCGGGACCGGCGACGCGGGGTCGACGCTGACGATCATGCGGTGCCCTGCGGGAGTGCGGTGGCGCCCCAGGTCGACGGCGGGCGCGGGGCCGCGCGGCGCAGGTACCGGATCGCGACGACGAGCCCGCCGAGGGACACCACGCCGGCCACGAACCCGACGAGCGTGCCGGTCAGGTCCCGGATCGCCCAGAGCGACCACAGGAGCGTCATCGCACCCATGGAGACCTGGAGCCGTGCCACCGAGGCGGACGCGAACCCGCGCATCCGCCCGTCGAGCTCGAGGGCGCGCTCCGAGAGCACGGGGCGGCGGCGGTGGGCGATCGCGCTGCGGGTGGCAGCACCGAGCGCGAGCACGACGACGCCGAGGCCGGTCGCCTGGAGGCCCGTCAGGTCGCCGCCCGTCACGGCGCGGACGACCCCGACGGCGCCGCTCACGGCGACGAGCAGCCACGCGGCGACGACCTCGCGGCGCAG
>AXCX01000507.1 GCA_000767215.1 Actinotalea fermentans ATCC 43279 = JCM 9966 = DSM 3133
GGGCGCGGTCGGCGAGCGCCATCGGCAGCGGGCCGAGGCCCACGGGCGGGGTCCACGGGTCGGGCGGGTCGAGCGCGATCTCGCGCAGCGCGAGCGCGTGCTCCACCTCGGCGACGTCGAGCTCGAGCGCCGCGAGCGCCGCCTCCCAGGCGGCGTCCCAGCCCACGGCGGGGCCGGTCACGCGGGCGACAGGGCTGGTCA
>AXCX01000051.1 GCA_000767215.1 Actinotalea fermentans ATCC 43279 = JCM 9966 = DSM 3133
CGACGTCGTGCTGACGGGGTCCGTGAGCGACGGCGGGCTGCGCGACGCGGTCGCCGCGATGGCCGCGCTGCCGCACGCCGGCACCGCGCGCGTCGTCGGGCAGACGGGCGACGGCGCGGCCACGGTGACCCACGTCGAGATCACCACCCCGGGCGACACCGACGACGCCACGACCCGCGACCTCGTCCACAGCCTGCGCGCCATGGCCGACGACGGCCGGCTGCCCGGCGTCGGGCCGGATGTGACGGCCCTGGTCGGCGGCGCGGCGAGCGCCGGCATCGACGCGGTCGCCGCGATCACGCGGGTGCTGCCGTGGACGCTGCTCTTCGTGGCCGGGGTGACGATGGTGCTGCTCTTCGCGGCGCTCGGCTCGGTGGTGCTGCCGCTCAAGGCGGTGCTGATGAACGCGCTGTCCCTGGGCGCGACCGTCGGCCTGGTGACGTGGGGCTTCGTGCAGGGCCACCTGTCCGGCGCGCTCGACTTCACCACCACCGGGCGCGTCGAGGCGGCGAACCTCGTGCTCATCGGGCTCATCGCCCTGGGCCTGGCCATGGACTACGAGCTGTTCCTGCTCAGCCGCATCCGCGAGGAGCACCGGCGCGGCACCGACGAGGCCACCTCGATCGCGCTCGGCCTGCAGCGGTCCGGCCGGACCATCACGTCCGCCGCGCTCCTGCTGGTCGTGGTGCTGGCGGCGATGGCGACCAGCGGCGTCACCTTCCTCAAGGTGATCGGCGTCGGGCTCGCGCTGGCCGTGGCGCTCGACGCGACGGTGGTCCGCGCGCTGCTGGTCCCGGCGACGATGCGGCTACTCGGCCGCGCGAACTGGTGGCTGCCCGCGCCGCTCGCCCGCCTGCAGGCCCGCCTGGGCCTGGACGAGGGCGCACCGGAGGACGACGGCGCGCCGGCCGGGACGCCATCGGGCAGCGAGCGGGAGCTGGTCGCCACCCGCTGACGCGCGGCATCACGACTACCCTCAGCGCTCGTGGAGACCCAGCACGCCGACCAGCCCCCGACGGATCCGAGCCGCTCCCCCGCGCCCACGCACTGGGTGCTGAGCCTGTCCTGCCCGGACCGGCCCGGCATCGTGCACGCGGTCGCCGGGCTGCTGGCCGAGCACGGCGGCAACATCACCGAGTCCCAGCAGTTCGGGGACCAGGTGAGCGGGCTGTTCTTCATGCGGGTGCAGGTGGAGTCCGCGGCCTCGCGCGAGGAGCTCACGGCGGCGTTGGAGGCGCTCGCGCCGCGCTTCGAGATGGCGTGGCGGCTCGACGTCGTCGGGCGGCCCGTGCGGACGCTCGTGCTCGTCTCGCGCGCGGCCCACTGCCTGCACGACCTGCTGTTCCGCCAGCGCGAGGAGGGCCTGCCCGTCGAGATCGTCGGCGTCGTCGGCAACCACACGGACCTGGCCGGGCTCGCCGAGTTCTACGGGGTGCCGTTCCACCACATGCCCGTCACCCAGGCGACCAAGGCCGACGCCGAGGCGCGGCTGCTCACCCTGGTCCGCGAGCTGGACGTGGAGCTCGTGGTCCTCGCCCGCTACATGCAGATCCTGTCCGACGACCTGTGCCGGGCGCTCGAGGGCAAGGTCATCAACATCCACCACTCGTTCCTGCCGTCGTTCAAGGGCGCCCGCCCGTACGCCCAGGCGCACGACCGCGGGGTCAAGCTCATCGGCGCGACGGCGCACTACGTGACGGCGGACCTCGACGAGGGCCCGATCATCGAGCAGGACGTCGAGCGGGTGGACCACACCAAGAGCGTGGCGGACATGGTGCGGCTCGGTCAGGACGTCGAACGCCGCGCCCTGGCGCGGGCCGTGCGCTGGCACGCCGAGCACCGGATCCTGCTCAACGGCCACCGGACGATCGTGTTCCGCTGACCTTCCCAACCCGGTCGAGACCGTAGGAAAGAACTCTTTCGCAAGAACTCTTGCTAAAGGTTCGTTGCGCAACTAGTGTTGCGCACATGCCCGACGACGCACCCACCACCCCGGCGATCACCGACCCGTCGCGGATCCGCGCGCTCGCCCACCCGCTGCGCCTGGAGCTCCTCGACTTCCTCGGCGACGTCGGCGAGGCCACCGCGACGCAGTGCGCCGAGCACACCGGCGAGACCGTCGCGAACTGCTCGTTCCACCTCCGCACCCTCGCGAAGGCCGGCTTCATCGAGCCGGCGCCGAGCCGGGGGCGCGAGAAGCCCTGGCGCCCGGTGACGCGCAGCCGCACGCTCGACGTCGACCCGGCCGACCCGACCTCGTTCATCGCGATGTCCGAGCTGGTCGGGCTGGTGGTGACGCGCGAGGCCGACCGGGTGCGCTCCTTCATGGCCACCCATCCGGACCGGCCCGACGAGTGGCGCGACACGGTCAGCGTGACGACCTCGACGTTCTGGGCCACGGCCGACGAGATGCGCGAGCTCGTCGAGGCCGTCACCCACCTGACCGACCGCTTCGCCGGCCGCACCGCGGACCCCTCGCTCCGACCGGAGGGCGCACGCCTGGGTCGCCTGTTCGCGACCGTCAACCCCGACAGCTTCCCCGACGAGACGGGCCCCGAGCACGGGACCGCCGCCACCCACGAGACCACGGAGGACCGGCCATGACCACCATCGCCGTCGACGCCCGCACGTTCCGCCTGCGCATGCCCGTCCTCTGGCTCGGCCGCGTCCGCGGCAGCGTCGTCGTGCGCGTCACCGAGCAGGTGGAGCTGCACGTCGAGCGCCGCCAGGCCGGGCACCGGGCGCCGTCGGGCCGGGTGGCCGCCGCCCGCGCGGAGACGCACCTGGAGGAGCTGCGCACGGCAGCGCTCGCCCAGCGCCTCCCGGGCTTCTGACCGCCCAACACTCGAGTGGAACGAAACAGGAGCACAACGTTCCACTCGAGGAGAGTCACCAGCAGGTTCGTTCCACTCGAGGGGTGGGTCAGCGGCCGGGAACGCCCCTGGACCGCCGCGACACCGCATCAACAGTGACGGCCAGCGCCAGGACCACGCCCGTCACGATGTAGCGCAGCGAGCCGTCCGCCGTGAGCAACGTCAGACCGGACGAGATCGCGTGGATCACCGCGACGCCCAGAACGGCCGACCATGCGCTCCCGCGGCCGCCGAAGAGGCTGGTACCACCGATCACGGCTGCCGCGATCGCCGTGAGCGTCAGGTCCGCGCCGCCCGTGCTCTGGTTCGCCGCGGCGAACCGACCCGCGGAGAGGACCCCCGCCAGCGCCGCAAGTCCCGCGCAAGCCATGAAGGCCGCGATGTACACGCGCCGCACCGGGAAGCCGGCCAGACGGGCCGACTCCACGCTGCTGCCGATCGCACGCACCGAGCGCCCCCACTGGGTACGCCGCAGCACGATGTCGGTCGCCCACACCAGGCCGATGAACACAGCGACGATCGCACCGACGCCGCGCCCCCGGCTGAGGTACCAGACGGGCACCCCCAGGCCTGCGGCCAGCGCCGCGATCCGCGCCGCCGTCGCCCCGAGCGACGGGGCCGACAGCTCCGCGGCGATCCTGCGCCGCCGATCCACGAGGCGGCTGGTCGTGTACGCGAGAACCACCGCGACGACCAGCCCCGCCGAGAGCACGGGCGGGAGGAAGGTCTGCTGGGCGAAACGCACGAGGCCGGACTCGTAGGGCAGGTTGACGGAGGCCGTCGGCCCGAGCACCTGCGCCTGCAGACCGACGCCGACCATGAGTCCGGAGAGCGTGATGACGAAGCTCGGTACGCCGAGCCGGGCGAACATCCAGCCGTACCCGGCCCCGAGCGCGGTACCGACGGCCACCGCGACGAGCACCGCGACGATCAACGGCCAGCCCGCGCGGACGAAGCCGACGGTGACGACCGCCGCGGCGACGCCGCTGACGGCGCCCACGGACAGGTCGATCTGCCCGACCATGAGGACCAGCACGACGCCGAGCGTGAGGATGCCTGTCGTGGACGCCTGGAGCGCCAGGTTCACCAGGTTGTCCGCGGAGAGGTACGCGCCGTTCAGCGCCTGGAACACCAGGGCGATGAGCACGAGCGCGATGAGCACGGGTATCCGCCCGGGGTCCCGCTCGTCCCACGAACGCCACCGCCAGTCCGGCCGGTCCGCGACAGGAATGCCTCCGCGGTCGACCACAGGCACGGTCATGAGACCCCTCCTCTCCGACGGGTCGGGGCGATCCCCGTGATCGCGGCGATGATGTCCTCGTAGCTCGCGGTCTCCGCGTCGAAGTCGCCGTTGACCCGGCCGCGCCGCAGCACGACCACACGGTCGGCGACCGCTTGCACGTCCGCCATGTTCTGGCTCACGAGCACGACGCCGTAGCCCCGGTCCCGCACACGCTCGACGAGGTTGAGCACCTCCGCGGTCTGCGTGATGCCCAGGGCTGCCGTGGGTTCGTCCAGCACGAGGACGCGGGGCTCACCGAGGAGGGCCCGCGCCACCGCCACCGCCTGGCGCTGGCCGCCGGACAGTCCCGACACCGGTCCACGCACGGAGGTCACCCGCGCGGAGAGCTGGGCAAGGAGCCGGAGCGCCTCGCGCTCCATGGCGACCTCGTCGAGCACGGGTCCGCGCCGCAGCTCCTGGCCGAGGAACAGGTTCTCGACGACGTCGAGGTCCTCGCACAGGGCGAGGTCCTGGAACACCGTGGCGATCCCGAGCTGGCGCGCGAGGCCCGGCGAGCTGAGGCGAACCTCGCGGCCGTCGACCACCACCTCGCCGGCGTCGGGCACCAGGGCGCCCGCCATCACGCCGACGAGCGTCGACTTCCCGGCACCGTTGTCGCCGACGACCGCCACGACCTCGTGGGCCGACACGTCGAGGTCGACGTCGATGAGAGCCCGGACGGCGCCGAAGCTGTGGGTGATGCCGCGCAGAGACATCACGGGGGGACGTGTCATGAGCCCTCCTCGAGCAGCCCCAGGTCCTGGCAGGCCTGCCGATAGGCAGTGGTGCAGATCTCGTCGACGGTGAAGACCCCGCCGTCGATGATGACCGAGCGGACGCTGTCCTGCGTCACCTCGACCGGAGTGAGCAGGCGGGTCGGAACGCCCTCCACGAGCAGGTCCGCCGTCGGCTGCTCACCGCGAAGCAGACGGATCGCGAGCGCCGCGGCAAGGCGCGCCTGCTGGCCGATCCGCTTGTAGACGGTCATCAGCTGGTCGCCGGCGACGACCCGCTGGATCGCCGCCAGCTCGGCGTCCTGCCCGGTGACCGGTACGGCTGGATCCATCCCCGCAGCCCGCAGGGCAGAGATCGCGCCCGCCGCCGTGCCGTCGTTCGCGGCGTACACGCCCACGACGCGATCCCCGTACACCGTCAGCTGCGACTCCACCCACTGCTGAGATGCGTCGGGGCTCCAGTCGGGTGTGTCGTACTCCGCGAGGATCGTCAGCCCGCTGCCCCAGAGCGCCTCGCGGAGGCCCTTCTTGATCGTCGCGGCGTTGGAGTCGGTGGGAGCGCCGTGCACCGCCAGCAGCCCCTGGCCCGGGCCGACGTCGTCCTTGAGCGCCTCGGCGAGCGCTGCTCCCTGGATCTGCCCGACCCGACCGGCGTCGTAGGACACGAAGAAGTCGAGCGGCGCACCGGAGATGAACCGGTCGTAGGCGATGACGGCGGCGCCGCGCGCGGTGGCTGCCTCGACGATGGTCCGTGCAGCCACCGAGTCGACGGGGTCGAGCACGAGCACGTCTGCGCCCTGGCTGAGGGCCGACTCCGCCTGCTGCTGCTGACGCGCGGCGTCCTGCCCGGCGTTCGCGTAGATCAGGCGGCAGTCACGACAGTCCTGCGAGATCACGCTGGCGAACTCGGGGCGGTCGGTGGTCTCGTAGCGCGAGGTCTTCGACTCGGGGAGCAGGAAGGCGATGACGTCCTCGTTGGACTGCGGCGACGCGGCGGGCGCGCACGCCGCGAGCACCAGCGCGCAGACGAGCAGCGAGGCGTGGATGGCCGCCGTCCGGCACCTCCGCCGTGCGTTCACCCGACACCCCCTGCGACGACGATGCGGGAAGCCTCGACCGAGAGCGCGACCGCGCCGCGCGCTTCAGCCTGCTCGCCCAGCGCTGCCGGCACGACGGGCACCGGCCCCGCGGTCCCGTGCAGCGCGCCTGCGGCGAGCTCCGCACGCAGCGGGTCGAGCAGGATCGCGCCGGCACGCGCCAGCTCACCACCGACCACGACGATCTCCGGATCCAGGAGGGTACAGACGACGGCGAGCTGGCGACCGAGGTGACGGCCGACCGCGGCGAGCGCGAGCGTGAGTCCGGCGTCGCCCTCGAGCGCCTGGGTGACGACGTCGCGCAGCGCCAGGTGGCCGCGATCGGCCTGGAGCGTGCCGAGCAGCGCGGTGGCGCCTGCCGTCGTCTCCAGGCAGCCCCGCTTCCCGCACCGGCAGGGTGCGCCGTCGGGGTCGACCACGATGTGCCCCAGCTCGCCCGCCGCGCCGCTGCGGCCGTGCACGAGGTGCCCGTCCACGATCAGGCCCAGGCCTAGCCCGTACGACGCCCGCAGGTAGACGAGGTTGCGGGTGCCGATCGCGGCGCCGATCCGGTGCTCGGCCAGGGCGCCCAGGTTCGCGTCGTTCTCCACGCGCACGGGCAGCCCCAGCCGCTCCCCCAGCACCTGGGGCACCGGCACCCAGTCCCACCCGCGCAGCACGCCCGACGCCGAGACCATGCCCGTCGTGGCGTCGACCGGCGCCGGGATGCCGACGCCGACGGCCAGCACCTCGGTCATGGAGGCGCCGAGCGAGTCGACCATCTCCTCGATGAGCTGGGCGACGCGGTCGAGGCCGCTGTCGGCCCGGTGGTCGGGCGGGAGGGGCAGCCGCTGCTCGGCGACGACGCGCTGCGTGACGTCGGCGAGGACCGCCCGCAGCGACCGCTCGGCGAAGTGCACGCCGGCCACCAGACCCAGGTTCCGGGCGAGGCTGACCATCTGCGCCCGTCGGCCGCTGCGCGACGTCGGCGCCGTGTTGAGGACCCCGGCGGCGGTCAGCTCCTTGACGATGTTCGAGATCGTCGCGGCCGACAGACCCGTGACGCCGACGAGCTCGACCTGCGTGATGGCACCGCGCTGCTGCACCGCGTCGATGATGCGGGCACGGTTCGCCTCACGCAGGGAGGTCTGGGAGCCAGGCGGCACCCGGTCCTTGGGCACGGCAGACAGTATCGCGTCCATTGTCTTCATTTGTTGACGCCAACGCCCGCCAGCCGCTTGGATGACGAGAGCCGGTTCCCGCACGCCCGCCGCGGCGACCACGGGACCGTGCGAGACGTTCGGCTGAGAGGCGTGCCGCGGCCCCGCCGTCACGACGGGGCCGCGTCTGCGCCCGCCGCGACCGCCGTCCCGCCGCGAGACGGACCCCCGCAGAAGGCGTCCGCATAGCGAGACGCGAAACTATCGCTTTGTCCGATTCTGCCCACGTTTCCAGCGTGTTTCAGGGCGGACATGGGCGACCGCATCCGTCGAGGCCGGGGCGCTGGGAGGGTTCCCACGCCTCAGCGCCGCCGACACGGTCGTCGTCGCCTTCGAAACTATCGATGCCCTTCGCGTCCATTGACGACGCCCGCGCCACAGCGCACGGTGTGCCGTGTCACAGGGTGTGACTCGGGCCACGGGGCGGTCGTCCGAAGGGCGCACGGCACCGGTCCGGAGCCGCGGCGCAGGAGGGCAGATGTCCGGACCGGTCGGAAGGGCGACGACGACGCCGTCGTCCGCCGCGCCGCCGGGACCTCCGGGGCCCTGATCGGGCCGGCCCCGCCACCGGGGCCGCGCGCCGGTGTCACCGGCGCACCGAGAGCACACGACGCACCACGACGCAGGGACGACTGCGGCGATCTCGCCCGCCGCGGTTCCGGCTGCGCGGGTCGTCCAACGTTGCAGAACGAGAGGGGGACGGGGGCAGCAGTGCCGCCGACGGTCAGGTCGGCGGAGCGACGGGGACCGAGCCGGTCCCGAGCCGGTCCGGGCAGACCGCCCGGTCACGGCCACCGATCAGAAGGGTTCTTCGATGAAGTCACCACGCATGTCCGGCCACGCGGGCGCACGTCGCGCCGTGCAGGCCATCGCAGCGGCGGGCGTCCTCACGCTCGCGGCCGCAGGTCTGCCGGCCGTCGCCGCAGGGTCCACTCTCGACACGGCCGCCGCCGAGAGCAACCGCTACTTCGGCACCGCCATCGCCGTCAGCCGGCTGAGCAGCGACTCGACCTACTCCACCATCGCCGCGCGCGAGTTCAACATGGTGACGGCCGAGAACGAGATGAAGATGGACGCCACTGAGCCCAACCAGGGCCAGTTCAACTACAGCAGCGGCGACCGTCTCGTCTCGTGGGCCCGGCAGAACGGGATGCAGGTGCGCGGTCACGCGCTGGCCTGGCACTCGCAGCAGCCCGGCTGGATGCAGAACATGTCCGGCACGGCCCTGCGCAACGCCATGCTGAACCACGTCACGCAGGTGGCCACGCACTTCAAGGGCCAGATCTACGCCTGGGACGTCGTCAACGAGGCGTTCGCCGACGGCAGCTCCGGCGCCCGTCGTGACTCCAACCTGCAGCGCACGGGCAACGACTGGATCGAGGCCGCGTTCCGCGCCGCCCGCGCCGCCGACCCGAACGCCAAGCTCTGCTACAACGACTACAACACCGACAACTGGAACCACGCCAAGACGCAGGCCGTGTACAACATGGTCAAGGACTTCAAGGCGCGCGGCGTGCCGATCGACTGCGTCGGCTTCCAGGCCCACTTCAACTCGGGCAACCCGGTGCCGTCGAACTACCACACCACCCTGCAGAACTTCGCCGACCTCGGCGTGGACGTGCAGATCACCGAGCTGGACATCGAGGGCTCGGGCAGCTCGCAGGCCGACCAGTACAAGGGCGTCATCCAGGCCTGCATGGCCGTCTCCCGCTGCACCGGCGTGACGGTCTGGGGCGTGCGCGACTCCGACTCGTGGCGTGCCAGCGGCACCCCGCTGCTGTTCGACAGCTACGGCAACAAGAAGGCCGCGTACACCTCGGTCCTGGGCCAGCTGAACTCGGGCCAGGGTGTGCGGGCCACGCCGGGCGGCATCTCCACCGACCCGACCGACCCCACGGACCCGACCGACCCGACGGACCCGACCGACCCCGGCCAGGGCACGACGAGCTGCTCGGCGACGTACTCCGAGGGCCAGAAGTGGAACGACCGGTTCAACGGCACGGTCACGATCCGCAACACCGGGACGGCGGCCATCTCCAGCTGGACCTCGAACGTCATCGTCCAGTACCCGCAGCGGATCATCGCCACCTGGAACGGCTCGCCGACGTGGCCCGACCAGTACCGCATGGTGATGCGGCCGCAGGGCAACGGCTACCTCGCGCCGGGTGCCTCGACCTCGTTCGGGTTCACCGTCCAGCACGGTGGCAACTGGACCTGGCCGTCGGTCAACTGCACGGTGGGCTGATCCCACCAGCGACGGTGACCTCCTCGAGGTGACCACCAAGGCACGTCCCCGGTCCGGGCGGCGCTCGTCCGGACCGGGGGCGCACCAGACGTCGGCGGCCCGTCCCGGGACTCCCGAGACGGGCCGCCGCGTCGCACCGGGCGGGCGGCCCGGTGCCGTCGCCGCACCTCCCGTGCCTGGGGCCGCCATGTGCGGCCACGGGGCACCGGCAGCTCGGGAGCGTGCGGACGGGTGTGCGGGGGCCGGAGGGGCGGCCGGCCCCCGCATCTCTCACCGCTCGTGCCGGCCGGTCGTCACGACCACGGCCAGTGCCAGCCGCCCTCCCACGGCCACGTCCAGCCCTGCCGGTGCTGGTCGTCAACCAGGACCGCGACCGTCCGGGCCGGCACCGTCACGGTCCCGGTCGCCCGGTCCCACTCGGTGCCGCGCACGACGTCGTCGCTGCCGCGGGCCTGGACCGGCGAGAGCGCGTACCGGTCGCCGGCAAGCCCGGCGATCGGGACCGACACCTCCTCGGGCGTGGCGTTGAAGACCACGAGCACCCCGTCCAGGCGGCGGTCGACGTCCCGGCCCACGGTGTCGTCGATCCGCATGACGATCACACCCGGGTCGGCGTCCGGCCCGCTCGCCGGGAACGAGACCTTCTGCTCGATCAGGTCGGCGTCGCCGAGGCGGAACAGGTCGGTCGAGAACCGCAGCTCGAGCAGGTCCTGCGCCGCCTGCGTGGCGGTCGCCACGTCGTCGGCGGTCGGCTGCAGGGCCGGGTCCGCGAGCAGCGGCTGCTGGAACGGCCACTTCGCCTCGTTGTCGCCCGCCGGCGGCAGGCCGTGGCCGAACCCGTTGTCCTCCCCCGTCCAGTCCAGGGTGTTGAACCAGTCGCCGGAGTTGTAGGAGTTGCGGTCCAGCGACTTGCTGCGCAGCAGGTCCGCGCCCGCGTGCCAGAACGACGGGGTCTGGGCGAGCGCCGTCGTCGCGAGCGACAGGGTGTTCATGCGCACGCGCTCGTCCATCGGGGTGTCCGTGGGGAGCTTGAGCGTCAGGGCGTCCCAGAGCGTCTCGTTGTCGTGGGCGTCGACGTAGGTGACGACCTCCTCCGGCGAGTCCGCGTACCCGGCGGGCTGCCCGTTGTAGTCGAGCTCGGCGCCGGTCTGCACCACGCCCGCGCTGGTGAGGAACGCGAAGTCGCGGAGGTTGCCCGCCAGGCCGAGGCGCACGAGGTCGGCCTGGTGCTGCGCCCGCGTGAGCTGCGCGGCCTCGTCACCGTTGACCGCCGCCCCGTTCGGGTCGACGTACGCACCCGAGCCGAAGCCCTGGATCCGCGGGTCCTCGTCGAACGGGCCGCCGCCGCGGACGGCGTCGCGCAGCCGGTCGCTGAAGGTGCCGATGCCGGTGCCGCCCAGCTGACCCTGCGTCGCCTGCGTGAACAGGCGGTTGTCGGCCACCTCGCCGAAGCTCCAGCCCTCGCCGTAGAGGTACACGTCCTCGCCGTCGACGCCGTCGCGCCACCGGTCGAGCCCGTCGAGCGCCTCGCGGACGGCGAGCATGGTCTCGCGCGAGTGGTGACCCATGAGGTCGAAGCGGAAGCCGTCGACCTTGTAGTCGCGGGCCCAGACGACCACCGAGTCGACCATCATCTTCTCGGCCATGGCGTGCTCGGTCGCGATGTTCTGGCAGCAGGTGGAGGTCTCCACGGCCCCGACGGCGTTCAGCCGGTGGTAGTACCCGGGCACCACGCGGTCGAGGATCGACAACGGCGCCTGGCCGCTCGCCGAGGTGTGGTTGAACACCTGGTCGAGCACGACCTGAAGGCCGTCGGCGTGCAGCGCGCCGACCATCGTGCGGAACTCCGCGACGCGCGCCCCGCCGTCCGGGTTCACCGCGTACGAGCCCTCGGGCGCCGACCAGTGCAGCGGGTCGTAGCCCCAGTTGTACCCGTCGGTGTCGCGGACCTGGTCGATGCAGGCCTGCTGCTCGGCCGAGTCCGGCGGGAACGACGCGAGGTCGCACGGCGGCGTCTGCTGGGCGCTCCGGTCCTCCTCGATCGTCGCGATGTCGAACGTCGGGAGCAGGTGCACGGTCGTCAGGCCGGCCTCGGCCAGGTCGCGCAGGTGCTCACGGCCGTCGGAGCGGCGCTGGGCGAACGCGAGGTACGTCCCGCGCAGGTCGGCCGGCACCGTCGCGTCGTTGATCGAGAAGTCGCGCACGTGCAGCTCGTAGATGGTCTGGTCGACCGGCTCGACGTCGGGCTGACGGGCGTGGCGCCACTCGCGCGGCTGGAGCGCCCGGTCGTCGAGGTCCACCAGCACCGAGTGCGTGGAGTTGATCGTCAGGGCGACCGAGTACGGGTCGGTGACCTGGTTGACCTCGACGGCGTCGGTGCTCGGCGCGTAGACCGTCACCTCGTACAGGTACGCGTCGCCGGACCACGACCGCGCGCCCGTCACCGTCCAGGAGCCGTCCGCCTGGCGCTCCATGGCCGTCCGCGTCGGCTCGGCCGACAGGTCGGCGTCGGGCCAGCGGAGCAGGTCGACGTCCTGCGCCGTCGGGGCCCAGAGCGCGAGCGTCGGCCTGCCGCCGCGGCCCCAGGTGGCGCCGAGGGCGCGGTCCGCGGCGTCGGCGGCCCACAGGTCGTCGAGCACGCCCGGGATCTGCACGCCGGTGACGGCCGTGAGGTCGTCGCCCTCGTACTGCCCCACCACGAGTTCCCCGCGCAGCCACGCCTCGACGTCGGCGCGGTCCACGGCGTCGGGCAGGGTCAGGGCGACGTAGCCCGCGAGCTGCGGAAAGCGCGCCAGCTGCTCGTCGGTCAGGGCGCCGGCCGCCGCACTGAGCTCGACGGCCTCGCCGCCCTGGACGGCGCCGTCGGCCACCTCGAGGGAGGCGTCCGGGGCGTGGTGCAGGCGCCAGGTGAGGCCGGCCGGGTCGGCGTCGCCGACGAGCTCCGCCGGCCAGGCGATCGTCCCCGCGTCCACCCAGTGCGCCTGCTGCTGGCCGAGGCCGGGCAGCGGCGGGTCGGTGATCTCGATCGTCAGGACGTGCGTCGTGATGTCGTAGGTGAACGTCACCGGCTTGCCGCCCGGGGCGCTGAACGGGATGTTCGCCCCGTCGCGCGCTCCCCCGGCGCCGTAGTTCTCGCCCCACGACAGCTCGTGCGCGACCTTCACCTCGTACGCGCCGGCCGGGATCGCCGCCGCCGTGTACGTGTAGACGCCGTCGCCGTCCTTGTCCTGCAGCGACGTGACCAGGCACTCCGGCTGCCAGTCGCCCGGGCAGCCGACCTCGCTCTGGTACGAGCCCGGCAGCGTGATCAGCGGGCCCTGCGCCGAGGAGGTGAACCACTTCGTCGCGTCGTCGTAGACGAACGTGACGGCCTGCGCGGAGGCCAGCGTGAAGGACACGTTCGCCCCGCCGCCCACGCCGCCCGCGCCGTAGTTCTCGTCCCACGTGCCGCCGATGGCGATCTTGTACTCCCAGGTGCCCGCCGGGACCGTGAAGGTGCCCGCGTAGACGCCGTTCGCCAGGTGCCCCAGCCTGATCTCCGTGCAACCCGGGTCCCAGTCGCCCGTGCAGCCGAGCTCGGAGTTCAGCGTGCCGGGGATGGACACGACCAGGTCGGTCCGGCCCGGGACCGGCCCGGGCTCCTCCGGGTCCTCCGGCACGACGCCGTCGACCCCGACGCCGACCGACCCGTACGTCGAGGCGGCGACCGTGGTCCCCGCGGCGTCCACGCTCACGGCGCGATACTCCACGAGGGCGCCGGCGGGGAGCCCCGAGACGTCGTGGAAGACGCGCGGCGTCGTCGTCTCGGCCGTGCCGAGCGGCGTCCACGCGTCCGTGCCCACCAGGCGGTACGCGAACGAGGTCTCGGCCCACACGCCGTCCGGCACGTCCGCGCGCACCGGGCTGACGCCCGTGAGCGCCGCGCCCGGCGTCGGCAGGTCGACGGCGATGTCGCCCGCGCCCGCCGCGACTGGCGCGTCCGCCACGAGCACGACGGCGGAGAAGGCCGGGACCGTGAGGGTGACGGCGCCGTCGGCGTCGGCCGTCACGGGTGCGTGGCCGCCGTAGAGCGGGGCGAAGCCCGCGCCCGGGGTGAGCGTGTCGACGGTGACGGTGGCGGCGTCGGCCGCGTTGTTCACCGCCACGAGGTGCTCGATCTTCTCGTCACGCTGCACGCGCGAGAACGCGTACACGGAGTCCTCGCCCGCCCCGGAGACCGGACGCTCGATCTGCGCGCCCGACTCGAGGGCCGGCGTCGCGTCGCGCAGGGCCGCCAGGCCGGCGATGTGCTCGTACAGCGGCGCGTCGGTGTCGAACCGGTCGGCCGAGCCGACCGTCTCGCCGGTCAGCAGCAGCTGGCCGGTGTACTCGGCCACCTGCGACGCGAACATGCTCTGCCTGGCGCTCTTGTCGCCGCCCAGGCCGACGAACCCCTGCTCGTCGCCGTAGTAGACGACCGGCTGGCCGCGCGTGAGGTACATCAGCGAGTGCGCGAGCTCCGAGCGCTCCAGGCCGTTCCCGTTCCCCGCGACGAAGAAGCCGATGCGGCCCATGTCGTGGTTGCCGAGGAACGTCGGCAGGGCGGAGGCGCTCGTGGTCGGCGTCGTGTACATGTCGTCGCCGGCGAAGAGCTCGCTCAGCGTGGTGGGCTCGAACCCGCGGGCGAACCGCGACGCCGCGGACTGGAACGTGAAGTCCAGCACCGAGCTCATGTCGGTCCGGCGCACGTACGGGGAGAGCTTGGCCGGGTCGGCGTCGTACACCTCGCCGAACATGAAGAAGTCCGGCTTGCCGTGCGCGTGGGCGTAGTCGAGGACGCGGGTGGTCCACTCCTCCCAGAACTCGAGGTTCACGTGCTTGACGGTGTCGATGCGGAACCCGTCGATGCCCAGGTCGATCCAGGACTGGTAGACGTCGACGAACCCGTCGACGACCCGCGGGTCCTCGGTCATGAGGTCGTCCAGGCCGGAGAAGTCGCCGAACGTGGTGGACTCGCCGCTGTAGGTCGAGTTCCCGCGGTTGTGGTAGGCCGTCACGTCGTTGAGCCAGGCCGGGACCTTGAGGTCCGCGTCCTGCGGGTCGACCACCGGCGTGTAGGGGAACGAGGCGACCGGGTCGAGCGTCGGGAAGTCGTCCCTGCCCGCGTTGGCGCCCGGGTCGAAGGGCGTGACGCCGTCGGCCAGGAAGTACGGGCTCGTCGCCTGGTCGATGTAGGAGTACTGGCCCTCGGCGTAGTCGATGACGTCGGCCGTGTGGTTGGTGATGATGTCGAAGTAGACCTTGATCCCGCGGGCGTGCGCCTCGTCGATGAGCGCCTCGAGCTCGGCGTTCGTGCCCAGGTGCGGGTCGATCTGCGTGAAGTCCGTGATCCAGTAGCCGTGGTAGCCGGCGGAGACGTCGGCGGTCCCGGCGCCCTGCACCGGCTGGTTCTTGAACGACGGCGTGAGCCAGATCGCCGTCGTGCCCAGCCCGTCGATGTACGGCAGCTGGGCGCGCAGGCCGGCGAGGTCGCCGCCGTTGTAGAAGCCCTTGTCGGTCGGGTCGAAGCCCGTGACCAGGCGGTCGCCGGTGAGGCCGCCGGCGTCGTTCGACGCGTCGGCGTTGGCGAACCGGTCGGTCATGACGAAGTAGAACTGCTCGGTCGAGCCGGGCTGGCGCACGGGCGGGGCCACGAGCGCGTCGTCGGCGGCCGTGTAGTCGCCCGCGAGGTCGAGGGGCTGGATCGCGATCCGGTGCGTGGTGTCGTCGTAGACGACGCGCAGGCGCGTGGGGCCACCGACGATCAGCGGGATGTTCGCGCCGCCCGCGACGCCGTCCGCCCCGTAGTTCTCGGTCCACTCGTCGTCGAGGGCGACCTTGTACTCGTACGCGTAGCCCTCCGGCGGCGCGGCCCCCTCGGGCGCGAGCTCGAGCTCGGCCGCGTAGACGCCCGGCACCGCGGTCGGCGCCAGCTCGGTCTCGGCGCAGGCCGGCTGCCAGTCGGCTCCGCAGCCCAGCTCGGTCTGCAGGCTGCCGACGAGCGCCGGGCTGCGCTCGCCGTCGGCGGCGATGGCCGCGGTCGGCAGGAGCGCGACGACGCCGGTCACGCCGAGCGCGAGGGTCGTCGCGGCGGCGACCGCCGCGCGTCGGCGCCCCGGGCCGGAACGGTGAGATGCGTGCGGGCGTACGGATGCCGCGGACATGGGACCCCCTCGTCGCCAGGGTTCGCGTGATTTCACCCGGGTGAATGGCCGGTGCGCGACTGTAACGCGTTGCAGCAAGATCCAGCAATGGGATGACTGACGGCGGTCGTCCCCACCGCCCTGCGCGCGCGGGCCCGGGTGAGCAGGATGGGTCCATGGACGACGAGCTCATCGGCCTCGAGGACCAGGGTTGGCAGGCGCTGCGGGCGGGCGGCGGCACCGTCATCGCCTTCTACAACTCGGTGCTCGACACCCAGGTCACGATGCTCCTGCCGGGCGGCCTGACCATCACCAGCCGGCCCGCGGCGCTCAAGGCCATGTCGGGCGCGCCGTGGGACTGGTACCACCTGTCCGACTGGGCGGTGCAGCACGTCACCGACGACGTCGCCGTCGTCACCTACTCGGCCGCCGCCGAGCGCGACGAGACGCCGTACGCGGCGCTCGTCTCGAGCCTGTACGTGCGCCGCGCGGGCGGCTGGCGGCTCGCGTTCCACCAGCAGACGCCCCGCTGACGGGCCGGCGCGGGCCGGCGCACGGCGCCGCCGGCGCCGCCGGGGCCCCTCAGCCGGCGAGGTTCGCGGAGAAGAACGCGACCAGGTCCCCCGGGAAGCCGGTGTCGAGCGTGTGCCCGCCGGTGAAGACGTTCGAGCTCGCCGGGATCCCGTCCTCGGCGAGGAGCCCGAGCAGGTACTCCGAGCCCTCGGGGATCCAGCGGTAGCCGTCCGCCGTGCCGTACGCGATCCGGATGGCCGCCAGGCGCTCGGGCTGGGCGAGGTAGTCCGCGACCTTGCGCTCGAGGTCGCCGTACCCGGACTCCCACGCGGCGACGGCGGCCGGGTCCTGGGCGCTGAGCGGCGCCCTCGGGTCGATCGACAGGTGGTGCGGGTACGGCGCCTGCGGGGCCGGCGCGAAGGCTGCGCCGTAGCAGTCCCACGCGCCGTTGTCGGCGAGGAAGCCGGCCAGGCCGTCCGCCGGCCGGAACAGCCCCGGCGAGGCCGCGTAGAGCGCACCGAAGACCTCCGGGTGGGCCAGGCCCACGTTGATCGCGCCCGACCCGCCCATCGAGAAGCCGGACAGCCCGCGTGAGGCGGCCTCGGGGATCGTGCGGTACGTCGCGTCGACGTACGCGACCAGGTCCTGGGTGAGGGCGTCCTCCGCGTTCCCCGTCACCGGCGAGTTCGCGTAGAAGGTGTTGCCCATCGAGCTCTCGCCGTCCAGCTCGACCACGATGAGCTCGCGCATGCCCTCCTTGCCCATCTCCGACCAGAGGACGGGCGCCAGGCTGCGCAGCCGGCCCACGGGCTCGTCGGCCCCGGCGAGGTAGTAGACGACCGCGTACCGCGCGTCGGAGGTGTCGTAGGTCGGGGGCAGGTGCACGACGACGTCGCGCTCGGCCGGGTCGCCCAGGATGTTGTTCGCGAGCGACGGCGTCGGGACGGTCTCGGCGACGGAGCGGCCCTCGCCGAGGTCCTCCGCGGGCGTCCGGCCGGCGGCCGCCTGGTCGGCCTCGGGTCCTGCCGCGTCGGCCGCCCCGTCGGCGGCGCCGC